>JAUNTL010000109.1 GCA_030538705.1 Paracoccus sp. (in: a-proteobacteria) | reverse complement strand
GCGGCCCCCCCCCCCCCCGGGGGGGGGACGGATTAATAAGCTGGGGCGGCTCCTCTGCGCCCCGGCGGGGCGCCGGATTATGAAACCCGTGTGATAACGGAAATTTTGGTCAAAAACCGCATCAAATCCCCTCCGGGTTTCTTGCGGCATCCTGCCGTCTCTACTAGTCTCGCCGGCAAGCTGCGGGTTTTGTTACCTTGTGGCGGATCAATTCGTTCCCGGACCCTGTCCCGTCGCGACTGCTGCCCCCCAGATGCAGAGTGCCGACCGGTCATGCCCGGCCCAAGAGTATGAAGCCCGCGATCGCATGTTTGCAGAAAACCTCCTGACGCTGATGACGCTCATGCCCTTTCTGGGGGCGGTGCTTGCTGCCACCATGCCCAGCGAGGCGCGAAATGCCCTGACAGCGCTCAGCGCGGTGGTCATGATCATCATGCTGGGCATTCTTTTTGGCCTGCGTGACTGGATCAGCGATGGCGAGGTGGTGTCCAGCACGGTGCGCTGGATCGACAGCCTGGGGCTGAACCTGCGTTTCCGGCTGGACGGGTTTTCCTGGCTGATGATGGTGCTGGTCGCGGGGATCGGCCTGCTGGTTGTGATCTATTCGCGCTATTATATGGGGGCGAACGAATCCACCTCGCGGTTTTATGCCTCGGTTCTGACATTCACTGGCGCGATGACGGGGGTGCTGACCTCGGGCAATATCATCATGCTGGTGCTGTTTTGGGAACTGACCAGCCTTGCCTCGTTCATGCTGATTTCCTACTGGCACCAGAAACCCGAGGCGCGGCGCGGGGCGCGGGTGGCGCTGATCATCACGGCGGCGGGGGGGCTGTGCCTTTTGGCGGCGATGGTCATGCTTGGCCATGTCGCGGGCAGTTTCGAGCTGGACACGGTGCTGAAAAAAGGCGCCGAGGTTCGCGGGCATCAGCTCTACGGTGCGATCCTCGTGCTGATCCTGCTGGCGGCCTTCACCAAATCTGCGCAGTTTCCCTTTCAGTTCTGGCTGCCCAATGCCATGGCCGCGCCGACGCCGGTCTCGACCTATCTGCATTCGGCGACGATGGTAAAGGCGGGTGTCTTCCTGCTGGTGCGCTTTTTCCCGGTCGTCGGCGGCACGGATGCCTGGTTCTTTCTGGTCGTCGGGACGGGCATGATCACGCTCATGCTGGGGGCGGTGGTGGCGCTGTTCAGGCAGGATCTGAAAGGCGTGCTGGCCTATTCGACGATCAGCCATCTGGGGCTGATCACCGCGCTTGCCGGTATCGGCAGCCCGATGGCGATCATTGCCGCGATCTTTCACATCGTGAACCACGCCGTATTCAAGGCCAGCCTGTTCATGGCCGCCGGTATCATCGACCACGAGACCGGCACCCGCGACCTGCGGCGCCTGTCGGGGCTGCGACATTACATGCCGGTGACGGCAACCCTGGCGATTGTGGCGGCGGCGTCGATGGCGGGTGTGCCGCTGCTTAACGGTTTCCTGTCCAAGGAAATGTTCTTTGATGCCGCCTACAGCAGGAACAACGGCAGTTGGCTGGACAATATCCTGCCCTATATCGCGACCATCGCGAGCGCCTTCAGCGTTGCCTATTCGGCGCGCTTTATCATCAAGGTCTTTTTCGGGCCGCCGGCGACCGATCTGCCGATCATGCCGCCCCATGAGCCACCGGTCGCGATGCGCCGCCCGGTCGAGGTTCTGGTGCTGCTCTGCCTTGCCATCGGCATCTTTCCGGCCTTTGTCCTTGGCCCCGTGCTGCATGACGCCGCGCTGTCGGTGCTGGGCGCGCACACGCCTGAATTCAGCATCAGGATCTGGCACGGCTTCAACGTGCCGCTGATGATGAGCATCGCCGCCTTTGCCGGCGGGATCGCGATTTATCTGCTGCTGCGGCCGTGGATCGAGCGCAGCGACCCCGGCACGCCCGAAAGGATGCGTTTCGAGGGGCTGACGATATTCGACTGGGTGATGCAGCTGATCACCGGCCGGGTTGCGGGAATGATGCACCGCCTGGGCACGGCGCGCAGCCTTCAGACGCAGCTTCTGGCGGTGGTGATGATGTCGCTGGCGGTGGCGGCGGCGGTGCTGACCACCTCGCACTGGTTGCCCGAGGCGCCTGATATCGGGCCGTCAGGATCGGTGTTCGGTCTTTTGTGGCTGGTTGGCGCGGCATGTGCCATCGGCACGGCCTGGCAGGCGAAATATCACCGCTTTGCCGCATTGGTCATGCTGGGTGGCGTCGGGCTGATTACCGTCATTACCTTTGCCTGGCTGTCGGCGCCCGATCTGGCGGTGACGCAGCTTGTCGTCGAGATCACGACCACGATCCTTCTGCTGCTGGGCCTGCGCTGGCTGCCGCAACGCAACGCGGCAATTGCCGGGGATGAAAACTGGACCTCGCGCCTGCGCCGGGCGCGTGATCTGGCCATTGCCATCGGTGGCGGGCTGGGAATGTCGGTGGTCGCCTATGCGGTATTCGCCTCGCCGCCGGTATCGGGCGTCGGCGACTGGTTCCTGCGCAACGCCTATTCCGAGGGCGGCGGCACCAATGTCGTCAACGTCATCCTTGTCGATTTCCGCGCCTTTGACACTTTCGGCGAGATCGTGGTTCTGGGCACGGTGGCGCTGACGGTCTTTGCGCTGCTGCGCCGCTTCCGTCCGGCACCCGAAAGTGCCGATCCGCCGCGCGCGCGCAGCGGTCCCAATGATGCGGCGCTGGAGGATGTGGTGCTGGTTCCCGCGCTGCTGATGCGCTGGATGTTCCCGGTGACCATCGTGCTGGCGTCCTATTTCTTCTTGCGCGGTCATGATCTGCCGGGCGGGGGCTTTGCGGCCGGGGTGACACTGGCGATCGGGCTGACGCTGCAATATATCGGCTCGGACGTGCGCACGGTCGAGGCACGGCTGACCGTGCTGCCGGTGCGCTGGATCGCTGTCGGCATCTGCCTGACCGCCCTTGTCGGTGTCGGGTCATGGCTGTTTGGCTATCCGTTCCTGACGGCGCATGCGCAATATGTCACCTTGCCGATTGTCGGACAGGTGCCGGCGGCGACGGCGATGCTGTTTGATCTGGGCGTATTCGCGGTGGTTGTGGGTTCCGTCACGCTGACCGTGATCGCCATCGCCCACCAGTCCCTGCGCGTCGGCAGCAGCCGGCGCGCGCGCACCACCCATGCAGCCGATACGCAGGGAGGTGCTGCCGAATGACCCTGATCCTCGCACTCGCCATCGGCGCGCTGACCGGCTCTGGCATATGGCTGCTGCTGCGGCCGCGGACATTTCAGGTCATCTGCGGGCTGTGCCTGCTGGCTTATGGCGTCAACCTGTTCATCTTTGGCGTCGGCCGGCCCCGCGTCGGCGTGCCGCCGGTCATGCCCAAGGGCACGGTGATCGACCCGACCGCCTATGCCGACCCGGTGCCTCAGGCCCTGGTGCTGACGGCGATTGTCATCAGCTTTGCGACGACGGCGCTGTTTCTTGTCGTGCTGCTGGCGGCGCGCGGGGCGACCGGCACCGACCATGTTGACGGGCAGGAGCGCCGCCCATGATCGGACCGGCCGAGCTTACTCCTGAACATCTGCTGATCGCGCCCTTGCTGATCCCGCTGATCACCGGCGCGCTGATGCTGTTTTATGACGATCACCGCCGCTGGATGAAAACCGGGATCAGCCTGTTTTCCGGCGTTATCCTGCTGGCGATCTCGATCGCGCTTGTCGACCGTGCCGATGCCGATGCGGTGCTGCGCGTCTATCTGCTGGGCAACTGGCCGGTTCCGATGGGGATCGTGCTGGTTCTGGACCGGCTGTCGGCGCTGATGGTGATGCTGACCGCGACGCTTGCGCTGCCGGCGCTGATCTATGCCGCGGCCGGCTGGCAGGGCAAGGGCCAGCATTTCCATTCGCTGTTCCAGTTCCTGCTGTTCGGGATGAACGGCGCCTTTATGACCGGCGATCTTTTCAACCTGTTCGTGTTCTTTGAGGTCATGCTCGCGGCCTCATATGGTCTTGTGCTGCACGGTTCGGGAACCGAGAGGATCAAGGCCGGGCTGCATTACATCGCGATCAACCTCAGCGCCTCGTTGCTGTTCCTGATCGGGGTGGCGCTGATCTATGGCGTTACAGGCACGCTGAACATGGCCCAGATCTCGATCATCGCCGTCGGGCTGGAGCCGTTCCAGCGCCCGCTGTTCACGGTCGGCGTCTCGCTTCTGGGGATCGCCTTTCTGATCAAGGCCGGGATATGGCCGCTCGGGTTCTGGCTGCCAAGAACCTATTCGGCCGCGGCCCCGCCGGTCGCGGCGATGCTGGCGCTGATGTCCAAGGTCGGGATCTATGCGATCTTGCGGGTGGCGCTGCTGTGTTTCGGCCCCGAAAGCGCGCAGCCCGGCTTTGGCGGTCCGGTGCTGCTGATCGCGGGGATGCTGACCATGATCTATGGCGCCACCGGCGTTCTGTCCGAAGAGGGGCTGAACCGGCGCGCCGCCCATATCGCGATGATCTCGTCGGGCACGCTGGCGGCCATCATCGGGGTGGCGCTGCTGGATGGTGGTGCGCGGATGCTTGGCGGCGCGCTTTACTATCTCTTTGGCTCGACACTTGCGGTTGCAGCACTGCTGATGCTGTCCGAGGTCGTCAGCCGCCGCCCCGAGGAACCTGAAGAGGAACTCCCCGAAGAAGAGGATCAGGACGACAGCGCCCCTCCTGCCGTCGCCGCGCCCCCGGCCGAGGAAATCATGGTCTGGGGTCCGATGGGGCTTGGTTCGGTCGATGACGATGATGCCCCGGCGATTGCGATGCCGGTTTCAATGGTCGTGGTCGCGGCACTTTTTGCCGCGCTTGTCGCCATTCTTGCCGGGCTGCCGCCGTTTAGCGGGTTCATCGGTAAATTTGCCATCATCTCGGGCCTGATCGGCGAGACCGGGCGCAGTGGCCATGTGCCGATGATCGTCTGGATGTTCGTTCTGGTGTTGCTGGGGTCGGGTTTTGCGGTGCTGGTCTCGTTGCTGAAATTCGGGATTTCGCGATTCTGGGTGCAGGCGGACAAGCGGCCGCGCGTGCTGGCCCTTGAAATCGTGCCGGTTGCGATGCTGCTGACGGTGCTTTTGCTGATGGTTCTGCGTGCCGAGCCGTCGATGCGCATGACGCTCAAGGCCGCTGACGGGCTGCTGATGGGGCGTTACGCTGATACGGTGATGGCGGTGCGCCCCGTTGATCCGGGCGCCGTCCCCCGTTTCGATCACGGAGATGCCGCGCCATGACCCAGTTCCTTGACCGCCCCTATTCCTTTCTTGGACTGGTCGCGCTGTGGATGGTGCTGACGGGGTTCAGCATCGGCAATCTGGTGCTGGGCGCCTTTATCGCCTGGATCGCCTTGCTGGCCACCGCGCCGCTCGAACTGCCGCGCGGCCGGGTGCGCCGCTGGGGGCCGATGTTCCGTCTGCTGGGCATCGTGCTGGCCGATATCGTGCGCTCGAACATCGCGGTTGCGCGTATCGTGCTGTCCGGCCCTGCGGTCGCCGAAAAGGGATCGGGCTTTCTCGATCTGGAAATCGACCTCGATGACGAGAACGCGCTGGCGATGCTGGCGATCATCCTGACCGCGACGCCGGGCACGGCCTGGCTCGACTATCACCGCGAAAGCCGCCGCCTGCTTCTGCATATCCTTGATCTCGGCGATCCCGAGGAATGGCGCGGGATCATCCTCGATCGCTATGTCCGCCTGCTGCGCGAGGCCTATGAATGAGCCAGACCATCCTTTCCCTTGCCCTGTCCTATGCCCATCTGGCCCTGGCCATCAGCAGCCTTCTGGCCTGCTGGCGGGTGCTTGTCGGTCCCAATGCGCAGGATCGCGTGCTGGGCATCGACACGCTTTATGTCAATATCATGCTGCTGACGCTGGTGATCGGTATCCGCAGCGGCTCGCATTTCTTTTTCGAGGCGGCGGCGGTCATCGCATTCCTCGGCTTTGCGGCGACGGCGGCGCTGGCGAAATTCCTCTTGCGCGGCGAGGTGATCGAATGAGCGGTCTCGACGCATTGCCGCCCGTCGTCGCGATCCTGATCGCGATCTTGCTGGTGATCGGGGCGACGCTGACGCTGCTGGGCAATCTCGGGCTGGTGCGGTTTCGCAACTTCTATCAGCGCCTGCACGCGCCGACACTGGGGGCCAGTTGGGGGACCGGGGCGATTGTCCTCAGCTCGATCATCGTCTTCAGCGTGATCGAGGGCCAGCCCGCATTGCGCGAAGGCGCGATCGGGGTGCTGATCATGGCGACGACGCCGATTGCGCTGCTGCTGCTGGGCCGTGCCGCGCGACGCCGTGATCCGACCCCGCCCTCTGGCATGATCAAAACTGCCGGGACCGACGGCAATCCCGATATCGCGAAGAGTGCGAGAAGCCCGGACAAGGATGATGCCGGCCAGCCCGAAGATCACGGCTGGCCCACCGACGACGCCCGCGACAATCGCGATGGCGACAGCAGCGACAAGGACAGCGGCGACGCGGACAGCACCGCCGCGACAGGCCAGACCCCGGACCCCGCGCGGGCGGGCTGAGAGCCGGGTTCAACCTCTGGGAGGAGGTGCGCCCCCCCGACCCCGCGCGGGCGCGGCAGAGGCCGAGACGGGCGCTTGCCACCCAGAACGCAGGCACCCGGACCCCGCGCGCGGCTGAGATCACGCACCGGCCTGATGCCGGGTCAGCTCGACAAACACATCCTCAAGCCGCGGCTGCTCGATGGCGATATCGCGCAGCGGCAGGCCCGATGCACGCAGCGCGTCGATGATCTGATCGGCGCGCATGAGGCTGGGGCGCCAGGAAAAGGCCAGCGTGCCGTCACTGCGCCGCACCATCCCGACGCCCTCGGGCAGGGTCAGTTCCGGCAGGCCGGCCCCGTCACCCCCAAGGCCCGGATCGACCACCAGCGTCTTGCCATCGGCGCGCGCCAGCAGGGCGCGGGTCGTGTCCTCGATACGGACCTCGCCCTGATCTATGATCGCGATGCGGTCACACATCGCCTCGGCCTCTTCCAGATAATGCGTGGTCAGAATGATCGTCATGCCCTCTTCATTCAGGCGCCGGACATTGCGCCACAGCATATCGCGCAGCCCGATATCGACGCCGGCGGTCGGCTCGTCCAGAACCAGCACCTGCGGGCGGTGGACAAGCGCCTTGGCCAGCAAGAGCCGCCGCTTCATCCCCCCCGAAAGATTGCGCGAATAGCTTTCTCCCTGATCGCTCAGCCCGACAAGCGCCAGCAGCTCATCCGTGCGCCGCTCGGCACGCGGCACGCCGTAAAGCCCGGCCTGAACCTCCAGGCTGACGCGCGGGGTCAGAAAAGGGTCGATATTCAGCTCCTGCGGCATGACCCCGATGGCGGCGCGCGAATTGCGCGGGTTCACGTCCTGATCAAAACCCCAGATCACCACCCGCCCGGCGGTCTTGTTGACCAGCCCGGCCATGATGTTGATCGTTGTCGATTTCCCCGCGCCGTTCGGTCCCAGCAGCCCATAGATCGACCCGGCCGGCACGGTCAGATCAATACCTTTGAGCGCCTCCTTGGCCGGGTTGCGGCCGCTCGGGGCATAAAGCTTGCGCAAACCGGTGATCTCGATGGCATTCTGACTTGTCATGGCTGTCCCTTGCTTTGGGTCGGCTGGGCGGGCTATGTGGTCTTAGACAAGATCACGCCGCAGACCACAAGCAGGCCGCCATGACCCATTTCGTGCCCCCTGAAAACCCGCTCTCGTCGAACCAGATCCCGGGTGCCGAGTTCCCCGCGCCCGAGACCGAAATCGTCACGCGATGGAAAGTCTCCTGCTCGGGCGACGAGGCGCGCGGCTCGGGCCATCCGCGTGTCTGGCTTGCCATCTCGCCCGAGACCGGCTTTGTCGACTGCGGCTATTGCGACAAGCGTTTCGTGGTCGACCGTGACCATGCCGCAGATGATCACTGAGCCAGGCCGCCTCATCTTCTGTCGGTAAATATCCCGGGGGTGAGGGCCGCATGGCCCGAGGGGGCAGCGCCCCCTTTGCCCCGCCCGCCGTTCATGCCAGAACGGGCCGGGCGATGCGAAAGGATATTCCATGACCACCGGCAGCTTTGGCAAGGGCCACCATCTGCACCTGATCGACGGCTCGGCCTTTATCTTCCGCGCCTATCACGCGCTGCCGCCGCTGACGCGCAAATCCGACGGGCTGCCGATCGGGGCGGTGGCGGGATTTTCCAACATGCTGTGGAAATATGTCCAGGATGCGCGCGGCGCCGATGCGCCGACCCATGTCGCGGTGATCTTTGACCACAGCGGGCGCACCTTCCGCAATGATATCTACCCCGAATACAAGGCCAACCGCCCGCCGCTGCCCGAGGATCTGGTCCCCCAGTTCCCGCTCACGCGCGAGGCGACACAGGCCTTCGAGATCGCCTGTATCGAAACCGAAGGCTATGAGGCCGACGACATCATCGCCACGCTGTCATGCCGCGCGCGCGAGGCGGGCGGGCGCGTCACCATCATCAGCTCGGACAAGGATCTGATGCAGCTGGTCGGTGGCGGTGTGGTCATGCTCGACCCGATCAAGGGCCGCGAGATCGGCCCTGACGAAGTTCACGAGAAATTCGGTGTCGGTCCCGACCGCGTCGTCGATATTCAGGCGCTGTCGGGCGATTCGGTCGATAACGTGCCCGGCGCGCCCGGTATCGGGATCAAGACTGCGGCCCTGCTGATCAATGAATTCGGCGATCTCGATACGCTGCTGGAAAGTGCCGCCGAGATCCCCCAGCCCAAGCGCCGCCAGACGCTGATCGACTATGCCGATCAGATCCGCATCTCGCGCCGGCTGGTGCAGCTCGACTGCGACACACCGCTGGATCTTTCGCTCGACAGTCTGGAATTGCGTGATCCCGATCCGGCGCGGCTTGTGGATTTTCTGTCGCGGATGGAGTTCCGCACGCTTTCGGCGCGCGTCGCGGGAAAGTTCGGCCAAGAGGTTCCGGTGATCGCCGACAGGCCCGCGATCCGGCCCGGCGGGGACGGCGCGGGGGCCTCTGCCGGTCCGGCGCGCCCGGACTGGCCGGCGATTGATCTGGCGGCCTATCCGAGCGTGACCAGCCTGGGCGATCTCGATCAGTGGATCGCCGCGATCGCGGATGCCGGCGCGGTTGCCATCGACACCGAAACCACCGGGCTGGATGAAATGACGGCGGGGCTGGTCGGGATATCGCTTTGCACCGCGGCCGGGCGGGCCTGCTATATCCCGCTGGGTCATGTCACCGGCGGCGGCGATCTGTTCGGTGCGGCGGCACGCGCGCCGGGCCAGCTTGATCCTGATCTGGTCCTGTCGCGGCTCAAGCCCGTTCTGGAAGATCCGGCGATCCTGAAAATCGGCCAGAATATCAAGTTCGACTGGAAGATCCTCGCCCGCCACGGCATCCGCATGACCCCGCTCGATGATACGATGCTGATGTCCTATGCGCTGTCCTCGGACGGGTTCGGGCATGGGATGGACGCGCTGTCCGAACGTGTGCTGGATCACAAGCCGCTGCCGATCAGGGATCTGATCGGCTCGGGCAAGGCACAGATCACCTTTGATCAGGTCGCGATTGACCGTGCCGCGCCCTATGCGGCCGAGGATGCCGAAATCACCTGGCGGCTGTGGCAGATGTTGCGCCCGCAGCTTGCGCCCAATGCCGTGACCACCGCCTATGAGACGCTGGAGCGTCCGATGGTCCCGGTTCTGGCCGAGATGGAGATGGCGGGGATCCGGCTCGACAAGGATCACCTGTCGCGCATGTCGAATCTGTTTGCTCAGCGCATGGCGGCGCTGGAGGAC
>JAUNTL010000108.1 GCA_030538705.1 Paracoccus sp. (in: a-proteobacteria) | reverse complement strand
TCAAGGAACTGGAACCCGAGGATCTGCTGAAATTCGGTCTGATCCCGGAATTCGTCGGTCGTCTGCCCGTTATTGCCACGCTGACCGATCTGGATGAGGAAGCACTGATCATCATCCTGACCAGGCCAAAGAATGCTCTGGTCAAGCAGTATCAGCGCCTGTTCGAGCTTGAGGGCGTCAAGCTCAGCTTTACCGAAGACGCGCTGACCGCCATCGCCCGGCGCGCGATCAAGCGCAAGACCGGCGCGCGCGGCCTGCGCTCGATCCTCGAGGATATCCTGCTGGACACGATGTTCGAGCTGCCGGGGATGGAAAGCGTTGAAGAGGTCGTCGTGAATGAAGAGGCGGTCGATAACGCCGCCGCCCGCCCGCTGGTCATCCATGCCGAGGCAAAGAAAGAGGCCACCAAGACGGCGGGATAAGCCGCCGCCCCAACCTGCCCCCCCGGGCTCTGCCGTCCGGGGCGCGCCGGTCCTTTTTTCGGTGGTGGCGCGCGGCGCCCGCCCTGACCGGAAGGGCTGGGATCAGTATTGGCGCAAGGGACTGTTCTGGTCTAACCTTCGGGTGGGTTTCTTCGGAACGCAATCGGCAGGTGTTGGTCAAGCTTTCGGCTATGATTGCTGAAGCGGATTGCAATCTCTGTCGGCCAGCCCGGCGAACAGGCTTTTCTCAGCCCTTGAACTCCTGAGAGCCGACCTGAACCACAGGGCAGACGCGATGCCATGACAATGCCGCGCCCCCTGAATGCGCGCCGGGTGTCCTGCGCGTGATTAGCAAGTTTTGTGCGATCGCCCGGCTATGCGAATTGAATGGTTGTTGCTTCATGTCATTCTACGCGTTTTATCTGCTTCCCTGCTTCCCTGCTTCAGGTTGCGACAGGCTGGCGAGGAACGATTTTAACGCCGGCAGGACATCCTCGGGGCTATCCTCCAGCACGGTATGCGAGGCGAAGGGCAGGTTCAGCAGCCTCGCGCCGTCCACCTGTTCGGCCAGTTCGAAAGCCTGACGGCGCGAAACCAGAAAATCATCATCGCCATGAACAACGAGAAGCGGCGCTGAGATCGACCTGACCGATATGCCCGGATAGGCTTTATCGTCATCTCCAAGCCACATGGCTTTCGTGGCGGCAAAAAGCTTCGTGAAATCGGGCGCAGGGTTTTCGGCCTCATAGGTCTGGACCTGTTCTGCGAACATGCCGCGCCAATCTTCCACGGTGATATTCCGATAGATTTCGCGGGTCGGGTCCCCGGCGGGCAGATGCCAATGCGCACCAACAGCCACGATGAAGCGCGGCTGGACGGTGCCGGATGCGGCAAGGCGCAGTGCAATAATCCCCCCGTCGCTGTGGCCGATAATTCCTGCATTTTCCAGCCCGAGTCCGGCCAGAACCGTGGCTGTGTCCTGCTCAAGCTGATGATAGGTGAGTGGAGCGCCTCCCAATGCCGAGCGCCCGTGCCCCCGGCTGTCAATGGCGATCAGCCGGAAATCAGTCGCCAGATATTTCGTCAGCGCAAGGAAGTCGTTTCGGCTTCCCAGCCCCCCATGAAGCAGGACAATCGGCGCTCCACCTGCCTTACCGGTTTCCGACACAAACAGGGCGGTATCGCCTGCGGTCACAGTCTTTCCCAGATCGAACATGCTTTTCCCGCCCGAAAGAGTGTGAGCATTCCACACGGTCCGTTCACATTGATGGCCATACCGGCAGCCTGCATTCCATGCAGACCGGTTCTTACCTTATGCAGAACTGTAACGGGATTGACGCTCTCGCGCCACCTGCCCGCATGATCCGACCTGGCTATGACAGCGGATGTCTACGTTCGCCGGGATCTTCCGGCGTCAGGGACAAGCGGCGGCAGGCTCAAAGATCGAGATCCTCGGCATCTGTAAAGCGCGCGTTTTCCTGAATATACTGGAATCTGAGTTCGGGCCGTTTGCCCATCAGGCGCTCGACCAGATCGCCGGTTTCGCCCGCTGCATCCTCGTCGATGGACACGCGGATCAGCTTTCGCGTCGCCGGGTTCATGGTCGTATCCTTGAGATCCTTGGCGTCCATTTCGCCCAGGCCCTTGAAGCGCTGGACGTCGATCTTGCCGCGCCCGCCGATGCCGCGCGTCAGCATCAGCTCTTTTTCGGCGTCATCGGCGACATAGATGCGATGCGCCCCCTGGGTCAGGCGATAGAGCGGCGGACAGGCCAGATACAGATGCCCGCGGTCGATCAGCGGGCGCATCTGGGTGAAAAAGAACGTCATCAGCAGGCTGGCGATATGGGCGCCGTCGACATCGGCATCGGTCATGATGATGATCTTGTCATAGCGCAGATCATCGAGGTTGAACTTTGTTCCCATCCCGGTCCCAAGTGCCTGACACAGATCGGAAATTTCGGCGTTCGAGCCGATTTTGCCAGAGGCGGCGCCCAGCACGTTGAGGATCTTTCCCTTGAGCGGCAGAAGCGCCTGCGTCGTGCGGTCGCGCGCCTGTTTGGCCGAGCCGCCGGCCGAATCGCCCTCGACGATGAACAGCTCGGTCCCGGCGCGGTTCTTGGCCGAGCAATCGACCAGCTTGCCGGGCAGGCGCAGCTTTTGCGTCGCGGTCTTGCGTTGAGTTTCCTTTTCCTGACGGCGGCGCAGGCGTTCCTCGGCGCGCAGGACCAGAAAATCAAGGATCGCGCCGGCTGATTTCGGATCTGCCGCCAGCCAGTTGTCGAAATGGTCGCGCACCGCGCCCTCGACCAGACGCGCGGCTTCGGTCGTGGCCAGGCGGTCCTTGGTCTGGCCGACGAACTCGGGTTCGCGGATGAAACAGGAAACCAGCGCGCATCCCCCGGTCAGCAGGTCGTCGCGCGTGATCTGGGCGGCCTTGCGGTTATTGGCCAACTCGCCATAGGCGCGGATGCCTTTCAGAACGGCCGACCAGAAGCCGGCCTCATGCGTGCCGCCTTCGGGTGTGGGGACGGTGTTGCAATAGGACTGGATGAACCCGTCGCGCGCGGGTGTCCAGTTGATCGCCCAGTCGACCTTGCCCGGCACGCCGAAACGGGGCTGGAAATCGACACTGCCGGCAAAGGGGCGCGTGGCATAGGTGGTCGCGCCGCTGAGCGTTTCCGACAGGTAATCGGCCAGACCGCCGGGAAAATGAAAGACCGCCTCGACCGGGGTTTCGCCATCGTCGATTTCGGATTTCCAGCGGATTTCAACGCCCGAGAACAGATAGGCCTTGGATTTCGCCATGCGCAGCAGGCGCGCGGGTTTGAAGCGGTGATGGCCGAAGATGTCCTCATCGGCGTGAAAGGTGACCGAAGTGCCGCGCCGGTTGGGCGCCGCGCCGACCTTTTCAACCGGGCCAAGCGGCAGGCCGCGTGAAAAGCTCTGGCGGTAAAGCTCGCGGTTGCGGGCGACCTCGACGACCATGGAATCCGACAGCGCATTGACGACCGAGGCACCGACCCCATGCAGCCCGCCCGAGGTCTGATAGGCATCGCCCGAGAACTTGCCGCCGGCGTGCAGCGTGCAGAGGATCACCTCAAGCGCGGATTTGCCGGGAAATTTCGGATGCGGGTCGATCGGGATCCCGCGCCCGTTATCGCGGATCGAGACACTGTAATCGGCCGCCAGCTCGATTTCGATCCGCGTGGCATGGCCGGCGACGGCCTCGTCCATCGAATTGTCGAGGATCTCGGCGACCAGATGGTGCAGCGCGCGCTCATCGGTGCCGCCGATATACATGCCGGGGCGTTTGCGCACCGGCTCCAGCCCCTCCAGCACCTCGATCGAGGCGGCGGAATATTCGCCCGTTCCGGTGGCGGAAAGAAGGTCGTCAGCCATGTTCTGCTCGTTTTGCGGTTTTGCCGCTTATCTCATGCCGGGCGGGTCAGGGGCAAGTGCTTGCGGTTTCACGCGCCGCCAACCCCAGCGGTTGGGGGCGGTATGCCAGCTTGCACCCGGCCAGATGCGCGCCGCGGCGCGCATCTGGCCGTGATCCGTGACGATCTGCCCGGTCCGCTTCATGGTTCCCGCCCGGGACCGCCGGATACCGCCCTAATGCGGCAGGCGCGCAAAACAGCCGCCGGCATCGAACTGGAATATGCGGTAATCCAGCTTGCCAAAGGGGATGCCCGGCCGGATGCCGATATGCAGCGCCTGCGGCAGTGACGGATGATAGAGCGAGTCGTCCACAGCTGTCGGCACGGCCTCGACGCTCCACCCCAGATCATGGGCCGCGGCGGTGAAATCCTCGCGGGTGAGGCAGCTCTGCATCGCCGCCCCCGTCAGCAGCCGGATTTCTGCCTCAAGATGGGCATTTATGCCGGCCTGATCGACCCGTTGCATGAAGTTCCGGCCAAACTGCGTGAGCAGCCAGAAATTACCCGCGACGCTGAGGGCCAGCAGGGTGGCAAGAAACAGGATCGCATAGCGCCTCATTCCGGCTCTGCCATGCGGGCTTGCCACATTTTCTGGAATGCCGGGCGGGCCTGCGCATCGGCCAGCCATGTGCGGGTCGCCGGAAACTGTTCGATCAGCGCGCCATAGCCCTGCGCATAGCGGATCGTTTCGGCCATATTGATATCGGCCACGGTGAACCGGTCGCCGACCAGGTGGCCGTGGCGGGCGATCCGGTCCTCGATCACTTGCATCGGGCGGATCAGCCGCTCGGCGGCATGGGCGATCAGTGCCTGATCCTCGCCGCTTTGTGCCGTGCCGCGGCCATGCAGAAACAGCAGCGTCAGCGCGTCCGGCTCGACCGCGGTGGCGGCATAAAAGGACCATTGCATCATCAGCGCGTCCTCGGCCGCATCCAGCGAACCCAGCGGTGCGCCATGTTTGCGCGCCAGATAGAGCGTGATCGCATAGCTTTCCGACATGACCAGCCCGTCATCCTCGATCACCGGGATCGAACCGGCGGGCGACAGCTTGCGAAAGGCGGGCGAATGGGTGTTCAGCACGGCACCCGGCGCATCAGGATCGGCCAGCCGATAGGCCTGTATCACCGGCACCTGACGAAAGGGCAGACCGATTTCATGGCACAGCCAGATGATGCGCGAGGCACGCGAACGGGTAACACCGTGAATGGTCAGCATAATCGTCTCCGCGGGGTTTTGCCGCAGGTTATGGACAATGTGTCTCATTGAAAAGCGGCAAAGCTGTTGATCCAGCGCAATGCACAAATGAGACATTTCTGTTACGCGGGTGGTGAAAACGCAACAGGAAGGAAGCGCAATGCCTGACGACAGCCCCAACCACAACGTCCTGCCCGAAGCCCCCGCGCCGGTGGCCCCCGGTCCCAGCCAATTTCCCAATGTGACCCCTGATCAGGTCCGCGCGGCCTTTGAGACGGGGCGCTATCCCTATGCGCACCGGATGGCCCGGCGCACCTATGAGATGGAAAAGGCCCAGCTTCAGGCCGAGCTTCTCAAGGTGCAGAAATGGTCGCAGGACACGGGGCAGAAATTCGTCATCCTGTTCGAGGGCCGCGATGCGGCCGGCAAGGGCGGGACGATCAAGCGGTATACCGAGCATCTCAACCCGCGTTTCGCGCGTGTCGTGGCGCTCAATAAACCGACCGATCAGGAACGCGGGCAATGGTATTTCCAGCGTTACGTCAACCATCTGCCGACCTCGGGCGAGATGACTTTCTATGATCGCAGCTGGTATAACCGCGCCGGGGTCGAGCGGGTGATGGGCTTTTGCACGCCGACGGAATATCTGGAGTTCATGCGCCAGGCGCCCGAATTTGAACGTATGCTGGTGCGTTCGGGCATCCGGCTTTACAAATACTGGTTCTCGGTCAGCCGCGAGGAACAGCGTCGCCGTTTCAAGGCGCGCGAGGTTGATCCGCTGAAACAGTGGAAGCTCAGCCCCATCGACAAGGCCAGCCTCAACAAATGGGACGAATATACCGAGGCGAAAGAGGCGATGTTTTTCTATACCGACACCGCCGACGCGCCTTGGGTGATTGTGAAATCGAATGACAAGAAACGTGCGCGGCTGAACTGCATGCGTCATTTCCTGTCGACGCTGGATTACCCCGAAAAGGATCTGTCGGTTGCGACAATGCCCGATCCGCTGATCGTCGGGCAGGCGAGCCACGTCGTTCACGGCATGTCGCATATTCTGGACGCCAGCCAGCCGGCCGGTCAGGGGCGCCGCAACGCCGCAGAAAAGGCGCCCGCCCCGGCCAAGCGCCGCGCGCCGGCACGGCGCAGGGCGGCCAGTGCTGCGGCAAATGGCAAGACCACGAAACCGGCGGATGAGGCCGGACCCGCCCCGGCATCGCCCGGTGCGGGCGGCCCCGATCCGTCCTGAGGCAAACAGACCCCCGGCCGTCACCGCAACGGCCGGGGGTCCGCGTCACCTGTCACGGTCCCGCCAGGGTGCGGGGAACAGTATCCGGGGACGCCAACAACGCGGCTTTATAGCCGGCTCATCCCCCCCCGGGTGCGGGGAACAGTCCTCGACCTCCCAACAGGCCGACAGTCACGGCGGTTCATCCCCGGGGGGCCGCGATCTGTCGCGCGACTGTCCGGGTCACGGCGTGCCACAAGCCCCGTGCCGCACCGGGTGTTTCCCAAAGGAAACGGCGCAAGGCCGCTGCCCTGCGGGTGGTGTCCTGTGCTTGGGGGCGCCAAAGCAGGGGCAGCAAACGCCCGATTGCCGCCCGCGCCGCTTACAGCCAGTCCTCGACCCCGGTTCCGGTCAGCTCTGACAGGCTGGTCAGCCCCATACGCTCGGCGCGTTCGTCAAGGCCACGCGCGATCCCGGCGGCGAGTGAAAACCCCCCGTAAATCAGCGCGGAATAGATCTGCACCGCGCTCGCACCCGCGCGGATTTTCTGCCACGCATCCTCGACACCCGAAATCCCGCCGACGCCGATCAGCGGCACATGGCCGCCCGTCAGCCGGTAAAGCCGCGCCAGCAGGCGGGTCGAGCGCTGAAACAGCGGCCGGCCCGACATGCCGCCCGTTTCAGCGGCCTGAGGATCGCTCAGCCCCTCGCGCGAGAGGGTGGTGTTGGTCGCGATGATCGCGTCGATACCGGTCGCGCGGGCGACCTGGGCGATATCGGCCAGCCCCGCATCGTCAAGATCGGGCGAGATCTTCAGAAATACCGGCGGGCGCGACGGCAGCGCGTCGCGTGCATCCAGCACCCCGGCCAAAAGCGCGCTCAGCGCTGCCGCCCCCTGAAGATCGCGCAGCCGTTCGGTATTGGGCGACGAGACGTTGACGGTCAGGAAATCCGCGCTCTCGCCGGCGGTGCGCACGACCTCGGCGAAATCTGCCGCGCGATCGGTGCTGTCCTTGTTGGCGCCGATATTCAGCCCGACGGGGATGCCTTCGGGCCGTGCCGCCAGCCGTTCGGCGATCACCTCCGCGCCCTCGTTATTGAATCCGAAGCGGTTGATGATTGCCTGATTTTGCGCCAGCCGGAACAGGCGCGGGCGCTCGTTTCCGGGCTGCGGCCGGGGCGTTGCGGCCCCGCATTCGACATAGCCGAAACCGGCGCGCATCAGGGCGCCGACGGCGCGCGCGTTCTTGTCGAACCCCGCCGCCAGCCCGACCGGGTTGGGCAGATCCAGCCCGGCCAGCCGCGTGCGCAGGCGCGGCGAGGTCACCGGGCCGCCGGGCAGCGGCACCAGCCCGCTGGCAAGGGCGCGGATCGACAGATCATGCGCCCGCTCCGGCTCCATCCCGTGCAGCACGCGCATGCCCAGCCGTTCGATCACGCTCATTGCGCCTCTCCGCCAAGGTAATGCGCGGGGATCGGGCCTTCGGGCAGGGCACGCGCCTCGGTGACATCGGCCATTCTCAGCACGCGGTAGAGATGCGGAAACAGCAGGCCGCCGCGCGAGACCTCCCATCTCAGCTCATCGCCAAAGCGCGCGTCCTCGCAGCTGATCAGCCACAGCCCGTCCTCGCCGGCGAAATGCTTGTCGCGCGTGGCCTGCACCGTCTCGGCGGTCGAGAAATGAATGTAACCGTCGGCCAGATCGACCGGCGCGCCCGGAGTTTCACCGTCACGGCACAGATCATGCCACTCGGTGCTGCGAAACAGTTTGAATATCCTCATGCCCATGTGTTTCTGCCGGGATCGCGCTGCGGTCAAGGCCCTGATCGGCCGGCCCGGCGGATTGTCGCATCGTCATCGCGCCGTCGTAATCGGCGGATATCCATCGCTCGATTTGACGTGCCGGCCCGTCCGCGCCAATCTGTCCATTGTCCGGCGTCCGACCGATGCCCCGCCAAGGAGATTTCGATGATCAAGACCCGCCTTATGGCCTCGGCCGCTGCCCTTGCGATGAGCGCAGGGATCGCTCAGGCCGATTATGTCCTGCATGTGCTGCACACCAATGATGTCCACAGCCGGATCGAGGAAATCAACAAATATGATTCGACCTGCGATGCCGAAACCGCGGAAAAGGGTGAATGTTTCGGCGGTGTCGCGCGTGTCGCCGCCAAGGTCACCGAGCTGCGCGACAAGATCCGCGCCGAGGGCGGCAATGTCATCGTGCTGGACGCGGGCGATCAGTATCAGGGCAGCCTGTTCTATACGACCTACAAGGGCAAGGATGTCGTCGAATTCATGGGTGCCATCGGCTATGACGCGATGGCTGTCGGCAATCACGAATTTGATGATGGCGATGACGGGCTGGCATTGCTGGCCGAGGGTGTCGGGTTCCCGGTGATTGCGGGCAACCTCGATCTCAGCCGCAACAACCGCCTGCAAGGTCTGGTCGACGGCACCGCCATTCTTGAGATCGGCGGCGAGAAGATCGGCCTGATCTCGGCGCTGGCAACCGACACGGTCGAGACCGCGTCACCCTCGGAAAACGTGATCTTTCAGGACGAGATCGAATCGCTGATCGCCGATGCCGGGGCGCTGAGCGCCGAGGGCGTCAACAAGATCCTTGCAGTGACCCATGTCGGCTATCTCAAGGATCAGGAAATCGCCGCCTCGGTGCCCGGTCTTGATGCGGTGATCGGTGGTCACAGCCATACCCTGCTGGGCGATATGGAGGGGGCAGAGGGCGCCTATCCGACGATGGTCGCCGGCGTTGACGGGGCCGAGGTTCCGGTCGTGCAGGCCTATGCCTATACCAAATATCTCGGCCATCTGGTCCTGACCTTTGATGACGACGGCAAGCTGATCAGCGCCGAGGGCGCGCCGGTGCTGCTGGACGCCTCGGTCACGCCGGACGAGACGATCATGGCCCGCGTGCGCGAGATGGCCGCCCCGATCGAGGAACTCAAGACCCGCATCGTCGCCGAAACCGCCCATGAGATCGGCGCGGACCGTGCGGATTGCCGGGCGCGTGAATGTGTCATGGGTTCGCTGGTCGCCGATGCGATGCTGGAACGTGTCGCCGATCAGGGCGTGACCATTGCGATCCAGAACGGCGGCGGGCTGCGCGCCTCGATCGACGCCGGTCCGATCTCCATGGGCGAGATCATTTCTGTCCTGCCGTTCCAGAACACGCTCGCCACGTTCGAGCTGAAGGGCGCCGATGTCATCGCCGCGCTGGAAAACGGCGCCAGCCAGATCGAGGAAGGCGCGGGTCGTTTCGCGCAGGTCGCCGGGCTGAAATATACCGTTGATCCGGCGGCAGAGCCGGGCCAGCGGATCAGCGAGGTCATGGTGACCGGCGAAGGCGGCTGGGTGGCGATTGACCCGGCGGCGACCTACGGCGTTGCGTCGAACAACTATATGCGCAATGGCGGCGACGGATATGGCGTGTTCAAGACCAATGCCACCAAGGTTTATGATTTCGGCCCCGATCTGGCGGATGTGCTGGCTGAACATATCGCCATGCAAGGCCCCGATTTCGCCCCGTCAACCGACGGCCGTATCACGGTCAAGGACGCCGGCGAGGCAGCCGAAGGCGAGGCCGCGGCGCAGTAACCGGATGCAGTAACCGGGTGCA
>JAUNTL010000107.1 GCA_030538705.1 Paracoccus sp. (in: a-proteobacteria) | reverse complement strand
CAGCTTGCCGGGGTTTTCCATGCGGTGAACCGTGCCCAGCGGGATATAGACGGACTGGTTTTCGCTCACCAGCCGGACCTCGTCGCCGATGGTCACGCGGGCCGTGCCCTCGACCACGATCCAGTGTTCGGCGCGATGGTGATGGCTTTGCAGGCTGAGCGCGGCGCCCGGGTTGACCACGATGCGCTTGACCTGAAAGCGGTTGCCAAGAACCAGCGTCTCATACCAACCCCAGGGACGGTAATCGCGTGGCAGGTTCTCGGCCTGCGGCGCGCCGCGCGATTTCAGCAGATCGACGGCATGGCGCACATCCTGCGCGCGGTCCTTGGGGGCGACCAGCACGGCGTCGGGCATGGCGATGGCAACGATATTGTCCAGCCCGATGCCGACCAGCACCTGGCCCTCGGTCTCGGCGCGCAGCAAGGTATCGCGGCAATCCAGCGCCTCGGCCTGACCTGACAGCGCCACACCATCGGCGTCGGGATGCTGTTCACGCCAGACCGCATCCCAGCCGCCCAGATCGGACCAGCCGCCGCGATAGGGCACGACGGCGAGGTTGCGCGCCTTTTCCATCACCGCATAGTCGATCGAGATCGACGCCGCGCCGGCATAGGCCGCGGCGTCAAGCCGCAGAAAGCCCAGATCGGGCTGCGCCTGTTCAAGCGCCTGTGAAACCGGCGCGATCAGATCGGCCGCATGTTCGCGAAACGCCGCCACCATATCATCGGCGCGGGCCAGAAAGATGCCGGCGTTCCACAGGAAGTTGCCGGCCGCGAGCATCCGCGCCGCCTCATCCGCATCAGGCTTTTCGACAAAGCGCAAAAGATCGACGGCGGCATCGCTGCCACCCGGCTGTGCGCCAAGTTCAAGATAGCCATAACCGGTTTCGGGCCGGTCCGGCGCGATGCCAAAGGTCACCAGCTTGCCCTGCCGCACGGCGGCCAGGCCACGCCCGACGGCCGCGCGAAAATCGCCTGAATCGGGAATGGCGTGATCCGAGGGCGCGATCAGCATCACCGCCCCGGGATCCTGCCCCAGCAGTGACAATGCAGCGGCCAGCACGGCGGGGGCGGTGTTGCGGCCCTCTGGCTCGATGATGACGGCACCGGGATCGACACCGATCGCGGCCAGTTGTTCGGTCACGACAAAGCGGAAATCAGCGCCGGTGACGATGACGGGCGGTGCAAATGCCGGCGCCTCATCCGATGCGGTGTCGGGGACAAAGCGCAGGGCGGCCTGCTGAAACAGGGTATGATCGCCCAGAAGGCGGGCGAACTGCTTGGGATAGGATTTGCGCGACAGCGGCCATAGCCGTGTGCCCGAACCACCACATAGCAAAACGGGGTAAATCCTCGCAGATTCAGTAGCCATGTTCCCTCGTCAGCATTGTTTTCACGCATGCAGCGATCACCCGGCGCCGCGCGCTTTCGTGCATAGGCGACGGGCAGCCGTCATGCAATGGTGACGGATCGCAGGGGCGGCCGGGCGGCCATGGCGGCCCTTCATGGGCGTATATCAGCCACCACCGGTCAGGCGATGGGGCGCATTTGCGGCCCCGCGATACCATTCGACGATGGCGCGGCGCTCGTCCTCTTCCATAAAGCTGACATTGGCCGGCGGCATGGCATGGGTCAGCCCAGCCTGAACATAGATCAGCCGCGCGGCGCGCGTCACATCGGCCGGCGTTTCCAGCAGGATATCGCGCGGCGGATGGTCGATCCCGGGCCAGCCCGGTTCACGCGCATGGCACATCGCACAGCGGCCGGGCACGATTGACATCACCTCGTCAAAGCCGGGGGCCGCCGCCAGACGGGCCTGAACCGGTGACAGGGCACGGGCCTCGGCCTCATCATATGCGTCATGACGCGGCTCGATGGCCGAAATCCACATGATCGCGATGAACAGCGCCGCCGTCAGCGCCCAGGTCCACCATTTCATTCCCCGGCCGGCATGCAGGCTGTTGAAGAAATGCCGGATCGTCACCCCCATGAGAAAGACAAGCGCGGCAATGATCCAGTTATATTGTGTCGCGAATGCCAGCGGATAGTGGTTCGACAGCATCAGAAAGACGACCGGCAGCGTCAGATAGTTGTTATGGGTCGAACGCAGCTTGGCGATGCGGCCATATTCCGGGTCCGGCGTGCGCCCCGCGACAAGGTCGGCCACGACGATCTTCTGGTTGGGGATGATGATAAAGAACACATTCGCCGTCATGATCGTGGCGGTGAACGCGCCCAGATGCAGCATGGTGGCGCGGCCGGTAAAGACCTGATCATAGCCCCAGCCCATCGCCACCAGAACCCCGAACAGCAGCACCATCAGCGCGCCCGGATGCCGCGCCAGCGCCGATTTGCACAGCCGGTCATAGATCACCCAGCCCACCGCCAGCGAGACCGCCGAGATCGCGATCCCCTGCCACAGCGCCAGATCGGCGCGCCCGGGGTCGATCAGGTAAAGCTCGCCGCCGACCCAATAGACAACCATCAGCAGCGCCGCCCCCGAAAGCCATGTCGAATAGCTTTCCCATTTGAACCATGTCAGATGGGCGGGCATGTTCTCGGGCGCGACAAGGTATTTCTGGACATGGTAGAAACCGCCGCCATGAACCTGCCATTCCTCGCCATAGGCACCGGGCGGCAGGTGGGGCGCGCGGCGCAGCCCGAGGTCAAGCGCGATGAAATAGAATGACGATCCGATCCACGCGATGGCGGTCACGACATGCAGCCAGCGCAGCGCGAACCCGGTCCATTCCCAGATGATGACGAAATCGGTCACTGGCTCTCCTCGGTTTTGCGGGGGCGGCGGCGGGCGGGTGCAGAATGCTGTCTCAGCCGTAGCTGGAGACACTGGCGCCGGCGAGGGCCGCGATGTTCATCAGGCCGCGCACCGTGATGCCGGGGGTGACGATATGGGCGCGGTTGCCCATACCCATCAGGACGGGTCCAACCTCCAGCCCGCCGGCGACGGATCGCAGCATGTTGCGCGCGGCACCGGCGATTTCGGCATTGCCGTAAACCAGCCCGTTGGCGCGGCCGGTCAGCCGGCCCTCGGGGAACAGCCGCTCGCGCAGATCGGGGTCAAGGGCGACATCGGCGGGCATCTCGCCCTCATATTCGAAATCAAGCTCCATCGAATCGAGGATTTCAAGCGCGGCACGCATGTTGCGCCCGGTCACCGTATCGAGATTGCCGAATTGCGAGGCCGAGCAGAGCGCGATCTTTGGCGTTATCCCGAAGCGGCGGATATGGCGCGCGGCCGCGATGACCACATCGGCGATCTGGCGCGGATCGGGGTTCAGGTGAACCTGGCTGTCGGCCAGAAACAGCGGGCCGCGGTCAAGAATGATCAGCGACAGGGCACCGACGGGATGAAAATGGTCGCGGGCAAGGATTTCCGAGACATAGCGCAGATGCCAGCGATATTCCCCGAAGGTGCCGCAGATCATGCTGTCGGCATCGCCCAGATGCACCATCATCGCCGCAATCGCGGTGCTATTGGTGCGCAGGATCGCGCGCGCCAGATCCGGCGTGACCCCCCGCCGGCGCATCAGCCCGTGATAGGCCGACCAGTAATCGCGGTATCTTGCGTCGTTCTCGGGGTTGATGATCTCGATCGCATTCAGATCCAGACGGATCGCGGCGCGTTCCAGCCGCTGGGCCATAACCTCGGGCCGGCCGATCAGGATCGGGGTGTCATGGCCGTCCTCGATCAGCTGTGCTGCGGCATGCAGGACGCGCTCGTCCTCGCCCTCGGCCAGCACGAGGCGGCGGTTGGTGACCAGATCGGCGTCAAAGACGCGGCGCATGATGCTGTAGGAGCGATAGACGCGGCCGCGCAGGCGGTTGGCATAATCATTCAGATCCAGCTCGCGCGTGGCGACACCGGATTCCATCGCCGCGCGTGCGACCGCTGTCGCGACGGTCGGCAAAAGGCGCGGGTCAAAGGGTTTGGGGATCAGATATTCCGGCCCGAAGGTCAGCTTTTCGCCGCGGTAAGCCTCGCCCAGTTCGGCGGTCGCCGCCTCTCGCGCCAGCCCGGCGATGGCCTCGACACAGGCGACCTTCATCGCATCATTGATCTGGGTCGCCCCGGTATCCAATGCGCCCCGGAAGATGAAGGGAAAACACAGCACATTATTGACCTGATTGGGATAATCGCTGCGGCCCGTGGCGATCAGCGCATCCGGCGCGGCCTCGCGCGCGATCTCGGGCATGATCTCGGGCGTCGGGTTCGCCAGCGCGAAGATGATCGGGCGCGGCGCCATCTCGCGCACCATCTCGGCGGTCAGCAGACCGGGACCAGAGACGCCCAGAAACAGATCCGCGCCCTTCATCGCATCCATGACCGTGCGCATTTCGGTATCGCGGGCGAATTGGGCCTTTTCGGGGTTCAGGTCATTGCGCTGTGTGTGAACGACGCCCTTGCTGTCAAGCATGGTGATATGATCGCGCTTGACCCCCATGACCATCAGCATTTTCAGACAGGCGATGCCGGCCGCACCGGCGCCCAAGGCGACAACGCGGATATCCCCGAACCGCTTGCCTGACAGGCGCATGGCATTGCTTGCGGCGGCGGCGGCGACGATGGCGGTGCCGTGCTGGTCATCGTGAAAGACCGGGATATTCATGCGTTCGCGGCAGATGCGCTCGACCTCGAAACAGTCGGGGGCCTTGATATCCTCAAGGTTGACGGCGCCAAAGGTCGGCTCCAGCCGGCAGACGATTTCAGCCAGTTTCACGGGATCGGTTTCGTCGACCTCGATGTCGAAACAATCGACGCCGGCGAATTTCTTGAACAGGACCGCCTTGCCCTCCATCACCGGCTTTGATGCCTGCGCGCCGATATTGCCCAGACCCAGAACCGCCGTGCCGTTGGATATCACCGCGACGAGATTCGATTTCGCGGTATAGCGCATTGCATCCAGCGGGTTCTTTTCGATCTCCAGACAGGCTTCGGCCACGCCGGGGGAATAGGCATTCGACAGATCGCGCCCGGTATCCATGGGCTTGGTCGCGCGTATCTCCAGCTTGCCGGGGCGGGGAAACTCATGATAATCAAGCGCTTCTTGACGGCGATCATCTGAAATGTCGTCTGCTGCCATGTTTTCCCTCTGCCTTTCGGGGCGCAATTGCCTTTATCCAATGTGTCGCGGGTCGGCACATCCCGCAAGCCACATCCCGCATGCAGCAGACGCGGGCGCGCATTTCTGATCCGGGAAAAGCGCCTGATGACGCAGTTGCGACTTGCCCCCTGACCCGCCGTCCACGACATTGCCGGCATGAGAGTTCTTGCAGTTTTCGATTTACGCCTGTTGGCAGGGGCATGTCTGATCGCGCTCTGCGTGCTGGGCGCGCATCAGGCCGGGGCGCAGATAATGGGCGGCGGTCCCGGCGGCTTTGGTGCGGGCGGGGCGCGCGGCGGCGGCGGGCCTGTCGCGGTCGGCGTCATGGCGGCCGAACGCGCGGCGGTGCCGGTCACGGTCGAGTTGCCGGGCCGCGCCGTCGCCTATCAGATGGCCGCCATCCGCCCGCGTGTCGGCGGCGAGATCGTCGAAATCCCGTATCAACCCGGCACCGAGGTTGCGCCGGGCACCTTGCTGTTCCGGCTGGAGGACGAGACGCTGGCGGCGGAACTCGCCGCTGCGGAAAGCGCCGTGCTTTCGGCGCAATCGGCGCTTGGCGCGGCGCGCGCCACCGTCGAGCGCTATGGCCGGCTGAGCGGGTCGGGCGTGAGCCGGGTCGATCTGGAGAATGCCGAGGTTGCGCAGGCGGCATCCGAGGCGTCGCTGGGGGCGGCATTGTCGCGGCGCGATCTCGCCCAGCTCGCCCTGCGCCGGACCGAGGTCACCAGCCCGATCAGCGGCCTTGTCTCGGTCACATCGTTCAGTGTCGGCGACATCGTCAGCGCCGGGCAGTCCGAGGCGCTGACCGATGTCATTCAGATTGATCCGATCTATGTCGATGTCTCGGAATCGCGGGCACGCATCCTGCGCCATCAGCAAAGCGTGGCCGAGGGCAGCCTGCAACGCCCCGGCGTGCCCTCGGATGCGCGGCTGACGCTGGAAACGGGCGAGGTCTATCCCCTTCCGGGCCGCATCCTCAGCCCCGGAACCGAGGTATCGGCGACCACCGGCACGGTGCCGATCCGGCTGCAATTCCCGAACCCGGACCGCAAGATCCTGCCCGGTCAGTTCGTCCGCGTCACCCTGACCATCGGTTCGATCGAGGCGGTGCTGGTGCCTCAGCGCGCCACCAGCCGCAGCGCGGCCGGCAAACTGACCGCATTCATCGCCCGCGACGGCCGCGCCGTTCAGGTCGCGCTGAATGAACAGGGCAGCTATCAGAACGCCTGGATTGTGACCTCGGGTCTGGATGAGGGCGATCTGCTGATCCTCGACGGGCTGAGCAATCTGCGCGACGGGGCCGAGGTCAGCACCGTCGCCGTTACCATCGACGCCGACGGCGTGGTGCGCGATGCCGACGACGGCGGGGGCGAGGGCGAGGGCGAGGGCGGCGCGGCCACGCAGGGGCCGGGCGACCCGGCCGGGGCGGATCAGGGTCGCGACGCACCGGCCGCATCGGATCGGCAGGATAGCGCAGAGGCGGCGGGTGCAGATGCAGACGCGGGGGTCGATGCCGGCGCGGGTGCAGGTGCAGGCGCAGACGCCGGCGCGGGCGTGAGGGCAGATGCGAGGGCAGACGCAGGTGCAGACGCGGGATCAGGCGCGGGCGCGGGGGCAGACACGGGATCAGGCGCGGGATCGGGTGCAGGGGCAGACGCCGGCGCGGGCGCATCCGGGGGCACCGCATCCCCGGATATCCGCCCGGATGTCCCCGCCGAAAGCCCGCCGCCCGCCGCCCCTGCTCCCGCCGCCTCATCCGCAGACCGGCCGGCGGCGGCGACGGACACCCCGGCCGGCGCCGGGCGGACGGGCGTGGACTCGTCCACCGATGAGGCAGGCGGCGCAGCCACGGCCACGGCCACGACCGCCGCCACCGCGGCGGCCACGACGCCCCCAACCCCTCCCGTTCCGCGCCCCGCCCAGGGCCGCGACTGATGGGGCAGTTCTTTATCCACCGCCCGGTCTTTGCCTGGGTGCTGGCCATCGTCACCATGCTGGCCGGCGGCTGGGGGCTGATCGGCCTGCCGGTCTC
Organism: Paracoccus sp. (in: a-proteobacteria); assembly: GCA_030538705.1. Classification (GTDB taxonomy): domain Bacteria; phylum Pseudomonadota; class Alphaproteobacteria; order Rhodobacterales; family Rhodobacteraceae; genus Paracoccus. The sequence goes on along the minus strand of JAUNTL010000107.1, from coordinate 3,286 downwards.
GCAATATCCCGATATCGCGCCGACGACGGTGCGGATCTCGGCCAGCTATGCCGGCGCCACGGCCGAAGCGGTGCAAAATTCGGTCACCATCCCGATCGAGGACACGCTGACCGGGATCGAGGGGCTGTTGTATTTCGAATCCTCGTCATCCACCGGGCGCGCCTCGCTGACGCTGACCTTTGATGGCAGTGTCGAGCCGACGGACGCCCTCAATGACGTGCAATCGCGCGTCCGCTCGGTCGAATCGCGCCTGCCCTCGGCGGTGCAGTCGGACGGGGTCAGCGTCAGCCGTTCGACCTCGTCGATCCTGATGGTCGGCTCGCTCGTCTCGACGGACGGGCGCTATTCGACGGTGGAGCTGGGCAATATGCTCGAAGAGATCGTCGAAGGCCCGGTCAAGCGGGTGCAGGGCGTCGGCGGGATCAGCATCTTTGGTTCGGGCTATGCGATGCGGATCTGGCTCGATCCGCTGCGGCTGGCGCAATACAACCTTCTGCCGACCGATATCACTGCGGCGGTGGCGGCGCAGAACTCGACCGTCTCGGTCGGCTCGCTGGGATCGCAGCCCATCATGCGCGGCCAGCAATTCACCTCGACCATCACGGCCCAAAGCCAGCTGACCGGGGTGGGCGATTTCCGCCGCATCCTGCTGAAAACCGATGCCGAGGGCGCGAATGTCTGGCTGGGCGATGTCGCTGATATCGAGATCGGACAACGCAGCTACGGCTCGGACAGCCGCTTTAACGGCGCGAATGCGGCCGGCTTTGGCATCAATCTGGAAACCGGGGCCAATGCCGTTGATACCGCGCAGGGCGTCCGCGGGGTGCTGGACAATCTCAACAACGCGCTGCCCGAAGGGGTCGAGCTGCGCATCGCCTATGACACCTCGCCCTTTGTCGAGCTGTCGATCCAAAAGGTCTATTACACGCTGATCGAGGCGATCGTTCTGGTCGTCGCGGTGATCCTGATCTTTTTGCAGACATGGCGCGCCACGATCATCCCGGTGATCGTCGTGCCGGTCGTGCTGCTGGGCACTTTCGGGGTGCTGTCCGTGCTGGGCTATTCGATCAACACGCTGACCATGTTCGCGATGGTGCTGGCCATCGGCCTTCTGGTCGATGATGCCATCGTCGTTGTCGAAAACGTCGAGCGGGTGATGCGCGAGGACGGGCTGGATCCGGTGCGCGCGACCGAGGTCTCGATGCGTCAGATCACCGGCGCGCTGATCGGGATCGCGGCGGTGCTGTCGGCGGTGTTTCTGCCCATGGCCTTTATGGCGGGGTCAACCGGCGTCGTCTACCGGCAGTTCTCGGTCACGATCATCACCGCGATGGGCCTGTCACTGGCGGCGGCGATGATCCTGACACCCTCGCAGACCGCGACCATCCTGCGCCCCCACCGTCCGGGCGCCGGCCCCGCCCCGGTGCGGTGGTTCAATCGCAATTTCGACCGGCTGACACGCGCCTACGGGCGGGTGGTGACGCGGCTGTTGCGCCGCCCCTTTGCGGCCATCCTCGTGCTGGTGCTGATCGCGGGCGGCGTCTGGCATCTTTTCGGGCGGATGAACTCGACCTTTCTGCCGACCGAGGATCAGGGCGTTCTGATGGTGCAGGTCAGCCTGTCAGAGGGTTCGACCGCGCAGCAGACGCAGGCCGTGGTCGAAAAGATCGAGGACTACCTGCTGCACGAGGAAGAGGGCGTGGAATCGATTTTCGGTGCCATCGGTTTCGGCTTTTCCGCCTCGGGGCAAAGCCGGGCGACGCTGTTTGTCAAGCTGACCGATTTCGGGCTGCGCGACACGCCCGCGCTGTCGGCATCGGCCATCGCACAGCGGGCGAATATGCGTTTCGCCGGCGAGAGGGCGGGCCGGATCAGTTTCGTGCAGCCCCCGCCGATTCAGGGTCTGGGCAATCAGGCCGGCTTCAGCATGTTCCTGATCGACCAGACCGGCCAGGGCGTCGCGGCCCTGCGCGAGGCCTCCGCAGCACTCGAGGCGGCGGCCGAGGCCGATCCGCGGGTCAGCAATGTGCAAGGCCGGGGCGACGCCGATGACGCGGCCCTGCGGCTGGATATCGACCCGCAGCGGGCCGAGGCATTGGGGCTGAACCTGAACGAGGTCAACGGCATGCTCTCGGTGATCTTTTCGGGGCGCACGGTCAACGATTTCGCCATGGGCGCGACATTGCGCCCGGTCATCGTGCAGGGTGCCGCGGCATTCCGCATGCAGCCCGCCGATCTCGAGGCATGGTATGCGCGCAATTCCTCGGGCCAGATGGTGCCGTTCAGCGCATTTTCCTCATATCGCTGGGTGCCGGTCGCGCCACGGCTGCAACGCTTTGAGGGGTCGGACGCCATCGCCATCTCCGGCTCCGAGGCCGAGGGGGCGACATCGGGTCAGGCCATGGACGCGATGGAAGAGCTGGTGGCGTCGATGCCCGGCGGATACGGCACCGCCTGGACCGGGCTGAGCTATCAGGAACGGCAGTCGGGAAATCAGGCGCCTTACCTTTACGCGCTGTCCGCGCTTGTGGTGTTCCTCGCACTCGCCGCGATCTATGAAAGCTGGTCGGTGCCCTTTTCGGTCCTGCTGGCGGTGCCGGTCGGCATTCTGGGCGCGGTGCTGGCGGCATTGCTGTTCGGTCAGTCAAACGACGTCTATTTCAAGGTCGGCATCCTGACGACCATCGGGCTGGCGGCGCGCAACGCGATCCTTGTCGTCGAGTTCGCCCGCGTGCTGGAGCTGCGCGGCCGGACGGCGGCCGAAGCCGCAGCCGAGGCCGCGCGGCTGCGCCTGCGCCCGATCCTGATGACCTCATTCGCCTTTATCCTCGGCGTGCTGCCGCTGGCACGTGCCCAGGGCGCAGGGGCGGCGGCCCAGAACTCGATCGGCATCGGGGTCATGGGCGGGATGATCGCGGCAACCTTCATCGGTATTTTTCTGGTGCCCAGCTTTTACGTCGCGGTGCGCAGCCTTGGCGGCCCCCTGCGCCCGAACCCGGCGATCAGCGCCGGCGAAGTCACCGAGGATGGATCAGCAACGCCCGGAAATCATTGACGTTTGTCAGGGTCGGGCCGGTCACCACCTGATCATTCAGCACGCCGAAAAAGCTGTGGGCGTCATTGCGCGCCAAGGCATCCGCCGCATCCAGACCGGCATCGCGCGCACGCGTCAGCGTGTCAGGGGTGATGATCGCGCCTGCGACCTCTGCCGCGCCGTCGACGCCGTCGGTATCACAGGCAATGGCCGAAATCCCCGGCGCGCCATCCAGCGCCAGCGCCAGCGCCA
>JAUNTL010000005.1 GCA_030538705.1 Paracoccus sp. (in: a-proteobacteria) | reverse complement strand
TCGGCCACCATCATCCAGATGCCGCCGATCACAAGCGCCCATGCAATCGGCGTGACCGTCTCGGGCAGCTGAAAGCCCACCTTGTCGACGATCAGCCCCAGAACCGCCGTGACCAGAAAGGCCACCGTCAGCTTGGCCAGATAGTCGCGGTTCTCGGCCTCGCGCCAGCCGGTCGCCAGCGCCACCAGCCTTTGCCAATAGATCAGCGTCACCGCCAGGATCGCGCCCGCCTGGATGACGATCGTATACATATCCGACCGCACCCCCAGCCATTGCTGCGCCAAAAGCAGATGGCCCGTGCTGGAGATCGGCAGAAATTCGGTAATGCCTTCGATAATACCGAAGAGCACGTCATTCAGATAAGGCAAAGAATGATCCCCCGGAGGATGTCAGCTTCTGCGCAGGTTCTTGGCCGAGGCGGTGATGTCGGAATATTGCCCGCCCGGCCGGAACCGCCACAGATAGCTGTCGATCACTGCTGCCGCAGCGGTCGGCTGAATCCCCAGATCCGCGAAACCCATCGCGCCTTCGGAAACGGTATTGTCATGGCGCAGCATCCGCACCTGATCGCGCGTCAGCACGCGGTTGGTCAGCAGCCCGCCGGTCAGCGCCGATCCCAGATCAAGGGCGCCACCGACCAGTCCGCCCATCCAGAACGGCAGGTTGATCACGACCCGCCGGCGCCGGACCGCCGCCAGCACCTGCCCGACCAGATCGCGCAGCGTCATGACATCAGGACCGCCCAGCTCATAAATGCCGGGTGCTGCACGGCCCATCACGCCCTCGGCCGCGGCCCGCGCGACATCGTCGACAAGAACCGGCTGCATCAGGGTCTGGCCACCCGTAATCGCCATAACCGGGCCCCAGCCCGACATCGCGGCAAATTTCGCATAGATCCCGCCCCCCGGCCCAAAGATCACCGAGGGCCGCAGGATAACGGCATCGGGACGATGGGACAGAACCTCGGCCTCGCCCTTCGCCTTGGAGGACAGGTAACGGCTGGCCGATTCGGCATCCGCACCAAGTGCCGAGACATGAACGATACGCCCGACACCGGCCTGCGCGGACAGGCGCGCAATGCGGCCGGCGCCCTCCGTATGGACGTCGTCGAAACGGTTGCGGCCCTCGTTCACGATAATGCCGACGCAGTTCACCACGACATCGGCGTCGGCCATGGCGGCGCGCACCGACTGGTCGTCGCGAATGTTACAGGGCACCGGCTCGACCTGACCGACGGCGCCATAGGCGCGCACGAACAGCGCCTCGGACGGACGGCGCACAGCGACGCGGACGCGCCAGCCCTCGCGTGCCATCAGGCGCGCGATCTGCCGCCCGACGAACCCCGAACCGCCATAAATTGTCACGATTTTCGACATCTTTTGCCCCCAGTTTCGCGGCTGTGATCTGCTGATACCCTGCGGGGCCGGGCCGGGCAAGCTCTGCCCCCATGCGGGCGGGCGGGGATTGCGCAAGTTTTTGCGAAAACCCCGTTGACACCCCCCGGCGGTGGGGATAATCACCCGCCTCACGACACCTGCCCAGGTGGCGGAATTGGTAGACGCGCACGGTTCAGGTCCGTGTGCCGCAAGGTGTGGAGGTTCGAGTCCTCTCCTGGGCACCATAAAAAGCCGCGGCCTTCGGGCCGCGGCTTTTTTGTGTCGTCAGCGGGCGGTTTGGCGGGTCAGCCAGGCGCCACCCCATAGTAATCCCGAAACCAGTCGACATAGGCGGCCACCCCCTCGCGCACCGAGGTTTGCGGCGCATATCCCGTCAGCCGCCGCAAAAGCGCCGTATCGGCCCAGGTCGCGGGCACGTCGCCGGGCTGGATCGGCAGCATCTCGCGTATGGCGGGCCGCCCCGCGGCGGCCTCGATGGCCGCGATGAACTCCAGCAGCTGGACCGATTCGCCATTGCCGATATTGACCACACGCCAGGGCGCGACGGGCGACAGGCTGTCACCGGACGCGACCTGCGCCATATCGGCAGGACGTTCGGGCACGGCATCGACCAACAAGCGGATCGCACGCACCAGATCGCCGACATAAGTGAAATCACGCCGCATCTCGCCATGGTTGAAAACCCTGATCGGCCGCCCCTCGAAAATCGCCGAGGTGAACAGATAGGGCGCCATATCCGGCCGCCCCCATGGCCCGTAAACGGTGAAAAAACGGAACATCGTGACCGGGATATCGAACAGATGCGCATAGGAATGGGCCATCGCCTCGTTCGATTTCTTGGTCGCCGCATAGAATGACATCTGGGTATCGGCCTTGTCGGTCTCGGCATAGGGCATGTCAGTATTCGCGCCATAGACCGAACTGGTCGAGGCCATCAGCAGATGCCGGGGCCTGTGGGCGCGCGCCGCCTCCAACAGCTCGAACGTGCCCAGAAGATTGGCCTCGACATAGGCGCGGGGGTTGTCGATGGAATAGCGCACCCCGGCCTGTGCGGCCAGATGGACGACCGCCCCGGGCCGGTGGGTCGCGAACAGATCCATCAGCAGACCGCTTTCCTCGACCTTGCCGCGCACGGATGTATAGGCCGGATCCGCGCATAGCTGCGTCTCGCGCGCATGTTTCAGCGCCGGGTCATAGTAATCGTTATGACTGTCGAGGCCGATGACCTCATGACCCTGATCCAGCAAAAGCCGGGACAGGTGAAACCCGATAAAGCCCGCAGCACCGGTGACAAGAACCCGCATTCCCCACCCTTTCGCAATCGTTACATCCGCGCCGGCGATAGCATGATCCCGGCTGGCGGCAAATATCAGACCGGAATCGGGCCGCGCCCCTTGATCGCCTCCAGCACGACATTGGTCTGCGCACTTTCAATCGCGGGCAGGCGAAACAGGAACTCGTCCAGAAAGCGGCGATAGGCGGCCATATCAGCGCATAAGACCCGCAGGTGATAGTCATATTGCCCGGTGGTCGCGTAACATTCGACGACCTCGGCCCGCGCGGTCAGATCGGTCATGACCCGGCGCACCGCATCGCGGTCATGGCGCGCCAGCCGGACATGGACGATGGCCTGAAACGCCAGCCCCGCCCGGTCGGGATCGACAAAGGCCCCATAGCCCGAGATCACCCCCGCCTCCTCCAGCGCGCGGATCCTGCGCCAGCAGGCAGATGCGGACATGCCCACCCGTTCAGCCAGCTGCGCATTCGACAGGCGGCTGTCCTGTTGCAAGGCCCGCAGAATCGCGCGGTCATGTGCGGTCAGGCGGATATCATCCGGCACAGGGGGGCCTTTCGGAAAATTTACCCAGATATCTGCCATGATATCACCGAAATTGGTCAATCTGGCCAGAGAAAACGCGATATCATCACCCGCAAGAGGGAGGATTTCGCCATGCTGGACCAGTCCAATCCGCAAAGCTATGCCCTGAGCGATCGCTATGATGCGCGGCGCGGCAGGGTATTTCTGACCGGAACGCAGGCACTCGTGCGGATCATGCTGGATCAGGCGCGGCGCGATCATGCCGCCGGGCTGAACACAGCGGGCTTTGTCTCGGGCTATCGCGGCTCGCCGCTGGGCGGGGTCGATCAGGAGATGTGGCGCGCGGCCGCACGGCTGAAGGCCGCCGATATCACCTTTCTGCCCGCCGTGAACGAAGACCTTGGCGCGACGGCCGTTCTGGGCGCGCAACAGGCCAGCCTGGACCCCGAGGCGCGGGTCGGGGGGGTGTTTTCGATGTGGTATGGCAAAGGGCCGGGCGTCGACCGCTCGGGCGATGCGCTGCGCCACGGGAATGCCTATGGCAGCGCGCCTCTCGGCGGTGTTCTGGTCGTCGCCGGTGATGATCATGGCTGCGTATCCTCGTCCATGCCGCATCAGTCGGACGTCGCCTTCATGACCTGGTTCATGCCGGTGCTGAATCCGGCATCGGTCGCGGAATATCTGTCCTTTGGCGAATACGGGATCGCGCTCTCGCGGTTCTCGGGCACCTGGGTCGGGTTCAAGGCGATCTCGGAAACCGTGGAATCGGGCGCGTCGGTCGACCTGCCCGAGGACCGCACCTTTGTCATCCCGCCCTTTGATCCGCCGCCGGGCGGGCTGCATGTGCGGGCCGCCGATCTGCCCAGCCCCGAAATCGAGACGCGGCTGACCCACAAGCTGCGCGCGGTCGAGGCATTCGTTCAGGCCAACCCCATCGACCGGCGCATCCATGACCTGCCCGATGCGCGTTACGGCATCGTCACCACCGGCAAGGCGCATCTCGACCTGATGGAGGCGCTGCGCCTGCTGGGGCTGGACACCGCCGCCTGCCGGCGGCTGGGGATCGACATCTACAAGGTCGGCATGGTCTGGCCGCTGGCGCGCCGCGATGCGCTGTCGTTCATGCGCGGCAAGGACGAGGTGCTGGTGGTCGAGGAAAAGCGCGGCATCATCGAAAGCCAGTTCAAGGAACATTTCTATGACTGGCCCGGCGACAAACCGCGGGCCATGGTCGGCAAACATGACGAGGCCGGCGCGCCGCTGATCCCGTTCTCGGGCGAGCTGTCGCCGCGCCTGCTGGCGCCCATCGTCGCGGAACGGCTGGACCGCCATTTCCCCGGTGAGAACCTGCCCGCGCGCGCGCTGCGTGATGTGCCAGACCTGACGATGAATATCGCGGGCGCGACGCGGACGCCCTATTTCTGCTCGGGCTGTCCGCACAACACCTCGACCCGCCTGCCCGAGGGCAGCATGGCGGCCTCGGGGATCGGTTGTCACGTCATGGCGAGCTGGATGGACCGCAATACCGTGGGCTACGCCCAGATGGGCGGCGAGGGCGTGCCCTGGGTGGCGCGCCAGCGCTTTAACGGCGGCAAGCATATCTTTCAGAATCTGGGCGAAGGGACATGGTATCATTCCGGCTCGCTCGCCATCCGGCAGGCCGTCGCGGGCGGGGCGAACATCACCTATAAGATCCTGTATAACGATGCCGTCGCCATGACCGGCGGGCAGCCCGTCGACGGCCCCGTCAGCCCGGCCGCAATCGCCTGGTCGGCCCGCGCCGAAGGGGTTGCGCGCATCGCCCTTGTCAGTGACCAGCCCGGACAGTTCACCCGCGCCGATTTTCCGCCCGGAACCAGCTTTGACGGGCGCGAGCGGCTGGACGCCATTCAGCGCGAGCTGCGCGAAATTCCCGGCGTCACCGTGCTGATCTATGAACAGACCTGCGCCACCGAAAAACGCCGCCGGCGCAAGCGCGGGCTGATGCCCGACCCGGCCCGCGAGGTGGTCATCAATGACCGGGTCTGCGAAGGCTGCGGCGATTGTTCGGTCGCATCCAACTGCCTTTCGGTCGAACCGCTGGAGACCCCGTTTGGCCGCAAGCGGCAGATCAACCAGAACAGCTGTAACAAGGACTTCTCCTGTCTGGGCGGGTTCTGCCCCAGCTTTGTCACCATCGAGGGCGGAAAACGCCGCAAGGGCGCGGGCACCGTTCTGGACATGGCGGCGCTGCTGGATGGCATCACGGCCCCGGCGCCTGTGCGGCTGGAACAGCCCTTTGACCTGCTGGTCGGCGGGGTCGGCGGAACCGGTGTGGTGACGGTCGGCGCGTTGATCGCCATGGCCGCCCATCTGGAGGGCAAGGGCGCGAGCGTGCTGGACTTTACCGGATTCGCGCAGAAATTCGGCACGGTTCTGGGCTATGTCCGGCTGGCCGACCGGCCAGAGGCGCTGAATCAGCTGCGTATCGGGGACGGGGCGGCGGATGCGGTGATCGGTTGCGATATCGTCGTCGCATCGGCGCCGCGGGCATCCGCGCTCTATCGGCCGGGGACGCGTGTGGTGCTGAACATGGCCGAGATGCCGACCGGCGATCTGGTGCTGAACCGCGATGCCGACCTGCGCACGGCTGACCGGCTGGCGGCAATCGGCGCGGCGGTCGGGTCCGCAAATGTCGCGGCCTTTGACGCGAACGGGCTGGCGCAGCGCCTGCTGGGCGACAGCGTCTTCGCCAATGTGATGATGCTGGGCCATGCATGGCAGTCGGGGCTGGTCCCGGTCGGGCTGGAGGCGATGCGACAGGCGATCACGCTGAACGGCACGGCGATCGACGCGAACCTGCGCGCCTTTGATCTGGGCCGGGTTCTGGCGGCACGACCCGAGCGGCTGGAGGCCACATCCGGCAGCGACCCGGCCATGCCCGGCCGCAGGCCCGCGCCCGCCGGCGCCATGCGCAGCAGCAGCGGTGCCCCCCAAGCCGACATGCCGGATGCGGGCCATGTCGCGGCTGCCGGTGCCCTGGCCACGGATCTGTTCGTGGCCGAGCTGACAGCCTATCAGGATGCTGCCTATGCGGCGCGTTTCTCCGACAGGATTGCGCGTTTCACCGCCGCCCTGCCCGCGCTGCCCGGCGACGGGGCCGACGGGCTGGTTCAGGATGCCGCAAAATCGCTGTTCCGGCTGATGGCGTATAAGGATGAATACGAGGTCGCCCGGCTTTTGACCGCGCGCGGCTTTCATGACCGGCTGGCCGCGGAATGGCAGGGGGGGCGCATCACCTATCATCTTGCACCGCCATTCCTGCCGGCACGCCGTGATGCGCGGGGCCGCCCGGTCAAGCGCCGCTTTGGCAGCTGGCTGACCCCGGCGCTGCGGCTGATGGCGCGGGGCAAAGCGCTGCGCGGCACATGGGCGGATCCTTTCGGTCATATGGCCGAACGACGCGAGGAACGCGCGCTGATCGGCTGGTTTGACCGTATCCTTGACGATCTGCCGCGCAGGATCACGCCGCAGAATCTGCCCGACATCCGCCGCATCCTGCGCGCGCCGCAGCAGATACGGGGATATGGTCCCGTCAAGGATCAGGCGATCACCGCCCAGCGTGCCGCCGTGGAAAAGCTGCTCGGTCAGCTTGGCCGCTGATCGCGGCGACCGGGCCGCCGCCGCGAGGGTCGGCGGCGGCATCACGCCGCGCCCTCGTCACGTTCGACCAGCACGGCCGAGATGTCATCACCTTGCCGCGCGCCGGCAAACCCGAGGACCGACCATTTCAATGCCTCAAGCAGGCCGATACCGGGCGTCATCTCGTTCTTGCGCAGGATATCGGCCAGCCCCCCCTGACCCAGACGCCTGCCGGCCCGGTCAGAGGCATCGCAAACACCATCCGAGACGATCAGCAGGCGGTCACCCGGATCCAGATGAAACCTGATTTCATCAAAGCTCGGGTCCTCGATCACGCCGATGGGCAGGCCGCCATCGCCGATCCGTTCGATACGGCCGTCGCCACGCTGCACCACCGGATGGGGATGGCCGGCCTGAACCAGCCGGCCATCCCCGGTCATCTGGTCGATCTCTGCGTAAACCATGGTGAAATAAGCGTCGGTGCGCAAATCAGCCAGCATCAGATAATTGAGATAGCGCGCCAGCTCGGCCGGGCTGCGGCCGTCATAAAGGCCCAGATCATTCAAAAACAGCACCGCGTTCTGATCGACCGAGGCCGAAAACTGTGTCGCCAGCCGCGCGGTCAGCAGCGCCGCCGCGACGCCGTGACCGGCAACATCTATCGCAAATACCCCAAAGCGCCTGCCACTGATCGCAAAGCTGCCGGTCAGGTCGCCGCCGACATGGCCGGCCGGCTGCAACAGGTTCGCCACGGCGAAATCGCCAAACCTTGCCGCACGTTCGCCAATCAGGCCCTGCTGAAGCCGCCGCGCCTCCTGCAAATCGCGGTCCATGGCCGTCTGCGCGCCGCGCAGCGCGGCCAATGCCTCGCTCAGGCGGGCATTGGCGCGCAACGCATCATCCTGAAGCCGCAAAAGCCGCTCTCCCGCGCGCAGCCGCGCCAACAGCTCGGCCGCCACAGCGGGCTTGGTCAGGAAATCATCCGCCCCGTTTTCCAGCCCGAAGGCAATATCATCCGGCCCCGCGCGCGAGGTCAGCAAGATGAAATAGACATGGCCGCCGGTGCAGTTCTCGCGGATATGCCGGCACAGCTCGACGCCGGTCATACCGGGCATCAGCCAGTCAGACAGCACAAAGTCGGGCTGACGCCGGGCACAAATCTCCAGCGCGCGCGGCCCGTCGCAGGCCTCGATCACGGAATATCCCGCGCGGGTCAGAAAGATCGACAACAGGCGACGTTGCGCCGCACTGGCGTCGACGACCAGCACCAGCCGCGGCAGGACCGGGGCCGGATCAGCGGCAAGAGGGGTGCGATTCGCGATCACCATGCCGCCGGAATAGCGCACGACCCCTTAAGGCGCGGTGAATCAGCCAAAAGAAACGGGCCGCGCCATCCGGCCGCGGCCCGCGAGATCTTCGGAGATGGTCCGGTTAGGGATTGGTCATCCGTCCGTCCCAGTCAGGGTTCAGAACCCTGGGGTTTGCCCTCAGGCCGCGGCCCCCCTGACTGTCCCGACACCTCTCTCCAATATCACTCTAGACACTGGACCACCTCCTTTCGATATGTTGCCACGTAAAGGAAGGGTGCCACAGCCTGTGGATAAGTCAACTCAAAATACGGGGCGCCCCCGCAACATATTGCGGACGATGATGCGGAAGGGCACAAGTGCCAGCAGGGCCAGCAACATCTTGACCATCCAGTCAGCCACCCCCAGCGAGACCCACAAGGGCACCATCGGGCCGACACCCAAAAGCGGCAGCGCCTCATTGGCCCAGCTCACGTCATCGGCCGGGTTGATAAAGGCAAGCTGCGTCGAAAAGGCGATCGAAAAGAACAGCGCCGTATCGACAGCCGAACCGATCAGCGTCGAGATGAGCGGCGCCGTCCACCAGCGGCCCGCATGGCGCAGCCGGTCGAAAATGCCGATATCCAGCATCTGCGCGAGCAGGAATGCCGTGCCCGACCCCATCGCGATGCGCAGCGTCGTCTTGTCGAAACCGGCGGCGATCAGCGAACAGATGACCCCGGTGACAAACCCCGCGAACACAACGCGACGCGCGGCGGCGGGACCATAGACACGGTTCATCACGTCGGTGACGAGAAACGCAAAGGGATAGGTCAGCGCACCCCAGGTCAGCCAGTTCCCAAGCTGATACTGCACAAGAATATTCGAGGCCACGACAATGATGGCCATGGCGATCACGCCAGGAAGAAAGCGGCTCATGATTTTTTCCGTTTTACAAGGTCGCGGAACAACTCGGCCCGCAGGATCGCGGACGGGGCGCAGATAGGGCGGGACCGTGGCCGAGTCAACCGCTGCCCGCCCTGTTGCGGCGGGTCAATCCCGGTCATACTGCCGGCGAATGGCTTGAGGGCCGCGCGGATCATGCAGGCTCTGCCCGCTTTTGCCCGTAGCGCCGGCCCCGTGATGACGCGGGTCGCGGCGATTGCAGCCCGCGCCGATATGATTCCGCTCAGGTCAAGGCCGGATATCGACCCCCTCGCCCGCAGCCTGACCCTGATCCCGTCCCCGGGGATCGCCATGGGAACATTTGCCAAGCCGGGCGAGCCTCATTCCCCCAAAGCTGCCGCTCTCGGCTGCAAACCGGCGGGACCCTCACGTTATCGCGATAGATGGCGCCCCGTCCGGCCAGCCCGAGGTGCATACCCTGACGCTCTGCCGGCCGGAGCTGCGGGCACTCAGTCAATGACGCGGTATTCGACCAGTTCTGTGCGCTGAAACGGCATGAAATTGTCATCCGAGATCATGGTGATCCGTGTGCCAAGCCCGTCATGCCAGACGGCGATGCCCTCGAGGTTGTCATATTGCCGGCTGGTGGTGGTCAGCAGGATCTCTTCGCCCGCGATCCCGCCATCGCTCAGCACAAATCGCCGCACGCGCGAGGCAAAGCCCAAAAGCCCGCGAAAATTCCGCTCCAGCAGGTAAAGCCGGCCATCGGGACCGATATCGGCCCCGACCGCCTGCCACTGATCCGATCCGGGGATGTCAAAGGGCTGGTCCCAGACGCCGCCGCGCCAGCGCCAGACCGGAAAGGCAGGGCCATCGGCGACGGCATATTCGGGCAGCATCAGCAGATCACCCGCCGGCGTGATTGCCAGCGCCTCAAAGCCCTGATTGATCTGCATCTCGGCCCATTCAGGCGCGATCGGCAGGGGCGTCGCCGGCCCGTCGATATCGTCATAACGCGCGACGCGGTCCAGCCCCTCAAAGCTGACCCAGATCGTGCCGTCGGGTGCCATGGCCAGCCCCTCGCTGTCGCCCAGCCGACCGGGTGGCAGGGGCGTGCCCTTGCTGTCGCGCAAGGGGGCACGCCCTTCCATCAGCATCCCCCGGATCAGCCCCGCGCCGTCACGGTCGAAACTGCCCCAGCGTATCCACGCGCGGTCGGTGATGACGTGGAAATCACGGCCATCCGCGCTGACCTCGATCCCGGAAAACCCGCCGAAATCCGCATCCGGCAATGACCAGACATAGGTGCCGACATATTCGACGCGCGCCTGCCCCAGTGCGGGACAGGCGATCAGCGACAGCAGACCGGAAAACAGGATCAGCGCGCGGTGCCGATGGTCTGACATTGCGCCGGCATCTCGCTCAGCCGGAAGCTGCGGGGGTGGCGGTAGTTCGGATCGGGCGGCGGTGCCGCCGGCCGGGTCGCGGGGTTGGCCCGCCATGCGATTTCCTGCCGAGCCGACCCGCAGCCATTGTCATGACCCGACAGCTGCGCGACCGGGGTCGCGGTGTTCTGGCAGCCGGGACTGCCGGCCGGGCAATGCAGCCGGACATGGAAATGATAGTCATGGTTCGGGGTCGGGCGCAGCTTTTGCAGCCAGGCGCCCTGATCGCGATTGGCATCACACATCGCGACCTTGATCGCGGCATCAAGAAAGATCCGGTCGACACGCGCATCCATCGCCGCCGACTGGATGATCGCGGCATGCGAGGGCGTCCAGTTGCGGTTCACGCCCAGCCCGTTCTGCGCCACCACGGTAATCGAGGATATATTCTCGCGCTCGGCCCGCGACAGGCTCAGCGATGCGGGTGGCAGCATCCAGATATCGACATCCAGCCCCAGCTGGTGGCTGGCATGGCCCGACAGCATGGGGCCGCCGCGCGCCTGGCTCATGTCACCGACATAAAGCCCGCGCCAGCCCATCCGCGTCGCCGCATCCGACAGGCCGGTGACAAAGCGCACCAGCTCGGGATGCCCCCAGTTGCGGTTCCGCGACAGGCGCATCGCCTGCCATGTCGGCCCGGTCTCGGGCAATTGCGCCGCGCCCGAGACGCAGCCGCGGCTGAAACTGCCCACGACGACAGGCGCGCCGCCGGTCGGGCCGGGCACATTGCCGAATACGTCCTTGGCCAGCGGCGTGGCCGTTGCCGGAAATGCCAGCCCGATCAGGGCGGCGGCTGCGAGGATAAGATTGCGGATCACTGCTCGGTCTCTCCGTTCTTGTTGACCCATCTTAGCAGCCAGATCGCCAAAAGGAACATCACGATCAGCGGCGCGATACCCAGCCGCTGATTGCCGGTGGCGGCGGTGACGGTGGCGATCAGAAAAGGCGCCAGAAATGCCGTCGCCTTGCCCGACAGGGCATAAAGCCCGAAAACCTCGGTCGCGCGTGCCTCGCTGGTATGGCGGGCCGTCAGCGTGCGTGACGCCGCCTGCATCGCACCACCCGCCCCGCCGATCAGCGCGCCGCAGAGGAAAAACAGCGCGTCGGGCAGCTTTGATCCCGGCGCGAGCGCGATGCCGAACAGCGCCCGCCGCTCCATCCCGATGATCAGGACACAGACCGCGCTCAGCGCGATGATCGCCACGATCACCACGGGCTTTGGCCCCCAGCGGCGGTCCGCATGACCGCCCAGCCACGAAATCAGCGCCGCCGCGATCACGCTGACAATGCCGAATATCCCCGACATCGTCACCGACCAGCCGAGAACCGTCCCGGCATAGACCCCGCCAAACCCGTAAAGCGCATTCAGCGCATCGCGCGACAACATCGACGAGACCAGCCATGCGCCCAGACTGGGCCGGTGGCGCAGCCCGGCAATCAGCCGCCACAAGCCGGTCATGGTTGCGGTGACACTGAACCTCTGGCCGGTCGTCGCAGGTTCGCGCACCCACATGAAAAACGGGATCATGAAAACCGCATACCACAGCGCCGTGAACGGCCCGACAAAGCGCGTGCCCTCGCTCTGGGCCGGATCCAGCCCGAACAGCGGCGCAATCTCGAGCAGCGTTTGGCCGCTTTCGGATTCGGCAAAGAACAACAACATGATCGCCAGCGCCACCAGCCCGCCCAGATAGCCAAAGGCAAAGCCCGCGCCGGAAACGCGGCCGATCTCGTCGCGCGGGGCAAGGCCGGGCAGCATCGCATTGGTGAAAATCGTCGCGAACTCGATCCCGATCAGCCCCAGCCCGAAAAAGGCGACGGCCGCGATCAGGTTCGGATTGTCCGGCGTCAGCCACCACAACCCGGCCGCCCCGACAATGACGGCGCCGGAAAAGAACCACACCCACGGCATGCGCCGGCCGGTGCTGTCCGCCACGGCGCCAAGAACCGGCGCGAGGATCGCGATGATCGCCCCGCTGATTGCCAGACCATAACCCCAAAGCGTCTGGGCCATTGCGCCCGCCTGTGCCGCGTCATAGCCCTGAAGAATATAAAAGCGCCGCGCGACATCGGCATAATAGATTGAAAATATGAATGAAACCAACAGAGTATGATAGGGCTGCCCGGCCCAGTCGAAAAACCACCATCCCCAGATGCGTTTGCGATTCAACCGTTATCCTTCCCAGATCAGCGCGCGGCGATAAGGCCGGATAGCTGCCCTCTTGGCAAGAATTTTCAATGCGCCGCGCAGCGGTGCCGCCTGCCGGGGCGCGGCCCCAGACCCCGAGGTATTTGACCACCAGAGATTGACCGGTGGTCCTGCGCGCCCGCCGGGCGTGGCGGGACGATCAGGCGGGGTGATATGATCCATTGCGCGGCCGGATCGCGTAACCGGGCCGCGCGCGGCCCGGGCCTATTCCCGCAGGGCGTCACGGGCGTCGGCGGGGATCTCGGGCGGCCAGGGCCGTTGCACATCGGCCGCGATCCATGCCGCGACCCATGCGGGCAATTCGGGGCTGACGACCTCGCCATGGCCGGTCGCGGCAAAGACCCGCGCCGGCGCGACGATCCCCGAACCCGAGGTAATCGCCCCGCGCAGCAGCATCTGGTTGTGACATTCACCACGCCGCCACATGCTCTGTTCGATATAGAAGAACCGCTCGTCCCAGCCCAGATTACGGCTGAGCATCGTAAAGCGTTCGAATGCGCGGATACGGCGGCGGTAGCGGGTCGAATTGCCCGCGACCGCCAGACCCCAGCCATTTTCACGCAGCACCCGCGACAGCCCCATGCGCTGCCCCATGGGCAGACGGCCGAGATCGAACAGCGTCAGCGTGCGGCCGTTGTTCAGTTCCATCCACGGGTCGATATCCCATGGCCAGCAGATATGGGTCGAGACATGGGTGTCTGTCAGCCCCAGCTCTGGCGCGCGGCGGAACTTCAGCATTTCCTTGGCCAGCCGGATCAGTGGATACATGGCATTCTCCTGTTCATGGGGCAGGTAGCAGCCAGACGGGCAGAGTCAACGCGAACGTCACGCCACCTTGCGCGCGCGGGCGTGCTGGCTTAGTTCAGGGCCGGGAAACGCAGGGGAAAAGGCGATGGCACTGAACAAGACGCCGCGCGTCGGCCTGATCGGCTGGCGGGGGATGGTTGGCTCGGTCCTGATGGACCGGATGCAGCAGACGGGCGATTTCGACCTGATCGAGCCGGTGTTCTTTTCGACCTCGGACGCCGGTGGCAAGGCCCCGCGCGGGGTCGCACCGCTGGCCGATGCCTATGATCTCGATACGCTGAAAACCTGCGAGGCGATCATCACCTGTCAGGGCGGCGATTACACGACCGATATCCACGGCCGGCTGCGCGCCGATGGCTGGAACGGCCACTGGATCGACGCCGCGTCCACCCTGCGGATGAGCGATGACGCGGTCATCGTGCTGGACCCGGTGAATATGGGCGTGATCCGCGATGCCATGGCACGCGGCACCCGCGACTGGATCGGCGGCAACTGCACGGTGTCCTGCATGCTGATGGGTGTGGGCGCATTGTTCAAGGCAGGGCTGGTCGAATGGATGTCGACCCAGACCTATCAGGCCGCATCCGGCGGCGGCGCGCAGCACATGCGCGAGCTGCTGACGCAATATGGCGCGCTGAACGGTTCGGTCTCTGATCTGCTGGCCGATCCGAAATCGGCCATTCTGGACATTGACCGCAAGGTTCTGGCCCGCCAGCGCGCGATGCTGGGCACCGATGAGGTCGCGCGGTTTGACGCGGTGCTGGGCGGGTCGCTGATCCCGTGGATCGACAAGGATCTGGGCAATGGCGTGACCCGCGAAGAATGGAAGGGCATGGCCGAGACGAACAAGATCCTCGGCCTTGGCCCTGACGCGGTGGGCGGCTCGAACGAGCCGGCAATCCCGGTTGACGGGTTCTGCGTGCGCGTTGGCGCCATGCGCTGTCACTCACAGGCGCTGACCTTCAAGCTGAAGCGTGACGTGCCGCTGGACGAGATCGAGGCGATGATCGCCGCTGACAATGACTGGGTCAGGGTCGTTCCCAATAACCGCGAGGACACGCTGCGCGATCTGACCCCGGTGGCGGTGACCGGCACACTGACGATCCCGGTCGGGCGCATCCGCAAGCTGGCCATGGGGCCGGATTATCTGGGCGCTTTCACCATCGGCGATCAGCTTTTGTGGGGCGCGGCCGAACCGCTGCGCCGGATGCTGCGCATCCTGATCGAGGAGTAAGCCATGGGAACGCTTTATCAGGCAATCGACCTTGTTCTCAGCGTGCTGTGGTTTTTGATGATCGCGCATATCATCATGTCATGGCTGATCAATTTTCAGGTTCTGAACCTGCGTCAGCCGATGGTGGCGACGATGTGGGACGGGCTGTCCCGCCTGCTGGAGCCGATCTATGCCCCGGTGCGCCGCATCCTGCCCAATACCGGCGGGCTGGATCTGGCGCCGCTGGTCGTCTTTATTGCGATCATCATCCTGCGGCAGGCTCTGGTGAATAACGCAGGCTATTTCCACGGCTACTGATGGCTGCGGACCTGCTGCGCGAATTCTGGGGGTTTGACGGCTTTCGCCCCGGCCAGCAGGAGATCGTCGAGGCGGTCGCCGCGGGCCGCAACGTGCTGGCGATCATGCCGACCGGTGGTGGGAAATCGCTGTGCTTTCAGCTGCCGGCGCTGATGCGCGAGGGCGTGACGGTGGTCATCTCGCCGCTGATCGCATTGATGCGCGATCAGGTCCGCGCCCTGCGCGAGGCCGGCGTCGCGGCCGGCGCGCTGACTTCGGGCAATACAGGGGACGAAACCGATCAGGTCTTTGGCGCGCTGCAAGAAGGGTCGCTGAAGCTGCTCTATATGGCGCCGGAACGCCTTGCCTCGGGCGGGACGCTGCCGCTGCTGCGCCGCGCGGGCGTCACCGCGATCGCCGTGGACGAGGCCCATTGCGTCAGCCAGTGGGGCCATGATTTCCGCCCCGATTACCTGCGTATCGGCGCGCTCCGGCAGGCGCTTGGGGTGCCATTGTCGGCATTCACCGCGACCGCCGATGCCGAGACGCGAGCCGAGATCGTGGCACGGCTGTTCGACGGGACCGCGCCGCTGACATTCCTGCGCGGTTTCGACCGCCCGAACATCCATCTGGCATTTCAGCCCAAAGACCAGCCGCGCCGGCAGATCATGGACTTTGTCGCCTCGCGGCCCGGTCAGTCCGGCATCATCTATTGCGGCACACGCGCCAAGACCGAAACACTGGCACAGGCGCTTATGACCGCCGGCCATCCCGCCATCGCCTATCACGGCGGGATGGAGCCGGATGCAAGGCGCGGGGCCGAGACCCGTTTTCAGCGCGAGGACGGGCTGATCGTCACTGCCACCGTCGCCTTTGGCATGGGGATCGACAAGCCTGATATCCGCTGGGTCGCCCATGCCGACCTGCCCAAGTCGATCGAGGCCTATTATCAGGAGATCGGCCGCGCCGGACGCGACGGCGAACCGGCCGAGACGCTGACCCTGTTCGGTCCCGATGACATCCGCCTGCGCCGTGCCCAGATCGACGAGGGGCTGGCCGGGAACGAACGCAAGGACGCCGATCATGCGCGCCTCAACGCATTGCTCGGCCTGGCCGAGGCGGTGTCCTGCCGGCGCGTGCATCTGCTTGCCTATTTCGGAGAAGAGGCCGGGCCTTGCGGCAATTGCGACCTCTGCGACCGGCCGGTCGCGACATTCGACGCCACAAGGCCGGTGCAGATGGCGCTGTCGGCCATGCTGCGCACCGGCGAATGGTTCGGTGCCGGCCATGTCATTGATGTCCTGACAGGAAACGAGACCGACAAGCTGCGCGAGCGCGGCCATGACCGGCTGCCGACATTCGGCGTCGGGCGCGACTGGTCGCGCGCCCAGTGGCAGGCGATCATCCGCCAGATGCTGGGCCGCGATCTGTGCCGCCCCGACCCGGAACGCCATGGCGGGCTGCATATCACCGATGCCGCCCATCCGGTTCTGCGCGGCGAGGTGCAGGTGATCCTGCGCGAGGACAGCGTGAAACGCGCACGCCCGGCATTCGTGCCCAAAATGCAGGTCGCCGAAGAGGACGCGCCGCTGTTTTCCGCACTCAAGGCCAGACGCCGTGCCTTGGCCGAGGCCGCGCGGGTGCCGGCCTATGTCATCTTTCCCGACCGCACCTTGCAGGAAATGGCCGCGCGCCGGCCCGCCGATCTGGACCAGATGGCCCATATCAGCGGTGTCGGCGCCAAAAAGCTGGACAGCTATGGCATGGCATTTCTCGAGGTCATCGCCGGCGAGGTGCCCCCCATGCACCCCGCGCGCCGCGCGCTTGCCGGGCGCCAGGCGGGCGCGCTGTTCGACCGACTGGCCGCCGCGCAGATACGGCTCGCACGGGGCGAGGACGGGATGCTCAAACCGCTCAGCTGCTCGACCAGCCAGCTCAAACGCATCGCCGAGACCCGGCCGCGCGATCACGATGCGCTTGGCCGGATCATCGACACGCCGCGGCTGGAGCGCTTTGGCCGGGCCTTTCTGGACGAGATCGCGGCAGACTGAGGCTGGACCCCGCGCGGCGATCCGCTAGGCTGGCCGCGGACAAGCGAAAGGACGCATCATGCTGCAACAAGGTAACAAGCTGCCCTCGGGCAATCTGCTGGAAATGACCGCATCGGGACCAAAGCCGGTCGATATGGGCGATTACGCGCGCGGCCGGGTGGCGATCTTTGCACTGCCCGGCGCCTATACCGGCACATGCTCGACCCAGCATGTGCCCAGTTTCATCCGCACCGCCGATGCCTTTCGGACCAAGGGCGTGGACCGCATCGTCTGCATCAGCGTAAATGACCCTTTCGTCATGGGCGCATGGGCAAAGGACACGGGCGCGGACAAGGCCGGGCTGACCTTTCTGGCCGATGCGGATGGCAGCTTTACCCGCGCCATGGGCGCCAGCTTCGACGCGCCGCCGGTCGGCCTGATCGGGCGCTCGAAACGCTATGCGATGCTGGTCGAGGATGGCGTCATCACCGTCATTCAGGCCGAGGAAAACCCCGGAGAATGCGCGATCTCGGGCGGTGAGGCCCTGCTGAAAAAAGCCTGAATACCGGCACTGCCGGACCGGGGGCGCCGCCCCCGGACCCCGGGGATATTTCCGGACAGAAGAGCGGGCCGGACGGTGGCCGGCTAATGCGTGCGGGGAAATCTCTGGTGTGAAAATACCTCGGGGGTCCGGGGGCGGCGCCCCCGGTCCGCCCCTCAGCCGGCAAACAGCCCGCCCTGATCTGGCGCGGCGGGCGCGTCCAGACCCAGATGGCGCCAGCCCTTGGACGCCAGCATCCGCCCGCGCGGCGTGCGCGCGATCAGCCCCTGTTGCAACAGATACGGCTCGATCACCTCCTCAATGGCATCGCGGCTTTCCGACAGGGCCGCCGCCAGCGTCTCGACGCCCACCGGCCCGCCGCCATAATTTTCCGCAATCAGCGAGAGATAGCGCCGGTCAGCCCCGTCCAGACCGAGATGGTCGACCCCCAGCCGGGTCAGCGCACGGTCCGCGATGGCACGGGTCAGGCGGCCGTCGCCCTCGACCAGTGCGAAATCCGCGACCCGGCGCAGCAGGCGCCCGGCGATGCGCGGGGTGCCGCGCGCGCGACGCGCGATTTCCAGCGTGCCTTCGGCCTCGGCCTCCAGCCCCATCAGGCGGGCGCCGCGCCGCACGATCTGGTCAAGCTCGGCGGTCTCATAGAATTGCAGCCGTGTCGGGATGCCGAAACGGTCGCGCAGCGGTGTCGTCAAAAGGCCCAGCCGGGTCGTCGCGCCGACAAGGGTAAAGGGCTGCAACTCGATCCGCACGGTGCGCGCGGCGGGGCCTTCGCCGATCATCAGGTCCAGCTCGAAATCCTCCATCGCGGGATAGAGAACCTCTTCGACCGCCGGATTCATGCGGTGGATCTCGTCGATGAACAGCACATCGCGGGATTCCAGATTGGTCAGGATCGCCGCCAGATCGCCCGCCCGCGCCAGCACCGGCCCCGAGGTCATCTTGAAATTCACCCCCAGTTCGCGCGCCATGATCTGGGCCAGCGTCGTCTTGCCCAGACCGGGCGGGCCGTGGAACAGGGTGTGGTCCATCGCCTCGCCGCGCCGGCGCGCGCTTTCGATAAACACCGAGAGATTGGCGCGGGCCTCGGCCTGACCGACGAAATCGGCCAGTGCCTGCGGGCGCAGGGCGCGGCCCTGATCGTCACCGGGCAGCGGCTCGGGGCGCAGGGTCGGGTCAGGCGCGGGCATTCAGCCTCAGCTCATTCAGCGCGTTGATGCGGGCCTCGGTCGGGGGGTGGGTGCGGAACAGATTGTCCATGCGCAGGCCGGACAGCGGGTTGACGATGAACATCGCCGCAGAGGCCGGGTTGCGTTCCGCAGGCATGTTCTCGACCCGCGCGGCAAGACCGGAAATCTTGCGCAGCGCCGAGGCCAGCCCCTGCGTCTGGCCGGCGATCTCGGCGCCGAGCGCATCGGCGCGAAATTCGCGCGTGCGCGAGACCGCCATCTGCAACAGCCCTGCCGCCAGCGGCGCGAATATCAGCGCCAGCAGCCCGGTCAGCGCATTGCCGCGCCCGTTCCGCCCGCCCATGAACAGCGCCATATTGCCAAGCATGGCGATGGCGCCGGCCAAGGTCGCCGCGATGGTCATGGTCAGCGTATCGCGGTTGCGGATATGGGCCAGCTCATGGGCGATGACGCCCGCGATCTCGTCGCGGTCAAGGTTCTGCAACAGGCCCTGTGTCACGGCGACGGCGGCATTATCGGGATTGCGGCCGGTGGCGAATGCATTGGGCTGGGCCGTGGGCAGGACATAGACCGCCGGCATCGGCAGTCCGGCGCGATCCGCCAGCGCAGCCACCAGATCCAGCAGCTCCGGCGCGTTATTGCGATCGACCGCGATGGCATCGTTCTGGCGCAACAGCGCCTTGTCGCTGTTCCACCATGCCCAGATATTGCCGGCGCCGGCAAAGATCAGCGCAAATATCGCCCCGCCGGTTCCCCCGATCAGCCAGCCAAGTGCCATCAGCAGCCCGGTCAGCGCCGCCATCAGCACGAATGAACGCATATTGCCCGACATCAGCCTTCCTTTCTAATCCTTTGGCGCCAGCGATTTCAGCGCCGCACGGATCAAAGCCGCAGTCCCCGCCGCGGGTTCCACTGATGCGGCCACGGCGACGGCAGACGCGGCCTCGGACGG
Source organism: Paracoccus sp. (in: a-proteobacteria) (assembly GCA_030538705.1). Lineage (GTDB taxonomy): Bacteria > Pseudomonadota > Alphaproteobacteria > Rhodobacterales > Rhodobacteraceae > Paracoccus. The sequence continues at coordinate 43,054 of JAUNTL010000005.1, read as the reverse complement.
GTTATAGCCAAGGTTGGCAAGCGCGGACAGCGCCTCGGACTGGGCGGCGGCCGAGGGGGCCGCGGCGGCGGGCGCGGGCACGGACGGGGCGACGGCGGGGGGACCCTCGGGCGCGACCAGCGGCGCGCCGGCATCAACCGTCAGCACCCCGCCAAGCGCCATGACCGAAGGCGCCTTGTCTTTCAGTTCCAGCACCACACGCTGCGCCAGCTTTGGCCCGACACCGGGCGCACGGCGCACCGCAGACCAGTCGCCAAGCGCAATCGCGCGGCCCAGCCCTTCGGCCCCCAGCGTCCCCAGAACCGCCAGGGACGCCTTCGCGCCGATCCCCTGCACGCTGGTCAGCAGCCTGTGCCATTCCTTTTCCAGAAGGGTCGGGAAACCGAAAAGTTGCAGCAGATCCTCGCGCACCAGCAGATCGGTATAAAGCGCGGCCGCCTGACCTGCGGGCGGCAGGCCGGCGGCAGTGCGTTCGCTGATGTGAACGATATAACCAACGCCGCGCACGTCGATCAGGACATGGTCGGCCGCGCGATGCAGGATGACGCCGGCGATACGCCCGATCATGCGATCACCTTGATACGCAGGGCGCGCGATTGCAGGTGATGGGCGTGACAGATCGCAATCGCCAGGGCGTCGGCGGCATCTGCCCCGGCAAGGCTGACGCCCGCAAGCTGCTGGCGGACCATGTGCTGGACCTGCTCCTTGGCGGCATGGCCGACACCGACCACGGCCTTTTTCACCGCATTGGGGGCGTATTCGCCGATCTCCAGCCCGGCCTCGGCCGGGACCAGCAGGGCGATACCGCGCGCCTGACCCAGCTTCAGCGTGCCGGCCGCGTCCTTGTTGACGAATGTCTGTTCGACCGCCGCCGCATCGGGCGCATGTGCCGCGATCACCGCTGCCAGCCCGCGATAAAGCCCCAGCAGCCGCACCCCCAGATCATCGCCCGGCGCCGAGGTCACGACCCCGTTCGCGACATGGCGCAGCCGTGGCCCGTCGGTTTCGATCACGCCCCATCCGGTGCGCTGTAACCCCGGATCAATACCCAGAACCCGCATGCCTGCCCTCATGTCTGTTGGTTTGTCTTTTCTTTCGGTCAGGCTAGCACGAAACGCGAACATTACAAAAGGGGCTGTCGTAAAAGGCATTGTTTCCCGTGGTTCGCTTGACACCCGGCGTCGCATCCCCGACACAAATGCAAACGATTATAGCGGAGGACAGATGTCGCCAGCCCTGATTGCAGCGCTGCCATTCCTGGGCGCACTCTTGCCCGGATTGATGATCCGCTCGGGGCGCAACGTCGCCGCATTATCCTGTGCCACGGCTACGACGCTGGCGCTGATCGGCCTTTGCCTGCATATCCCCGAGGTGCTGGCCGGCCAGGTCGTTACCTCGGATTTCGCGTGGATCCCGCAGATCGGCCTGAATGCCAGCTTTCGCATCGACGGGCTGAGCCTGCTTTTCGCGATCCTGATTCTGGGGATCGGGCTGCTGATCATCACCTATGCGCGTTACTATCTCGCCAAGGGTGACCCGGTCGGGCAGTTCTATACCTATCTGATGCTGTTTCAGGGCGCGATGGTCGGCATCGTTCTGTCGGACAATATCCTGCTGCTTCTGGTGTTCTGGGAACTGACCTCGCTGTCCTCATTCCTGCTGATCGGCTATTGGAAGCACCTGCCCGAGGGTCGTCAGGGCGCGCGCATGGCGCTGACCGTGACCGGGGCCGGCGGGCTGGCCATGATCGCCGGGGCGCTGATCCTCGGACAGATCGCAGGCAGCTATCGCATCACCGACATTCTGGCCGCGCGCGAGGTCATTCAGGCCAGCCCGCTCTATCTGCCGGCGCTGATCCTGATCCTGATCGGGGCATTCACGAAATCAGCACAGTTCCCGTTCCATTTCTGGCTGCCGCACGCCATGGCCGCACCGACGCCGGTTTCGGCCTATCTGCATTCGGCGACGATGGTAAAGGCGGGGCTGTTCTTGCTGGCGCGGTTCTGGCCGGTGCTGTCGGGCACGCCGGAATGGTTCTATATCGTGGCCACCACCGGGCTTGTGACGATGGTGCTGGGCGCGGTCATCGCGCTGTTCAAGGACGATCTCAAGGCGCTGCTGGCCTTTTCCACGGTCAGCCATCTGGGCCTGATCACCATGCTGCTCGGTCTGGGGACCGAGGCCGCCGCCATTGCCGCCGTCTTTCACATCATCAACCACGCGACCTTCAAGGCGGCGCTGTTCATGACCGCCGGGATCGTCGATCACGAGACCGGCACAAGGTCCATCGCGCGGCTGGGGGGGCTGCGCAAGCTGATGCCGATCACCTTTGTGATCGGCACGATTGCGGCGCTGTCGATGGCCGGGATCCCGCCGTTCAACGGGTTCCTGTCCAAGGAAATGATGCTGGAAGAGGCTGCCCATACCAACTGGGCCGGCACGCACAGGCTTTTCCTGATCGTCGCGGGGATCGCGGCGACATTCTCGGTCGGTTATTCCTTCCGCTTTATCTGGCAGGTCTTTTTCGGGCCGCAGCGCGACGACTATCCGCACCGGCCGCATGATCCGGGCTTTGGCCTGTGGGCCGCGCCGGCATTGCTGGTCGTGCTGGTGATCCTGATCGGTCTGATGCCGATGACCATGACCGGCTGGCTGGTGCGCGTCAGCGCGGATGCCGTGACCGGCGCGGCCCTGACGCCGCATATCTATCACTGGCACGGCATCAATACCGCGCTGATCACCTCGGCCATCGCAATCGCGGGCGGCGTCATTCTGGTGGCCGCGCATCGCGGGCTGCAAGCGGGCTGGGACGCCGCGCCGCGCCCCGAGGCCAAGGCGATCTTTGACGGGCTTATCCGCCGCGCGGCGCTTTGGGCACAGGCGGTCAATGACGGGCTGCATGACGGCCGGCTGGCCCGCAGCGCCGGCATGATGGTGATTACCGTCGTGCTGGCCGGGGTCTTTGCCTGGGCGACCGGGATCGCGGGGCCGGAAACCCGGCCGATGCTGCCCGTGCCGCCGGTCGCGGCGGTGGGCTTTGTCCTGCTGATCGTGGCGACGGCCTGCATGGTCAGTTTCCACCGCAACCGGCTGCTTGCACTGGTGCTGATCGCCATTGTCGGTCTGATGGTATCTTGCGCCTTTGTCTATCTGTCGGCACCCGATCTGGCGCTGACCCAGATCTCGGTCGAGGTGGCAACGGTCATGCTGATGCTGCTGGCGCTGAATTTCCTGCCCAAGCGCACCTGGGTCGAGACCGGAGGGCTGCGGCGCGGCGCCGATGCGCTGATCGCGACCGCCGTCGGGCTGGGCTTTGGCGGGCTGGCCTATGCGGTGCTGCGGCGTGACTTTGCCTTTCCGACGATCTCGGATTATCACCTTGCCAACAGCCACGATCTGGGCGGCGGCGACAATGTGGTGAACGTGATCCTCGTCGATTTCCGCGGTTATGACACCTTTGGCGAGATCACGGTTCTGGGGATTGCCGCCCTTGTCATCTTTGCGATGACCGAGACGCTGCTGGCCGGCCGCTCGTCGCGGCGGCTGGCGAACTGGCGTCACGACCTGCCGCGCGCGGGCGACCGCCATCCGACCCTGCTGGTCGTGGCGACGCGGCTGATCCTGCCAATCTCGCTGACGGTGGGCCTGTTCATCTTTATGCGCGGGCATAACGAGCCGGGCGGCGGCTTTATCGCCGGTCTGGTCGTCGCGATCTCGCTGTTGATGCAATATATGGCCTCGGGCTTTGCCTGGGCGCAGGAGCGTCAGCGCGTGCCGTTCCACGGCATGATCGGCGCGGGCGTCGTCGTCGCGGCGGCGACGGGGATGGGGGCGTGGCTGTTCGGGGTGCCGTTCCTGACCTCGAACTATACCTATGTCAAGCTGCCCGGGCTTGAGCAGTTCGAGCTGGCGACCGCCATCGCCTTTGATCTGGGCGTGTTCCTGTGCGTCGTCGGCGCGGTGATGCTGGCGCTGAATTCGCTGTCGCGCATCGCGCGCCGCACCGGAGAGGTCGTCAACCGCGAGCCGATGGATATCAACCCCGCCCGCATGACAGATAACAAAGGGGGGACCGCCTGATGGAAGCTCTGGTCGCCATCGCAATCGGCGCCATGTCTGCGGCGGGCGTCTATCTGGTGCTGCGCATGCGCACATTCCCCGCCGTCATCGGCATGACGATGATGTCCTATGCGATCAACCTGTTCCTCGTCGCTTCGGGGCGGCTGGCGGTCAATATGCCGCCGATCCTCGGCGGGACGGGGGGCCATACCGACCCCCTGCCGCAGGCGCTGACGCTGACGGCGATCGTGATCTCCTTCGGGATGACGGCGGTTGTCGTGCTGCTGGCGCTTGGCGCCTTTATCGAGGGCGGGGATGATTATATCGACATGCCCGAATCCGACCGCCGCGATACCGGCCCGGCCGGCAAGGGCAGCGACGGGGACGCCGCATGAACCATTTCATCATTGCCCCCGTCGTCGTGCCGGCCGTCATCGGCGGCCTGATCATCCTGTGGATGCGCCATGACATGCTGCTTCAGCGGGTGTTTTCCACGGTCGGCACCGCCATCCTGCTGGGCGTGGCGCTGTATCTGGCCTTTCATGCCAGCAGCGGCGAAGTCTTTGTCTATCGTCTCGGCAACTGGCTGGCGCCTTTTGGCATCGTGCTGATGCTGGACCGGCTGGCGGCCCTGATGCTGGTGCTGACGGCCTTTCTGGCGCTGATCGTGCAGCTTTATGCCATCGGCTCGGGCTGGGACCGCAAGGGCTGGCATTTCCATGCGCTCTGGCAGTTTCAGATGATGGGCATCATGGGCGCCTTTCTGACCGGAGACGCATTCAACCTGTTCGTGTTCTTTGAGGTGATGCTGATCGCCTCATACGGGCTGATGATTCACGGGGGCGGGTCGCTGCGGCTGCGGGCGGGCGTGCAATATGTGATCGTCAACCTGTTGGGATCGGTGCTGTTTCTGGCCGCGCTCGGCACGCTTTACGCGGTGACCGGCACGCTGAACATGGCCGATATGGCGGTCAAGGTCGCGCAGATGCCCGCCGATGACACGGCGCTTTTGCGCACGGGCGCGGTGCTGCTGATGCTGGTCTTTGCCATCAAGGCGGCCCTGGTGCCACTGCATTTCTGGCTGCCCTCGACCTATGCCAATGCGCCCGGACCGGTCGCGGCGCTGTTTGCGATCATGTCCAAGGTCGGGATCTATGCGATCATCCGCTTTTACACGCTGGTCTTTCCCGGCGATTCCGTGGTCGAGACGATCATCGCGGATATGCTGCTGCCGGCCGCATTGCTGACGCTGATCGTCGGGCAGATCGGCGTTCTGGGCGGGCGGCATCTGGGCCGGGTCGCAGCGCTGTCGGCCGTGGCCTCGATCGGGACGCTGGTCATTGCGGTGTCGATGTTCACGCCCGCCTCGATCTCGGCGGCGCTTTATTACACGATCCATTCGACGCTGGCCGCCGCCGCGATGTTCCTGATCGCCGATCTGATCGCCGCGCGGCGCGGGGGCGAGCTGTGGCTGACGCCGCGTCCGGCCATCCGCAACGGCGGGCTGATCGCGGTGATGTTCTTTGCCGCCGCCATCGCCGTGGCCGGGCTGCCACCGCTGTCGGGCTTTGTCGGCAAGCTGCTGGTGCTGGATGCGACGCGGGCCGATCCGTGGTGGATCGGCATATGGGCGACGATCCTCGTCACCTCGATCTTTGCGATTGTCGGTCTGGGCCGCGCCGGCTCGATGCTGTTCTGGCTGCCGTTCCAGATGCAGCGCGCCGAGGCCCCGGCCACCCCCGCCGCCGACAGCCCCGCGCCCAAAGCCCCGATGCCGCCCAGGCTGGAGCCGGACGAGCAGACCCAGGGCGTCGAGGACGCGGTTGCGCCCTCTTTGGCATTCGCCTCGGTCGGCGCGCTTTTGGCCGCACTGGTCGCGCTGACCCTGTTCGCCCGCCCCGCGCTTGAGATGACCGACACGATTTCACAGCAACTGTTCAACCCCGCCCCATATATCGAGGCGGTGCTGATCCGGCAGGAGGGCGCCCGGCAATGAAACGGCTGTTCCCACATCCCTATCTGTCAGTCCTGCTGGTCCTGACATGGCTGATGCTGGTCAATGACTTTCGCTATGGCTCGCTGGTTTTCGGGATGATCATCGCGGTGCTGATCCCGCTGCTGATCGCACCTTACTGGCCGACGCGGCCTTCGTTTCATTCGCCGGCGCGGGCGGTTCCCTATTTCCTGCTGGTGCTGTGGGATATCGTCGTCGCCAATGTTCAGGTCGCGCGGATCGTGCTGTTCATGCCGGCATCAGACCTGCGCCCCGCCTGGGTGGTCGTGCCGCTGGACCTGCGCTCGCCCGAGGGGATCGCGACATTGGCCGGCACCATCACGCTGACACCGGGCACGGTCAGCTGCGATCTGTCGGAATGCGGCCGCGCCTTGCTGGTTCACTGCCTGCACGCACCCGACCCCGACAGCATCGTCAGCGACATCAAGACCCGTTACGAGAATCGCCTGAAGGAGATTTTCGCATGATCCAATATGCGCTTTTCTTTGCCTTTGCCTGCTATGGGACAGCGCTGCTGTTCAATCTGTATCGCGTGGTCCGCGCGCCGGGGGTGCCGGACCGTATCCTCGCGCTCGACACGATGACGATTAACATGATCGCAATTTTGACATTGTTCGGGATCAGAGAGGGCACGGCGATGTATTTCGAGGCAACGCTGCTGTTTGCCATGGTCGGCTTTGTCTCGACCGTCGCTTATGCGAAATTCATCCTGCGCGGCAATATCATAGAATAGGGAAATCAGATGGATCTGTTCTTTGAAATTCTGGTCGCCGCGCTGCTGATCATCAGCGGTATCTTTGGCTTTGTCGGCTCTTATGGGCTGGTCAAGCTGCCCGACCCGATGAGCAGGCTGCACGGGCCGACCAAGGCCGCGACGCTGGGTGTCGGCGGGGTGCTGGTCGCGTCCATGGTCTATTTCGCGTGGTTCGGTGCCCATCTGAGCTGGCACGAGCTGCTGATCACGCTTTTCCTGTTCCTGACCGCGCCGGTCACGGGGATGATGATCTCCAAGGCGAATATCCACCTTTACTGGCCAAGCGAAGAGCTGCCGCCGACCGGGACCGGGACCGAATGGGCGACACGCTCTGACCGGCCGAGCCTGCTGGACGATGGCGCAGACGCGCGGTTGCAGCACGAGGGCGACTGATCCCGGCCCGCGGGCCACGGGCCGCTTGCGTCACAGCAAAAAGGGGCCGCATCCGGCCCCTTTTTTCAACGCGCGGGCCATGCCGGCGTTCAGATCAGCCCGGCGTGGCGCATCGCATCGTCAATCGCGGTCTTGGTCGCCTGCGTCAGCCCGACCAGCGGCAGGCGCACCCGCTCATTCCCGATGCCCAGCTTTGACAATGCGTATTTCGCGCCCGCCAGACCCGGTTCCAGAAACAGCGCCACATGCAGCGGCATCAGCCGGTCCTGATATTCCAGCGCCAGCCGGTAATCGCCGGCCAGCGTCGCGGCCTGAAACTCGGCGCAAAGCCGGGGGGCGACATTGGCCGTCACACTGATACAGCCCACCCCGCCATGGGCGTTAAAGCCTAGCGCGGTCGCATCCTCGCCCGACAGCTGGATGAAATCAGGACCGCAGGTCATACGCTGCTGGCTGACCCGCTCCAGCTTGCCGGTGGCGTCCTTGACGCCGGCGATGCGCGGCAGCTTTGCCAGCTCGCCCATCGTCTCGGGCATCATGTCCACGACCGAGCGGCCGGGAATGTTATAGATGATGATCGGCAGGTCCGACGCCTCGTGAATGCCGCTGTAATGGGCGATCATCCCGGCCTGCGTCGGTTTGTTGTAATAGGGCGTCACGACCAGCACGGCATCGGCGCCGACGCTCTGGGCATGCTGGACCAGCCCGATCGCCTCGCGGGTCGAGTTCGACCCCGCGCCGGCAATGACCGGCACGCGCCCGGCGGCAATGCGCACGACCTCTTCGACGACGGTGCGATGCTCGTCATGATTGAGCGTCGGCGATTCGCCCGTGGTGCCGACGGGCACAAGACCGCTGCTTCCCTCGGTGATCTGCCATTCGACAAACGTCTTGAGCATGTCCAGATCCAGCTCGCCGTCCGGGGTGAACGGCGTGATCAGCGCGGGTATGGACCCTTTGAACATGACACGCTCCTGTCGTCGTCTTTTGTAAAGCTGGCGCGACACTAGACCCGGCCCGGCGAATTGCCAAGGATGTGAATTGCGGTCGGCGGCGTGCGGGCGCAGATTGGACGTAATGATGTATCCTTTTCGTGACATGATCCGGGCGGCTGTCATGGCCGCATTTCTGGCTGCGCCCATGGCTGCGGCGGAATCCCTGCCCGAGATGGCAACCGCGCTGACAGCGGCGGGCGGGCGCAACTGGCCGGCTGCGGATGCCGCCGCCTCGCGCTCTGGTCCGCTGGCGCGGTCGCTGGTCTCGTGGCATGCGCTGCGTGCCGGGCATGGCGAATTCGCGGACTATCTGGCCTTTGTGAACGCGCATCCCGACTGGCCGGGGGCAGAGCTGATCTATCGCCGGGGCGAGGCCATAATGGGCGGGGCCGCGACGGCGGCGCAGATCATCGACTGGTTTTCGGACCATCCGCCCCAGACCGCGGCGGGCGCGCTGTCGCTGATTGCCGCATTGGTTGCGACGGGCGACGAGGCGGGCGCAAAGGCCCGCGCGCGCGATATCTGGACCACGATGCCGATGAGCGCGGCCGAGGAGGACGCCTTTATCGCCGCACATAGCGGCTGGCTGGCTGATCAGCATGATGCGCGCGTCCTGGCGCTGCTGGATCAGCTCGAATGGCAGGCGGCCGGGCAGGGGCTGGCACGGATGAGCGCACCCGCCCGCCCGCTGGCCGAGGCGCGGATCGCCGTGCAGGCCAAGCGCAGCGGCGTCGATGAGCTGATCCTTGCCCTGCCTGCGGATCAGCGCGACGATCCCGGCCTTGCCATGGATCGTTTCCGCTGGCGTGTGCAGGCCGGGCTGACCGATCTCGCGCGCGAGCTGATGGTGGCGCAATCCGCCTCGGCCGAGACGCTGCGCCGGCCCGAGGTCTGGGCCTCGGCCCGCGCCGATTACGCCCGCGCCTCCCTGCGCGCCGGCGACTGGGCCGGGGCCGAGGCGCTTGCCGCGGCCCATCACCTGCCGCCGGGGACCGAGGCTTTTGCCAATCTCGAATTTCTTGCCGGCTATGCGGCCCTGCGTGGGGGCGCGGCCGACCGGGCATTGGCGCATTTTCAACATCTGGGCGACAATACCGGCAGCATCGTCAGCCGGTCGCGCGCGCTTTACTGGCAGGGCCGCGCGCATGAGGCCGCGGGAAATGATGGTGCCGCCCTTGAGGCATTCGGTCACGCGGCGGGGATGCAATCGGCCTATTACGGCCAGTTGGCGGCCGAGCGTATCGGCGCGCCGCCCGATCCCGCACTGTCCATCCCCGGCCGGGCCGAGGCCGCGCTGCCGCAATGGCGGCGCAGCGATCTGCGCGAGAACTCGGTGTTTCAGGCCGGGGTCTTTGCCTTTGCTGCCGGTCAGCCCGATCTCGGCCAGCGGTTCTTTCTGCACCTGTCCGAAACCGCCGATCCCGACGATATCGCCCGGATGGCGCGCCTGACGCTAGAGATGCGCTATCCCTGGCATGCGCTGCGTCTGGCCAAGCGCGCAGCGGCGCGCGGTGCGGTCTATCCGGCGGCCTATTTCCCCCTGACCGGGCTGGAGGATGAAGCGCTCGATCTGCCGCCTGAGCTGGTGATGTCGATTGCGCGCCAGGAATCCGAGTTCAACCACACCGTATCCAGCCACGCCGGGGCGCGCGGGCTGATGCAGGTCATGCCGGCGACGGCGCAGGAAATGGCGCGCCAGATCGGGGTTGATTACGATGACGCGCGGCTGACGCAGGACGCCTATTACAACGCCCGGCTGGGCGCGGCCTATCTGCGTGGATTGCGCAACCGCTTCGGCCCGTCCTCGGCGCTTGTCGCGGCGGGCTATAATGCCGGGCCGGGCCGTTCGCGCCAATGGACCGAGCGTTTCGGCGATATCCGCAGCGGCGCTGATCCGGTCGACTGGGTCGAGATGATCCCCTTTGACGAGACGCGCAACTATGTCATGCGCGTCACCGAGGCGCTGCCGGTCTATCGCGCGCGCATTTCCGGCCATCCGGTTGCGCCCCGCCCGACCGAGGATCTGACCGGCGGCGGTCACGTGCCGCCCCCGCCGCGCCCGCGTCAGACCCTGCCTGACGATGCCATCCTGACCCGCTCTTTGCCGCCGCCACGGCAGGGCGATCCGCTGTCACCCACCGCCGCCGCCTTTGCCGAGGCCGAGGCGGCGCTGACCGAAGCACCTGCGCCTGCGGCGGCGACAGCCGCGCCCGCAACACGCCCCGCGCCGCGGCCCGAGGGCGCGACCGGCGGCTAGGCCCCGGCCCGTTCCTGTGGCGCGCGAAGGGTTGCGGGCAATCGTCCCGGGATCAGGCGCGGGGTGCCTGCCCCCTGTTGCACCGCATGATACCGCCAGCATGCGCCGGCATCACGACAAAGGCGGATGCGCGGGGTGCCGCGCGCTTTCAGGACGTGGGGCGGGGGCGCAGGGTGCCCCGGCTCATATGCCGTTTGGACCCGAACCCGGGCGCGCGTGCGACCTCGAACCCGGCGGCATCAAGCGCGCGGCGGACATGGCCGGCGGCGGTATAGGTCGCGAATGTGCCGCCCGGCGCGGTATGGGCGCCGACCTGCGCCATCAGCGCCGCGTCCCACATATCGGGGTTCTTTGCCGGCGAGAAACCGTCCAGAAACCACGCATCGGCCTGCCCGGACCAGCCGGCCAGCGTCTGGCGCGCATCGCCCGTGATGATCCGGGCCTCGACCCGGGCTATGCGGAAACAGTCACCCGCCGCCAGCCCGGCGCGCATCTCTGACGCCAGCGCGGACAGGGCGGGAAAGGCCGCATGCGCCCGGACAAGCTGTGCGGGCGTCATGGGAAACGCCTCGAAACTGGTAAAGCGGACCGGCACATTCGCAATCTGCGCCAGCGCCAGCAGGTTCAGCCCGGTGCCAAAGCCAAGCTCTGCCACATGAAACCCCGCCCGCAGCCGCGCCGGCAGATCATTGCCTGCCAGAAAGACATGGCGCGTCTCGGCCAGACCGCCGGCAAGGCTGAAATACGGGTCATCGAACCGGATCGAGACCGGCACGTCGCCATCGCGCCATTCCAGAGGCGGAGACTGGTCTCGGTCGCTCATCGGCGTTAACTCCTTTGGCGCAAGCACTGGCAAAAGGGCGCAGCAATGGCAAGCATCACGGTTATCGGTGCCGGCATCAACGGGCTGGCCGTGGCGTGGGAAATCGCCCGGCGCGGCCAGCCCGTGCGCGTGATCGAGGCGCGCGCCCCCGGCGCCGGCTCGTCAGGCGGCACGGTCGGCGCATTGGCGCCCCACGCGCCCGATGGCTGGAACGAAAAAAAGCAGCTCCAGCTCGACAGCCTGCTGGCCGCGCGGTCGTTCTGGGATGGGGTGGCGCAGGCGGGCGGCGCTGATCCCGGCTATGGGCGGACCGGGCGCATTCAGCCCGTTGCACGGGCCGATCTGGACCGCGCCCGCGCCCGCATTGCCGCCGCCGCAGCAAACTGGCAGGGACAGGCGCGGATGTGGCTGACGCAGGCACCCGATGCGGCCCTGATCCCGGCCAGCCCGGACGGCTGGTGGCTGATGGATGATCTGTCGGCACGGCTTTCGCCCCGGATGGCCTGTGCATCGCTTGTCGCCGCGATCACCGCGCGCGGCGGCGAGATCACCACAGGCGTCACCGCCGCACCCGACGATCTGTGCGGCCCGGCGATCTGGGCCTGCGGCACGGCGGGGCTAGAGATGCTGGGCCGTGATCTTGGTCACAAGGCCGGACAGGGCGTCAAGGGCCAGAGCGCCGCACTTGATCACGCGGCACCCGATACGCCGCAGGTCTATGCCGAGGGGCTGCATCTGGTCGCCCATGCCGACGCGACGGTGGGCGTCGGCTCGACCTCGGAAAACAGCTGGGATCACCCCGGCACGGACGGGCTGCTGGACGAGGTCATTGCGCGGGCCTGTGCGATCTGCCCCGGTCTTGCGGGGGCCGCGGTGGTGACCCGGTGGGCGGGTATCCGGCCGCGCGCCCGCTCGCGTGCGCCACTGATCGGGCCGTGGCCGGGCCGGCCGGGGCATGTCGTGCTGAACGGCGGCTTCAAGATCGGCTTTGGCATGGCTCCGGCCATGGCCGCGATGACGGCGGATCTGCTGCTGGACGGGCGCGACCGCATTCCCGCCCTGTTCCGCCTTCAGGGCTGAGGCGAGGCGCCGATGACGGGCGCGTGCAGATACCACAGCACCGCCCAGACCAGCACCGCCAGCATCAGCCGACCGAACGGTGGCGGCCCCGCCGGACGCCAGCGCCCGGTCAGCAGCGCCGCCCCCGGCACGACCGAACTGGTCGCGGCCAGCCGGGCAAAGCCGGGCAGGCTGCGCCGCGCCCGCGCCTCGGCCGCGGCAACCCCGCTCAGCGCAAAGGCCAGCAGCGGGCCGAACAGCAGCGCATGGGCCAGATCACCATTCGCCAGCAGATGCACCCCGGCCCAGATCGCAAAGGCCCACATCAGCGGATGCCGCGTCAGCCCGACAATGCCAGGCCGGGCCGCCTCAAAGCCGGCAGCCGTGCCGCCAAAGGCAAAAGGATTGCGCGCCCCGATCGCAAAAACCCCCAACCCGATCGCCACGGGCATCGCGAGATTGGCCAGCCAACGCTGCCAGCGGGCATGGGGCCACAGCTCGATGAAAGGGGCGCGCCCGGCAGCCATCAACAGCCAGTAAAGCAGCCCCAGCGACAGCAGGCTGTAGCACAGGATATAGCCGCGCCGGCCCAGCCGCGCGATCAGCCCGTCGCGCAGGCGCGGCCGCATCGGGATCACATGCGCGGCCAGAAACACCGCGAAAGCTGCGATCATCTCGGCCCATGCGGCCATGGCGTGGCGCCCCTTTTGGATCGGGCCGCGGCGCTTGCGGCGGCGGCGGCGGCGTGATTGTCTGGCCCAGACCTAGCCAAAGCAGCCGGCAAAGACCAGCGTGACCCGCCCCGCCATCATCATCGCCCATGGACAGCCCTCGGACCCCGCGCCGCAAGAGGCCGCGATCCGGGCGCTGGCGGCTGCCGTCGCCGCAGCCGCGCCCGGCCGGCAGGTCTCGGGCGCGACGCTTGCCGCGCCGGGGGCGCTGGCGCAGGCGGTAACGCGGGCGCCGGGGGCGCTGATATATCCGATGTTCATGGCCGCCGGCTGGTTCACCACGACCGAGCTGCCACGGCGTCTGGCGCAGGCAGGGGCGGGGACGGGGGCAGAGGCGGGCAGCGCGCAGGTGCTGGCGCCCTTTGGTCTCGACCCGGCGTTGCCCGGGTTGTGCGCGCGGCTGGCGGGTGCTGCTGCTGCTGCGCGCGGATGGGCGGCGCGCGATTGCACGCTGTTGCTGATCGCCCATGGCTCGGGCCGGTCGCGGGCCTCGGCGCAGGGCGCGCAGGCCATGGCGGCGGTGCTGCGCCCCTCATTCGCCCGCGTCACCACCGGTTTCATCGAAGAGCCGCCGTTCCTGCATGACGCCGCCCGCGATCTGGGCACACATGCCATCGCCCTGCCCTTTTTTGCCACCCGCGCCGGCCATGTCACCGACGATATCCCGCAGGCACTGGCGGGGGCCGGGTTTTCGGGGCCATGCCTCGGCCCGGTCGGCCTTGCAGCCCCGGTGCCGGCGCTGATTGCCGCAGCACTCGCCCGCGCCGAGGCGGCGATTGCGCCCGGGGCGCGGGACGCATAGTTAGGCGCCATTGACCGCAGGAGGAAATTTGCGATGACCCAGCGACTGCATCTGGTTTTCGGGGGCGAGCTGACCGACCTCGACGGGACCGAGTTCCGCGACACGTCAAAGATCGACATGGTGGGGGTATTCCCCGATTACGCATCGGCCTTTGCCGCATGGAAAGGGGCCGCTCAGCGCACCGTGGACAGCGCCCAGACCCGCTATTTCATCGCGCATCTCCACCGCCTGATGGACGAGCGGCGCGAGACCAGCCCGACGGCCGAGCTGGGTATCTGAGCGATGAGCGCCGGCGCGCGGGGCGGGCAGGGCATCGGCGGCTGGCTGCGCCGGCTGGTCGGCGCCCCGTCCGCATCCCTGCCGCCACCCCCGGTCATGAGCCTGCCCACGGGCGAAGGGCCGCTGATCTGGATGCGCATCGGCGCGGGCTATGACCAGACCGGGCGCGACGGGACCAGCCTGCCGCCGGCGATGATCCAGCTGCTGGTCCAGATGCGCCGGCGCGGGCTGCAAATCGCGGTCAGCCGCGCGACGGGCGCATTGCCCGATCTGTCGACGCGCGGTGTCTCGGCCATCCCCGACCTGCCGTTTGACGATATGGCGCTGGCGGCACAGCTGGATGCGCTTGCCCCGGCCGCGATCCTGCTGATCGGTGCCGACCTGCCCGGCGCCCTGATCTCTGCGGCCGAGGCACGCGCCATTCCCGTCATTCTGGCCGAGGCAAGGCTGGCCGCACCGCAGCGCCGTTTCGGCCTGCCGCTGCTGGCGCGGCTGTCGCCGGTCGCGCAGATCAGCCGGTTACTGATGCCCGATGCCGCCAGCCGCACGGCGGCCCTCGCCCTGGGTGCCGCGCCCGAACGGGTTGAACTGACCGGGCCGATCACGCTGACGCGAGAGCCGCTGCCCCATAACGAGGCAGAGCGCGCCGCACTGGCCGAGGCGTTTCAGGGGCGTCAGCTGTGGCTGGCCGTCTGTGTGACCGAGGCCGAACTGGACGCCGTGATCGAGGCCCATCTGACCGTGCTGCGCTACAGCCATCGCGCGATGCTGATCCTTCTGACCGAAGACCCGGCGCGCGCCGCCGGAATCGCCGCGCGCATGGAGGATGCCGGGCTGATCGTCGCGCAGCGCAGCCTGGATGAGGACCCCACCGACGAAGTGAATGTCTATCTCGCCGATGAGCTGGCCGAGCTGGGGCTGTGGTATCGGCTGGCGCCGCTGTGCCTGATGGGCACGACCATCGCCGGTCCGCCCGAGGCCGCGCGCGTGCCGTTCGAGGCCGCGTCACTGGGATCAGCCGCCATCCATGGCCCGCAGGATGGCCCCTTTGGCGCGGAATGGGCACAGCTGGACGGGGCGGGCGCCGCGCGACGGATCGCGGATGGCACGGCACTGCCTCAGGCGGTGGTGACGCTGCTGGCACCCGATCAGGCGGCGCAGGTGGCGGCGAATGCGTGGTCGGTCTCGACCGGGGGAGTGGGCGTCGCCAACCGCATCGCCGAGGCTGTCCGGGAAACCATCAGCGGAGCGCGCGCATGACCCCGTCCCTTCATTGCCGCACGCAGCTGTGCCGGGATGGCCGCAAGGCCCCGCGACAAACAACCCGTAACGGACCGGACCTGCCGGCGCGTGCCGGGGCTGCGGGTGCTGCGGCCATCGGTGATGGCCTGCGCCCCTGCGGCATGGGATGCTATCGCAGGAATGGGCCGGACGGCGGCAGCAGCCCCCGCCTTTTCGCAAACGCCCTGACCCGCACCGGGGCCACGCCTGCCCCGGCCACCGGCATCGACCCGCGAGCGCGCGCGCTTGGGATGTCGAGGGCGATCCCGACAAGCCGCTGGTTTCGGGGTATCGAGCCGCGCGCATGGCATGCTGACCACCGCACAGGCGAGAGGACAGAAAGATGAGTATCAACCCACGCGCACGCATTGATACCGGGCACCGTATCGACCGGCTCACGCGCGGAATGTTGGTATCTCCAACGAGATGGAGCGCCTGCGCATGTATCGACCCGCGCGCCCGCACGCGTGGAATGATGAACAAGACTTACGAACCGGATGACGGCACCGGTATCGACACACGCGCGCGCCTGCGCGCGCATGGAATGCGGTGCGCAGCATCTCCGGCGCCCGGTCGATCAGGTGCCGGCCCGCACCCGCATGGAATGCTGAGTTCCGCCAGATTACGCGGCTCAGCCCCCTCTGTCGGCGCGCAAGCGCGCGCGCCCGGAATATGGGCGCTGCCGCCGATGCGGATGGTTCTGGCGCGTATCGGCCCGCGCGCGCCCGGAATGGCGCGGATGACAAGGCATATCCCCCCGCGCAGGGGCAACTGTCCGCCGCCCCGGCGCGCGCGGGAACGCCACCTTGCAGCGCAGCGCATGGCGGCCCGGGGGTGCGATTCCCGCCCCATTCCCCGGCTTGTGCCAAGGCTGCATCTGCCGCTTGTCCCGGCGGGAATGCATGCCGGCGGCAGGGTCGTCCCCTTGCGAAAGGTCGTATGATGGCGCGCGCACCGGCATTCTGGTTCACCCGCCCGCCCTCGGCCGTTGCGCATATGCTGCGGCCTTTGGGCATGATCTATGCCGGCGCGACGGCGCGGCGGCTGCGCGGCGGGGCACGGGTGCGGATCGGCGTTCCGGTGATCTGCATCGGCAACCTGAACGCCGGCGGCACCGGCAAGACACCGACGGTCATCGCATTGGCGCAGCGCCTGATCGCAAAGGGTATCGCGGCACAGATCGTCAGCCGTGGCTATGGCGGCACGATCCGCACCCCCACCCGCGTCGATGAGCGCCGCCACAGTGCCGCCGAGACCGGGGACGAGCCGCTGCTGATGTCGGCCTTTGCCCCGGTCTGGGTGGCGGCCGGGCGACTGGCGGGGGCACGCGCGGCCGCGGCCGACGGTGCGCAGGTGATCCTGCTTGATGACGGGTTTCAGGATCCGGCGCTGGCTTATGATCTGTCACTGGTCGTTGCCGATGCCGCAAAGGGGTTCGGAAACGGGCTGTGTATCCCCGCCGGCCCCCTGCGCGAACCGGTCACCGCCGGGCTGGCGCGCGCCGATGCCGTGATCACGATCGGGCCGGCCGCCGCGCAGCAGCGCTTTAACACGCAATGGGGCGCGGCGGTTGCCGGAGCCGGGCTGCCGCATCTGCGCGGCGCGCTTGCCCCCCTTCAGACCGGCATCGACTGGGCCGGGCACCGCGTGCTGGCCTTTGCCGGGATCGGCCATCCCGAAAAATTCTTTGCCACGCTGCGCGCGCTTGGCGCCGATCTGGTCCGGGCCGAAGCCCTTGATGATCACCAGCCCTATACCCCCGCCCTGCTGCAACGGCTGAGCGCCGAGGCCCGCGCGGCCGGGGCGCAGATGGTCACGACCGAAAAGGACGCCGTGCGCCTGCCACCCGCCGCACGCCAGCAGGTGCTGGCCCTGCCCGTCCGGCTGGAGATGGAGGGCGGCGACTGGGCCGCCCTTGATGATCTGCTTCAGCCCTTGCTGGCGGCCGGTCCGTCATCCTGACCCAGCCGGGGCGAGGCACGGCCCGTCGCCAGTTCGGCACCCGAGAACACCACCGGCAGGCGAACCCCCGGCACCCCCTCGGGCGCGATACGCAGCCCGCGCGCGATCACCTGCGGGTCGGCAAAGACATCGCCCATATCATTGATCGGACCGGCCGGGATGCCGCGCGCCTCAAGCGCGGCCAGCAGATCATCACGCCGGCGACCGCGTGTCACGGCCGAAATCGCCGCCGTCAGCGCCTCGCGGTTGCGGATGCGGTCGGCATTGGTCGCATAATCGGGCGCGTCAGCCAGTGCGGGCAGGCCCAGAACCTCGCACAGGCGGCGATACTGGGCGTCATTGCCGGTCGCGATGATGATCCAGCCATCGGCGCAGTCAAAGACCGCATAGGGCACGAGATTGGGATGGGCATTGCCCATGCGCGAAGGTGCGTCCCCGGTCGCGAGATAGTTCATCGCCTGATTGGCCATCACCGATATGGCGACATCCAGCAGCGCCATGTCGATATGCTGGCCCAGCCCGGTGCGGTGGCGCATCTCGACCGCAGCAAGGATCGCGGTCGCGGCATAGACGCCGGTAAACAGATCCGTCACCGCCACGCCGACCTTTTGCGGCTGGCCGTCCGGCTCGCCGGTCACGCTCATCAGGCCGGACATGCCCTGAATGATGTAATCATAGCCGGCGCGATGGGCATAAGGCCCGGTCTGGCCAAAGCCGGTGACGCTGCAATAGATCAGGCGCGGGTTCAGTGCGGACAGGCTGGCATAATCCAGCCCGTATTTCGCCAGCCCGCCGACCTTGAAATTCTCGATCAGGATATCGGCGTCCGCGACCAGCTCGCGCACCCTCGCCCGCCCTTCATCGGTGCGGAAATCCGCCGTGACCGAGGACTTGCCCCGGTTCGTGGCATGAAAATAGGCCGCCGTGCGCTCATCACCGCGCTGAATGAACGGCGGCCCCCAGCGGCGGGTGTCGTCGCCCTCGGGCGCCTCGACCTTGATGACCTCGGCGCCCAGATCGGCAAGGATCTGGCCGGCCCATGGACCGGCCAGAATCCGCGCCAGCTCGACGACGCGCAGCCCGGCCAGCGGGGTCGTCATTGCGCCGCTGGCGTCCCGGCCCCGGCTTCGGCCAGCTTTTCGTCGATCTTGGCCTTCAGCTGTTCCCAAGGCTGGTTGGAAACCTGCTCGCCGGCGATCATGAAGCTGGGCGTTGCGTTGATCCCGTCGGTCGTCGCATTGTGCTGGAACGTCGCGACCAGGCTTTCGACGCGCGCCTCATCGGACCAGCAGACATCAACCTGTTCAGAGGTCATGCCGGCCTTGGCGGCGATCTTGCGCAGATTGGCAACCAGTTCGGTGCCATCAGAGGCGCCCATCCAGTCGGACTGTTCGTTCATCAGCATGCCGGAAACGGGATAGAATTTTTCATCATTGCAGCGCGCGACGATGCCCGCCCACAGGCCAACCTGATCGAAATAGACATCGCGCAGGGCAAAGCGGACCTTGCCGGTGTCGATATATTCGGCCTTCAGCAGGGGAAAGACCTCGCGGTGAAAGGTCGCGCAATGCGGGCAGGTGTAGCTGGCATATTCATAGATCGTGATCGGCGCATCCTCGGCCCCGAGGAACAGATCGGGCAGGATCTGCGGCTCGGCCGTCTCGGTCGCTGTAGCTGTGGCTGTGGCTGTGGCATCGGCGCCCTGGGTCGCCGGGGCGGGGGCGGGGGCGGCATCCTGCGCGGCAGCGGGCAACGCCAGTGCCGCCGCGGTCAGCGACGCCGAAACAAGGATGCGGAGATCATGAATGATCATGGTCGGGCCTTTCATTTGTGACTGCTCTCTCGGGATAGTTTCAGCGCCGCCAGCCGCGTTATCGCGGCGCGCAGCGCGGGGTCGGTGATATCAGCGCTCATCGCCTCGGCCGCGCGCAGGTCCTGCGCGTCGGGGCCGCGCCTCGCGGGTGACGCAGGGCCATAGTCAAAGCTTGCCTGCCCCTCGGCAAAGCCGTCGGGCGCGGTCTGGGTCAGGCTGATACGCGAGACGGCATTATAGCCATAGCAGGCGTTCACGCGATCGCGGATGACAGGCAGCTGCATATTCAGAACCGGCGCCCAGACACCCGTGGTCAGTAGCGTGAGCGTCGCGCCCATGCCGCGCCCGTGGCTGATACGGACAGGGCGCGCGCGGGCAGCGACCTCTTGCCCGACGATCTCGGCCCAATGGGTCAGCAGACGGGCGACGGCAAAGCCGCGCCCCTCGGCCGCCGTGCGCAAATCGGTCGCGATCAGGCTGGCGGCCTGCCGGAAACCTCGATTGCGGCGGGGGGGCTGTGACATCGGCGCGGGCCTCGGTTAGAACAGGCGCAGTTTAGCGAACCAGAACGGGGATACCAGTGAGCCGGCGGCAAAATCCCGTGATATATGCGTGAAATCGTCCCCGCCCTGCTGGCGTGGTATGACCGCCATGCCCGCGCCCTGCCCTGGCGTGTGCCGCCGCGCGCGGGCGGCCCGCAGATGCCGGCCGATCCTTATCGCGTCTGGCTGTCCGAAATTATGCTGCAACAGACCACCGTGGCGGCGGTCAGGGCGTATTTCGAACGCTTCGTCATGCTCTGGCCCGCGGTTCAGGATCTGGCGGCGGCCGATGACGCGCGGGTGATGGCGGAATGGGCGGGGCTTGGCTATTATGCGCGCGCCCGGAACCTGCTGGCCTGTGCGCGGCAGGTGGCGGCGGCCGGCAGCTTTCCCGACACGCGCGAAGGCTTGCAGGCCCTGCCGGGGATCGGTCCCTATACATCGGCCGCCATCGCGGCAATCGCCTTTGGCCGGGCCGAAACCGTGGTCGATGGCAATGTCGAGCGCGTGGTGGCACGGCTGTTCGCGGTTCAGACGCCCCTGCCCGCCGCCAAGCCCGAACTGGTGCGGCTGGCAGGCACCCTGACCCCCGCCGCGCGTCCGGGCGATTTCGCGCAGGCGATGATGGATCTGGGTGCGACGATCTGCACCCCGCGCAAGCCCGCCTGCGTCATCTGCCCGCTGTCAGACCCCTGTCGCGCCCGCGCAGCCGCCATTGCCGCCGACCTGCCGCGCCGCAGCCCCAGACCCGAGCGGCCCGCGCGGCACGGCACGGTCTGGCTGGCGTGGAATGACGATGCGCTGCTGCTGGAACGCCGCCCGCCCGAGGGGCTGCTGGGCGGCACGCTGGCCTTTCCCACGGCCGGCTGGGACGGCACCGACCTGCCGCCGCCGGTGGATGCCGACTGGCAGGATCTGGACCCGGTCAGCCATGTCTTTACCCATTTCTCACTCAGCCTTGATGTCCGCATCGCGCGCAGCACGGCACTACCCCTGCGCGGGGAATGGACCCCGCGGCGCGCCTTTTCGCCGCAGGATCTGCCGGGACTGATGCGCAAGGTATGGAAACGCGCCGAGCCGGCGCTGAAGGATCAGGTCTGACGGCCGCGCTCGATGCGCGCATATTCGCGGATCTTGCGGCTGTCCGAGGTCTCGCGCTCATGCGGGCGGCGGTGCAGGATGGTGATCGCCGGATGAATGCCGGCACGGCGCTCTTGTGTCAGAAATGCGCTGACGCGGCCCGGCGGGTTCTGATCGGTAACGGTCGTGGACATCGGCGGCCCTCCTGCTGCTGCTGTCAGATCAATATAGGGCCGGACCAGAGGATCACCAAATCAGGCCGCCTGCGCCCCCGGACCCGAGCTGAGGATCGCATGCAGCGCCGCCGGATCGGAATTGGCGCGCAATTTGTCACGCAGGTCGGAATCGCGCAGCGTCCGCGAGACGAGCGCCAGCGCCTTGAGATGGTCGACCCCGCTGCCCTTTGGCGCGAACAGCGCCAGAATCAGATCGACCGGCTGGCGGTCGACAGCATCAAAACCCAGCGGCTTGTCCAGTTTGACAAAAACCCCGACAACCTCGTTCAGCCCATGCAGCCGTGCATGGGGCAGGGCCACGCCGTTGCCGACACCGGTCGGGCCAAGGCTTTCGCGTTCCTGAAGCGCGTCAAGCGTCTGGCTGATATCCAGCCCGTAGACCTGACCGGCCAGTTCGGCAATGTCCTGAAACAGCCGCTTTTTCGAGCTGGCCTGAGGATAGACGCGCACCGCGCCCGGCCTGACAATCGTGCTGAGTTCCATGCTTACCGATCCTTTTGCCGCCCCGGACGGGTGCCGGGACGGCATGCGCAAAACGCGCGCCTATCTGATATTGCGCGGGTCGATCCAGCCGATATTGCCGTCTTCGCGGCGATGGACGACATTGACGCCCCCGTGTTTCTCGTTGCGGAACACCAGCAAGGGCGCACCAGCCAGTTCCATCTGCATGACGGCATCACCCACCGAAAGGGTGGGCACGCGCGCCTCCATTTCTGCGACGATGACGGGTTGCAGGCCGCTGTCATCCAGCGATTCCCATTCCTCTTCGTCAGCTGGCAGCACATACAGACCCGCCGCGCCGTATTCAACCGGGCCGGACCTGTCCTTATGGTGATCTTTCAGCCGGCGCTTATAGCGGCGCAGCTGCTTGTCCATCTTTTCGCGGGCCGCCTCAAAGGCGGCGTAAATCTCGGTCGCCTCGCCCTTGGCCTGAACGGTCAGACCTGTCGAGAGATGCACCAGAACGTCACAGACCAGCATATGCGCCTTTTTGGAAAAGGTGACGACGGCATCCGTCGGGCGTTGAGAATACTTGCCGACGGTCTCGCCCAGTTCGGTCTCGACATGCAGGGTCAGAGCCTCGCCGATGTCGATCTGTTTGCCGCTGATCTGATAACGCATTTCCGTGTCCTTTCTCTGCCCGGTCCCGGAGAGTGCTGCGGGAAGACACCGGGTCCAGACAGTGTCGGACGGGGCGCACGAACTGTCAATTCGGGGCGTGATCCGATGGTGAAGGATTATTGAACGCCCATCTGCCCGCCCCGTTTTCACAAGGAAAACAAAACCCAAGGTGCAGGCCCGCTCAGTGCAGGGTAAAGCCCTCGCCCAGATAGACCTCGCGCACACGGGGGTCGGCGACAATTTCATCGGTCGTGCCCGACATCAGCACGTGACCGTCATGCAGGATATAGGCGCGATCAACGATTCCCAGCGTCTCGCGGACATTGTGATCGGTGATCAGCACGCCGATACCACGGGTTTTCAGATCATGGACAAGGCCGCGGATCTCGGCCACGGCAATAGGATCGACGCCGGCGAACGGCTCGTCCAGCAGCAGAAATGACGGGTTCGAGGCCAGACAGCGCGCGATCTCGGCCCGCCGCCGCTCGCCCCCGGACAGCGCGAGGGCGGATGCGTTGCGGATATGGCCGATGGAAAAATCACCCAGCAGCTCCTCCAGACGGTCGCGGCGGCGATGCTGGTCGGAATCGACGACCTCCAGCACGGCCATGATGTTCTGCTCTACCGTCAGCCCGCGAAAAATCGACATTTCCTGTGGCAGATAGCCGATGCCCATGCGCGCACGGCGATACATCGGCAGGCCCGTCGCGTCCTGACCGTCGATCCAGACATTCCCCGAATCGGGCGGCACCAGACCGGCCACACAATAAAAGCAGGTCGTCTTGCCCGAACCGTTCGGCCCCAACAGCGCGACGACCTCGCCCCGCGCCAGATCCAGCGAGACATCGCGGATCACCGGGCGCTTGCGATAGGATTTGCGCAGGTTGCGCACCGCCAGCCCCTGTGACCCCGCCGCCGACGCGCCCATCAGTTGCCACCCGGTTGCAGGACCGAGCGCACCCGACCCGTGGCCTGCGCCGTGCCATCGGCCAGATTGACATCCACACGCTCACCGCTCAGCACGTTCTGGCCCTGCGTCAGCAGAACATTCCCCGTCAGCACGATCTTTCCCGTCGCCACGTCATAAACCGCGCGCTGCGCCTCGGCCGCGTCGGGGGCGCTGATCAGGGTGACATTCCCGTCTGCCTCAAGCGTCTGGATGCGGGACCGGTCGCCCTCGGCATATTGCACCACCACGCGGTCGGCCGACAGGCGCATCTCGCCCTGACCGATCAGCACATTGCCGGTGAACTCGGCCCGGCCGGTCACCTGATGGACCGACAGCACATCGGCCGAAATCTCGACCGGGGCCGATACATCGGCGCGGGCGCCGCCAAAGACCGTCCCGGTCTGGGCCGCCGCCGGCAGCACCGCGAGCGTCATCACAAGCGGCAGGACAAGGCGGATCAGGCGGGGCATGGTCGGTCCTTTCGGGCGGGCACTGTCAGGGTTGATATATCAGACGCACATCGCCGGTTAAATTCAGAACGTGATCGCCGGCGCTGTCGCGGCTGATCTCGAACGCGTCGGCATTCAGCTGGCCCAGCGGGGAAAAGACCACCAGCCCACCCGTGCCGGTCATCCGGTCGGTGGCAAGATCGGTGTCGATCTGCGGCACGCTGAGCGCCCAGCCATCCGAGGTCGTGACACGCACGCCCCCCGACAGGTGGATCACCTGATCCTCCATCAATGCCTGCGGCGCGGTCAGATCGGCGGCCAGCCCGTCGGGCGCGCGCCATGTCATGCGCATCGCCTCGGCGCTGCCGCCATCATTTCCGGGGGCAGGCGTGGCACGGTCGGCATTCAGCGTGACCTCGGCCCCGCCCTCGCTGACGCCGGCAAATTCGGGCCGGGTCATGCGCGGGTCGCGGATCAGATCCTCGGCGTCCACGGTGGCATAGGGGATTGCGGCCTCGGGATCGGGCTTGCGCCCCAGCAGAAACAGCGTCGACAGCAGCACCAGTGCCGTCAGCGGCAAAGCCACCCGCAGCCATGCCACCACGACCGAGCGCATCAGACCATCCCGGCGCGCAGACAGTCGTGGATATGCAGAATGCCGACGGGCCGGCCGTCATCAACCGCAAAAAGGCAGGTGATCTTGCGTGACTGCATTTCCGCCAGCGCGGCCTCGGCCAGCTGATCGGGGCGGATGGTGCGCGGGGCGGGCGTCATCACATCGGCCGCATGCCGGTCCAGCAGCCCGTCCATATGGCGGCGCAGGTCGCCATCGGTGATGATGCCCTCCAGCCCGCCGCCCGGGCCGGTGACGCCGGTCACACCGTAACCTTTCTGACTGATCGTCAGCAGCGCCTCGGTCATGGGCGTGTCCATCCCGACCAGCGGCATGTCCGTATGCATCAGATCGCCCACACGCGACAGCCGCGCGCCCAGCTTGCCACCGGGATGAAAGGTGCGGAAATGTTCGGGCGTAAAGCGGCGATGCTCCATCAACGCCACCGCCAACGCATCGCCAAGCGCCAGCGTCATCGTGGTCGAGGTGGTCGGCACGATACCCTTGCCGCAAGCCTCGGGCGCGGCAGGCAGCAGCAGCGCGACATCGGCCTGCCGCATCAGCGTCGAGCCCTCGCGCCCGGCTATGCCGATCAGCGGGATCGCAAAGCGCCGGGTATGCGCGACGATATCCGCGATTTCAGGCGTTTCGCCCGAGTTGGAGATGACGATGGCGACATCGCCTTCGGCCACCATGCCCAGATCGCCATGGCTGGCCTCGGCCGGATGGACGAACTGGGCCGGCGTGCCGGTCGAGGCCAGCGTCGCGGCAATCTTGCGCCCGATATGGCCCGATTTTCCCATGCCGGACACAACGACCCGGCCACGCGCGGCCAGAATGGTCTCGACCGCACGGTCAAAGCCATCGCCAAGGCTGGCCGACAGCGCCGCCAGCCCCTCGGCTTCGGTGGCGATGACGCGGCGGGCGGTGTCAAGATAACTGCTCATCCCCCGCACCTAGTGATGGAAGATGTCATTGTCATCCCCCCAGCCCAGCAGATCCAGCCGGGCACGGGTGGGCAGGAAATCGAAACAGGACTGCGCCAGCGCCAGCCGCCCCTCGCGGATCAGAAGCGATTCGAGCGCATCCTTGAGCCGGTGCAGATACAGCACATCCGAGGCCGCATATTCGAGCTGCGCCGCGCTCAGCTGTGCCGCGCCCCAGTCCGAGGTCTGCTGTTGCTTGGAAATATCCACATCGGTCAGCGCCTGAAGCAGGTATTTCAGCCCGTGGCGGTCGGTATAGGTGCGCACCAGTTTCGAGGCGATCTTGGTGCACCAGACCGAGGCCGCGGTGACGCCGAATGCCTTTTCCAGCGCCGCGATGTCGAACCGGCCGAAATGGAACAGCTTAAGCACCGCCGGATCGGCCAGCATGCGCGTCAGATTGGGCGCGGCGGTCTGGCCGGGCGCGATCTGCACCAGATGGGCCTGGCCATCCCCGCCCGACATCTGGACCAGACACAGCCGGTCCCGGCGCGGGTCCAGCCCCATGGTTTCGGTGTCGATGGCCACGACCGGGCCAAGATCCAGCCCGTCGGGCAGGTCGTTGTGATAAAGGTGGATGGCCATGGGAACCTCGGGTTGATCCGGGCGTCTATACGTGGATTTCCCGCCAAGGCCAGCCCTTTGCGCGATCACCCGGCGATGAAAAACGCCGGATGCGCGCCAGTGGCTGCGGCCGTGGCCTGCCGGGGGGCAGGCCCGCCTGCGTCATCAAAGGTCGCAGGTCAGAGATGCCCACGGCGCGGCTATTTCAGCGTCGCACTGCCCTGACAATCCGCGATGATGCCGCCGCAGCTTGTCTTTGCGCCGAAATAGGCCACCGGGCGGCCGTCGCAGATTGCGCCGGGATCGCCCTCGATGATGACCCCGCCGCAGGCGCATTTGTCGCCGACGCGCGCCACCGCGCGGCCGTCAATCAACCCGCTGCCACCCTCGATAATGACGTTCGAGCCGTGGCGCGGGCAGATATGCTTGTCACCGACACGGGCAATGACACGCATCAGGAACTCTCGTCCTCAAAGCTGGCGCATTCCTCACAGAGCGGAAGCCCCGCGCGCGCCGCCATCTGAAGCGTCGGCACCTGCGCGCCCCCTGCGCCGCCCATGACGACATTCCCCTTGAGCCGGATCATCGGCGCCTCGAGCGTGATGCCGCTGGCGTCGATGGTGATCTTGCCGCCCGGCCCTTTGACCTGCATCTTCTGATAGGCCATCAGCGTATGGGTGCGGGTGTTGTTGGTGATGGATTCGCCCACATCCAGCGTATAGCGGCCGAAAACCTCGCCCTCGAAATTGCGGCCGGTCTCATACAGGTGGTCGGCAAAGATCGACTGTTTATGCGTATTGCCGACGCGGTGGATGTGATCCTTGCCGTAATTTTCCTGCTGCGTGTGGCCGACATTATAGTTCATGTCATTGCCAATGGTTTCGGAATGGTTGTTGCCGACGCTGATCGACTTGTTGTTGCCGATCGATTCGGACTGGTTGTTGCCGACCGCTTTTGACCGGTCATGGCCGATCGAGTGGCTTTCATCATTTTCGATGATGGTATTGTGGTCCTTTTGCGCATGCATAAAGACCTCTTCCCGCCCGGCCTGATCCTCAAAGCGGAATTCATTATAGCCCCCGCCCTGATGGGTATCCGACTTGAAGGTCGAGACGGTCTTGTTCGCCGGCAGGTCATAGGGGACCGCGTTCTTGCCGTTATAGACACAGCCCGAAACCAGCGGCTTGTCGGGATCGCCCTCAAGAAATTCGACCACGACCTCCATGCCGATGCGCGGGATGACCATCCCGCCCCAGCCATTGCCGGCCCAGTTCTGGCTGACCCGGCAGCGCATGGAATAGGCATTCTGAAGATCCCAGTGGAATCTGACCAGAATCCGGCCGTATTCGTCGCAGTCGATCTCTCCCTCGCCGACGACCTCGGCGGTCTGGGGGCCCTGAACGGCCGGGACGCGCGTGCGCTTTGGCGGCGCCATCGGCGCGGTGTCGGGCATCAGCACATAGCGCCCGGTAAAGGCATAGCCATCGCTGCCCTGCCCGCCCGAGCCATAAGCCTCGGACACGAAATGATGCGTTGCGGCAAGGCACAGGAAACTCTCGCCCGTGCCGGGCACATGATCGCCCGACAGCGTCAGACGCATCCCCGCGCCAAGGCTGACGCAATCCCCGATGGCGCGGTTGCGGCGGTCAGCCCCGCGTTCCTGCGCGGTGCGCAGGCCGGCGACGATGCGCCCGACATCCTGCACCAGATAATCGCCCGGATAATCAAAGCTTTCGATCTGGCCATTGTCATGTTCGGCATCGCCCAGCCAGTTCGTTTCCATCCCCTGATCGGGCTGTTTAAAGTTATAGTCGGTCAGGCGAATCGCGCCGGTCGTGATATTGCGCTCGGGCGCCCATTCCCAGAAATGTTCGCGGTCGTAATGGTGGTGACCGTCAAAATTCTTGAATGGCACCGCACCCAGATCGTCATGGGCCAGCACATCATCGGTCAGCACCAGGGTATGGCTGCCCTTGGCGTGACGGAAATGAAAGCTGATGCCGTGGCGCTCCATCTGGCGGCGGGCAAAGTCCAGATCGCTCTCACGATACTGGACGGTATATTCCAGCTTGGGATAGCTTTGCGACAGCTGGATTTCCAGCGCCGGCTCGCCCAGCGATGCATAATCCGCCAACAGCTCGCGCAGAATGTCGATGACGTTCTTGTTGTGGAATATCCGCTGGTTACGCCGCCGACCGGCCAGCCAGAACCACGGCCGCAAGGTCAGATCATAACGGTGCCCGTTCTCGCCCACGCCGGCCCAGCGGGCCGAGGTGATGATGCCGTCGAACGGACGCATCTGGTCATGGGCCTCGATCTCGACGGTGGCATGGGTGCCGATCAGCGCGTCGAAATCCAGATCATCACGGGTGGACAGCGCCTCGATCCGGTATTCGAACAGATCATTCAGATAATCCGTGCCATCAAAGCGCAACAACACCAGAACATCGGGGCCGAGCGCCGTTGTCAACTGGCCCAGGCGTTCGGCCTGCTTCAAAGGTGCGTTCATGGAGAAAGACTCCCGCAGAAAGAAATTTCACAATGTTAATGTCGGCGATCCTAGACCGGCGAGGGGTCAAGTTCCAGCCCCATTGCACCCGTCAGACCGCTTAATCAGGCCGCTGGATCTGGCCAAACAGGCGCAAAAGCCGCTTCTGCGTCGCAGCCGGCAGGACCAGGCTGTCCCCGGCCAGCATGATCCGGCTGTAAAGCTGATATCCCTCTGGCGTTGCGATGATTCGCGCCGCCTGCTCCTGATGCCAGCGCAGGCAGGCGTCATGCAGATCAGCAATGCCGGGCAGCGCCCGGAGCGCGGCAATCGCGTCCAGCAATGCCGGCTGCCGGCGCAGTGCCGCATCATTGGGCGTGTGGTTGAAATTGCGCTCGGTCCAATAGCTCAGGTCAATGGCCTTGTCGGCGCGATTGGGCAGCCCGCGTTCCGATTTCACCAGAAACGCCTGTGCCGAGCGCAGCGAATAGTGGTTCATCTCGACGAGCGCGCGATGCGGGGGCAGCCCGATCAGCGACAGCCGCTTGTCATTGCAGGCGACATCCATCGGCAGCACCCGGCCGGCGCCGTCGGCCCACAGCGGGCGTTCATCCTTGCGATGCCGGGGCCGGTGGACGCCGGGGCCGGAAAACGCCGCAGGGCGGACCAGCGATTTGAAAAAGGTGGCCGCGATCGGATAGGCCAGCCCCTCGGGCGCGCTGCGCGTCAGCAGACCGGTGACCGGCGCATCCGTGATCTCATCCAGCCCGCCGGCACCAAACAACCGCCAGGGCAGGGCCACGGCATCGGCGCCCTGAGGCAGAGCAGCCAGCAGATCGTCAAACCGGCCGGCCCCGGCATGAACCACCGGAAATTCGTCAATATCCGAGATCAGCATCCAGTCTGCCCGTTTGCGCATCTCGTGCTGCCAGGCAGATTTCAGCGCGCTCCACTGGATCGAACGGCCGGGCGGGGGCCGGTGGCGTTCGTGGCGGATAACATCATGCGCCGCGAGACGGTCCAGCAACAGGTCGCTGCCATCATCGCAATCGTTTGAGTAGAAAAGAAAATCGGTGACGCCGAGCATGCGGTGCCAGGCGATCCACTCCAGCAGGTAAGGCCCTTCGTTCCGGGCGGTGGTTGCGGACAGGATCATCACGGCGCCCCGTCGCGATCAGTCAACGCCGAACAGGTCGCGGGTATAGACCTTGTCCGCGACATCGGCGATCTCGGGTGACAGCCGGTTTGCCAGAATGGTGTCGCTTTCGGCCTTGAAGGCATCAAGGTCACGGATCACGCGGCTGTTAAAGAACTGATCCTCCTGCAAGACCGGCTCATAGACGATGACCTCGATCCCCTTGGCCTTGATCCGCTTCATGATGCCCTGGATCGAGCTGTCGCGGAAATTGTCTGACCCCGCCTTCATCACCAGCCGGTAGACGCCGACGGTGCGGGGGTTCATGGCGACGATCTGGTCCGAGATAAAGTCCTTGCGCGTGCGGTTCGATTCCACGATGGCGCCGATCAGGTTCTGGGGCACCTCTTCGTAATTCGCCAGCAGCTGCTTGGTATCCTTGGGCAGGCAATAGCCGCCATAGCCGAAAGAGGGGTTGTTGTAATGATCCCCGATCCGCGGATCGAGACCGACGCCGCGGATGATGTCGCGCGTATCCAGCCCGTTCTTGAGCGCATAGGAATCCAGCTCGTTGAAATAGGCGACGCGCAGCGCGAGATAGGTGTTCGAAAACAGCTTGATCGCCTCGGCCTCGACCGGGCCGCAGAACAGGACCGGCATATCCTTGCGGATCGCGCCCCGGGTCAGCAGGGCGGCAAAACGCTCTGCCCGCGCGGTCTTTTCCCCGACCACGATCCGCGAGGGATACAGGTTGTCGTATAGCGCCTTGCCCTCGCGCAGAAACTCGGGCGAAAAGATGATGTTGTCCCAGCCCATCGCCTCGCGGATGCGGGTCACAAAGCCGACCGGTATCGTCGATTTGATCACCGCCACTGCGCGGGGGTTGATGCGGTGGACCTCTGCCAGCACGGCCTCGACCGACGAGGTATCAAAGCGGTTCGTGCGCGGGTCATAATTCGTGGGCGTCGAGATGACGACGAATTCGGCATCCGCAAAGGCCGCCCCGGCATCGGTCGTCGCCGTCAGGTCAAGGTCACGGCCCGACAGGAATTCGGTGATCTCGGGATCCTCGATCGGGGACCTGCGGCTGTTGATCAGCGCCACACGATCCGCGTCGATATCCAGAGCCGTGACACAGTTATGCTGCGCCAGCAGGATGGCATTCGACAGGCCAACATAGCCCAGCCCGGCCACAGCGATCCTGATGTTCATCTGCCCCGGCTCCTTCCGACTTGGTAAAACTGGCTCACCTTACAGGTTTTTTTGCCGGGACGATCAATATGAAAAATGCCCCGGCAAACTGATGCGCGGGACTTGTGACCAAAGGGCCGCCCCGTTGCCAGAGCGGCCCTTGCCATCAGCGATCAGACAGGCCCGCGCCGGTCATTCCCATTCCCAGGGCCGCGTGAACTCGCCCAGCCGATGGCGGATCGCCTCTTCATCGGGGGTGCCATCCCGGCGGATGCGGGCGACAAGGCCGCGCTTTTTGTCCTCATAGACCTCGGTCACGCTGGCCCCCATTCCAGCCAGCGCCTCATCATAGATGCGGCGGATCGCAAGGCGGCGCAGGTCGGGTTTGAATATCTTGCCAACGGCGGTTTTTGGCAATTCCGGCAGAATTTCCAGATGCTTGGGCACGGCTGCGCGTTCATGGATATGGCTGCGCGCATGTTCCATCAGCTCGCTGTCGGTGGCCTCGCCACCCTCGACCAGCTCGACATAGACACAGGGCAGCTCGCCAGCAAAGCTGTCGGGCTGGCCGATAGCGCCGGCAAAGGCGACGGCCGGATGGGACAACAGCGCATCCTCGATCTCGGCGGGGTCGATGTTATGGCCGCCGCGGATGATCAGATCCTTGGCCCGCCCGGTGATCCACAGATAACCATCGCCGTCCAGCCGCCCCAGATCGCCGGTGCGCAGGAAACGCCCCTCGGCGAACAGATCGTGATTCTTGTCCACCTCGGTATAGGTCGAGCCTTCGAACACGCCGGGATTGGCGATGCAGATCTCTCCGACCTCATCGATGGCGCATTCGGTAAATCCGGCGCCATTCTCGCGCAGGATGCGGACATGGGTATAGGGCAGCGGAATCCCGACGGACCCGACCTTTTTCAGCCCGTTCACGGGGTTGCACGACACCAGACAGGTTGCCTCGGTCAGCCCGTAACCCTCGGATATCTCGACCCCGGTGGCGGCCTTGAAGCGGTTATACAATTCGACCGGCAGCGCGGCTGAACCCGAGATTGCCGTGCGCAGGGACGAGACATCGGCATCGACCGGTCGCTGCATCAGCGCCGCGATGGCCGTCGGCACTGTAATCAGGAAGGTGACCTGCCAGCGCTCGATCAGCTTCCAGAAATTGTCAAAAACGCCATCCCCGCGATAACCGGCCGGGGTCGGCATGACCATATGCGCACCGGAATAGACGCAGCTCATCAGGATCGGATAGGCGGCAAAGACGTGAAACAGCGGCAGCGGGCAGATCAGCACATCGGTTTCATCAAACAGCAGTTCCCCGCCGAGAAAGCCGTTATAGACCATCCCGGAATATTTATGCTGCGCGACCTTGGGCAGGCCGGTGGTGCCGCCGGTATGGAAATAGGCCGCGACGCGGTCCTCGGCCGGATCGTCGAAATCCAGCCGGTTGTGGTTCTGCCCCGAGGCCGCCGCCTCAAAGTTGAGAACCTTGGCGTGATGCTTTACCGCGACCTTTGGCCGGATCAGCGGCACGATGAACTTTTTCACCCCGGTCAGATGCCGGTTCAGGTCAACCTCGACGACATGGGTGATATTGGGGCATTGCGCCACCGCCTGCGCGGCCTTTTGCGCAACATCGGTTTTCGGGAATGCGCGCAGCGTGACCAGCACTTTGGCATTGGTCGCGCGCAGAATCCCGGCGATCTGATCGGCATCCAGCAGCGGGTTGATCGGATTGACCACACCGGCCGTCATCCCGGCCAGCAGGATAACCGGGGTTTCGATACTGTTGGGCAACAGATAGGCAACCGTATCATTCGGCCCGATGCCAAGGCTGCGCAGCAGATTGGCCGTTTCCGTGACCCGTTGCAGCAATTCGCGCCAGCTCAGCGTGGTGGCGTGATCACGTGGTCCCGACAAAAGCTGAAATGAAACCGCCGGCCTGTCAGGAAAGCGCGCGGCGGTGCGTGACAACATCTCATAGACCGAATGCGGATTATTGCGCGCCTCGTAAGGCATTGCCTGTTCGACCGCATCACGATCAGCGACGGTTCCAAATCGAGCCATATTCCCCCCTTGCGGCCCCGCAGAGGGGGCCGTTCTCGTCTGCCTGACAGAATGGGACGGAAAAGGGCCACGGGGCAAGCCTGCAAAGCCGCCCCATGGCCCGGAACGCAGCGTCAGAGACGCGGCGGTCAGACGCGCCTCAGCGCGGAATACGAAGCGTCTGGCCCGGATAGATCTTGTCAGGATGCGACAGCATCGGGCGGTTGGCCTCGAAGATATCATTATAGCGGTTGGCGTGGCCGAGGTATTTCTTGGCAATGGCAGACAGGGTCTCGCCCTTCTGGACGGTGTGGAAAACCGGCTCGCCCTTGTCGCCAGCCCCGGCGGGCGCCGCCTCGGCCTGAGCGGCGGGCGCGCCGGGAATATCGGCCTCGACCCGCGCGATGCCCTGAATATTGCCGACCGCAAGGATCAGCTTTTCCATGGTCTCGCGATCGGCGCCTTTGGATTCGACGATCACCGTATCGCCGCGCAGCCGCAAATGAACATCCTTGGACCCGAGGCCAAGCGCCTTGACCTCATTTTGCAGCGCCGTCACCTTGCGCTCGGTATCCAGCTGCTCGGGCGTTTTGGCGGGGTCGGCCTTGGGTTCTGCGGCCTCGGCCGAACCAAAGACGGATTTCCCGGCATCCTTGACAAAGTCCCAGAAAGCCATCGGCTTTTCCTTTCGATGTGAATCCGACGGGTTAACGCTTTGATGCGCGGGCGGTTCCCGAGTGCTGGCGCAGGGCGCGGTTTTGGGTTAGCGAAGGCGGCAAAACCGGGGGTGATCCATGCATGTGATAACCGTTTTGACCGCACCGGCGCGCGCCGATCTGACCGAGGCGCGGGTCCACGCGCTGCGCGACCTGTTCGCGGGCGGCGAAACGCATTGGCTGGCCGAGGGGATCGCGGCCGAGTTTCGCACCGAGACCTTGCCCGGAGACGCGGCCGAGATCGCGCAGGACACCCGTCTGGCCGGGTTCGATCTGGTCATTCAGCAGGCTGTGGGGCGGCGCAAACAGGTGCTGCTGGCCGATATGGATTCAACCATGATCGAGCAGGAATGCATCGACGAACTGGCCGCCGTCGCCGGCGTGGGCGAGCGCGTCGCCGATATCACCGCGCGCGCCATGAATGGCGAGCTGAACTTTCACGAGGCGCTGATCGAGCGGGTCGGCCTGCTGGCCGGGCTGGACGAGCTGATGGTCGAACAGGTTCTGGACCACCGCATCACGCTGGCGCCCGGCGGGCGCGAACTGGTCGCGACGATGCGCGCATCGGGCGCCTATACGGCGCTTGTCTCGGGCGGGTTCACGGCGTTCACGGGACCGGTCGCGCGGATGCTGGGCTTTGACGAGAACCGCGCCAATACGCTGCTGGCTGACGATGGCGTGCTGACCGGCCACGTCGCCCTGCCGGTGCTGGGCCGCGAGGCCAAGGTCGAGGCCCTGCGCGAGATCACCGCCGCGCGCGGACTGACGCCGGCCGATGCGATTGCGGTCGGCGACGGGGCCAATGATCTTGGCATGATCGAATTGGCCGGCACCGGGGTCGCGCTGCATGCCAAGCCCGTCGTCGCCGCGCAGGCCGGCGTGCGGATCGACCATGGCGATCTGACGGCCCTGCTTTATATCCAGGGTTATCACCGCGACGAATTCGCGCCGCTCTGACCTGAAGGGCGTAAACCGCGCGGCCCGCCCCAACGAAAAGGGCGCCCGCGAGGGGCGCCCTGAAAGCCGTCACAACAGGCCGGGATCAGTCCTTGGCGCGCTCGACATAGCTGTTATCAGCGGTATTGATGACGATCCGCGTGCCAACCCCGATATGGGGCGGCACCATGACGCGCAGCCCGTTGTCGCACATCGCCGGCT
Source organism: Paracoccus sp. (in: a-proteobacteria) (assembly GCA_030538705.1). Classification (GTDB taxonomy): domain Bacteria; phylum Pseudomonadota; class Alphaproteobacteria; order Rhodobacterales; family Rhodobacteraceae; genus Paracoccus. The sequence goes on along the minus strand of JAUNTL010000005.1, from coordinate 8,551 downwards.
TATATGAGGACGAGGCCGTCTGCCCCTTGACCACCGGCTCGGTCTCGGTGACCTCGACGGTGATTTTCTGCGGCAGTTCCAGCGCGATGGGAACGCCGTTGAACACCTGAAGGAACACCCGCATCCCCTCTTGCAGATAGACCGACTGATCGCCGATCACATCGGCGGGGGCGACGACCTGCTCATAGCTTTCCGGCTCCATAAAGTGATAGCCTTCGCCGTCTTCGTAAAGAAAGTCATAGCTGCGTTCATCGACATGGGCCTTTTCGACCTGATCGGTCGTTTTCCAGCGTTCCGAAACCTTTACCCCGTCGGCAATGCGGCGCATATCGACGCTGGTCGTCGGCGTGCCCTTGCCGGGGTGGAAATTTTCAGCCTTCAGCACGACATACAGCTTTTCGTCAATCTCGACGACATTGCCCTTGCGCAGGCTGGATGCGATGACTTTCATATGCGGTTTCCTTGCGAACACTTGGCCGGGCGCGTAAGCCCATTGGCTGCGTCCCTAACCCATGGTCTGCGCCAATGCCAGAGAAACCGCACGATTCGCGATGGTGGCAACCCCATCGCCACGCCGACCGCCGCCCGGCGCTGATCGCACGAAACCGCATCCAGCGGGCGATCCGCGGCTGGCTTGACGCCAACGGATTTACCGAGGTGGACCCGGCCGCCCTTGTCATCAGCCCGGGCAATGAAACCCATCTGCACGGGTTCGGCACCGCGATGACCGGCAATGACGGGATCAGCCGGCCGATGTATCTGCATACCTCGCCCGAATTCGCGATGAAGCGGCTGCTGGCCGCTGGCGAAACGCGGATCGCGGCCTTCGCCCATGTCTGGCGCAACCGCGAAAGGGGGCCGCTGCATCACCCGGAATTCACCATGCTGGAATGGTATCGCGCCGGCGAGGACTATACCGTCCTGATGGATGACTGCGCCGATTTCCTGATGCTGGCGGCACAGGCCGCCGGCGCGAACGAGTTCCGGCGCGGGGACATCACCTGCGATCCCTATGTCAGCCCGGAACGCATCAGCGTCGCCGATGCCTTTGCCGATCTTGCCGGGATCGACCTCCTGGCAACCATCGCGCATGACGGCACGACCGACCGTGACGCGCTTGCCGCGCAGATGACCGGCGCCGGCATCCGCTTTGGCCGGGATGACACATGGTCTGATCTGTTCTCGCGAACGCTGGCCGAGCGGGTCGAGCCGCATCTGGGCCATGGCACGGCAACCATCCTCGACCGCTATCCGACCCCCGAGGCAGCACTGGCACGCCCGGCCCCCGACGATCCCCGCATCGCCGAGCGGTTCGAGGTCTATGCCTGCGGGGTCGAGCTGGCGAACGGCTTTGGCGAACTGACCGATCCCGCCGAGCAGCGCCGCCGCTTTCGGGCCGATATGGCCGAGCGCGCGCGGATCTATGGCGAGACCTATCCCCTGGACGAGGATTTTCTGTCCGCGCTGGCGATCATGCCCCCGGCATCGGGTATCGCGATGGGCTTTGACCGGCTGGTGATGCTGGCCACCTCGGCGCCTTCGGTGGATGCGGTGATCTGGGCACCGGTCGCCGGGGGCTGAGACAGGGGCTGGCGCCGCGCCGCGCCCGCCGCTATAGCCCAAAGCATGAGCGATACCCTGCCCCCATGCCCCGAATGCGGATCGGCCTTTGCCTATCAGATGGATGCGTTGCTGGTCTGTCCCGAATGCGGCCATGAATGGCAGCCCGGCGCAGAGAGTGGCGCGCCGGCCGAGATCCGCGACAGCGTTGGCAATATCCTGAGCGACGGCGATACCGTGACGGTCATCAAGGATCTGAAGGTCAAGGGTTCGTCCTCGGTGGTCAAGGTCGGCACCAAGGTCCGCGGCATCCGGCTGGTCGATGGCGATCATGATATCGACTGCAAGATCCCCGGCATCGGCCAGATGGGGCTGAAATCGCAATTCGTCAAGAAAGTCGCCGATTAAGGGCGCGAACCCAAAGCTTTACACCGCTGGCATCCCGGTCTGATCCGGCCCGGACCGCCCGCGATGAACGCGGACGACGCCCGCATGCCCCTCCGGCCGCATCTCGGGCGGCATCTCCGGCATGGCCTCAGCGCCCAGAAATCCGCAACAGCGATCCGCCAGCCCGACAGGGGCACCGCGCGCGCGGGGCGGCAACGGGATGTCGTCCGGGCCAGACACACAGGCAGGCACACGGCCCTGCACCCGCACCGTCACCCGAGCCGCCCGCACCTGCACGACAGGCACCCGCATTCCCATCCGTTCCGGCAGCATCCCGGCCCACGCTTGCGCGGCCACTTTACAATATCCGCGCCCTCGTTGATCAAGACGCAATGTTCGAGCTTGCCACAGATGTTATGATCCTGTTGATCGCCGCCGCGTTTGCTGCGGGTTTCGTCGATGCGATCGCGGGTGGTGGCGGGCTGATCACAGTGCCGGCGCTGATGCTTGCCGGGTTGCCACCGGCGCAGGCACTGGCCACCAACAAGGTTCAGGGCGCGTTTGGCGCGGCGACGGCGGCAATCAGCTATGCGATGTCGGGCCATGTCGATCTGCGCCGTCAGATCGGGGCGGCGGCCATCGCCTTTGGCGCCGGTCTGACCGGTGCCTTTTGTGTGACCCTGATCCCGGTTCAGGCGCTGCGCTATATCCTGCCGCTGGTCCTGATCGGCATCGCGGCGTTTTTCGCGCTCAAGCCCGGCCTGTCGGACGCCGACCGCAGCGCGCGGATGACGCCCATGGCATTCACCGCTTTTATCGTTCCGGTCATCGGGTTTTATGACGGGCTGATCGGGCCGGGGACGGGCGCGTTCTTCATGCTGGGTTTCGTCATGCTGGCGGGCTATGGCATTTTGCGGGCGACCGCGCATACCAAGCTATTGAATTTTGCGTCGAACCTTGGCGGGCTGCTGGCCTTTGCGCTGATCGGCAAGCCGTTGTGGATCACCGGCCTTGCGATGGGCGGGGCACAGATCGCGGGCGCATGGCTCGGATCACGGCTTGCGATGCGGATCGGGGCGCGGCTGATCAAGCCGCTGCTGGTCTTTACCTCGACCGCGCTGGCGCTGAAGCTGATCTGGGATCTGCTCTAGCCCCGCGCCGCTTAACGGAAAATTAACGCTCATCGCGCAAGTATCAACCTCAGGTTGCTTTCTGAGGTGAGTATGCTCCCCAAGGTTTTCGTTATCGGCTTTAACAAATGCGGCACGACCAGTCTTCACCGCATGTTCCTGCGTGCCGGGCACCGCTCGTCCCATCACCGCCACCTGCTGGCCGATGGCAGCAGCGTCAAACTGGCCAGCCGGATGCATGACAATGCCCGCGCCGGGCATCCGCTGCTGACCGGGATCGAGGATGCCGGGGCCTATTCCGACATGGATATCTGCGGGCAGGGCCGGCAGCTGTCGGGCATCGCGCTGTTTCGCACGCTTGACCGTCAGTATCCCGACAGCCGCTTTATCCTGAACACGCGCGATCCTCAGAACTGGCTGACCTCGCGCGGCAGGCATCTGGGCGGCGGATATCTGCGCCGGGCGATGCGGCTGGCCGGGGTTGCGGATGCGGGGCAGATGCGCGCGATCTGGCTGCGCGAATGGCATGCGCATCATGCCGCGGTGCGCACCCATTTCGCCGGACGGCCCGACCAGATGCTGGTCTTTGATATCGAAGGCGACGATCCGCTGCGGCTGTGCCGCTTTCTTCCCGGATTCGGGCTGAGGCCCGGCCATTGGCGCCACCATAACCGCACGCCCGACAGCCTGACCGCGCCGCCGCCCCTCGCGCTGGCGTCCTAGACCGGCAGGCCGCCATCCTCCTTGGCGGATTTCAGCACGATCTCCGACCGCACCTGAACCACCTGCGGATGCGGCAGCAGCCGGTCATGGATGAAATCGGCCAGGGCGTCCAGATCGCGGACATGCAGTTCCAGCACGTAATCGGCGTCACCCGACACGGAATGCGCGGCGCGGACTTCGGGCTGAAGGGCGGCAAAACGCGCAAAGTCCTGATCGCTGTCGCGGCCATGGCTGCGCAGGTTGACGCGGGCAAAGGCCCGGATACCAAAGCCAAGGCGCCGCGCATCCAGACGCGCCGCATAGCCGCGGATCACACCCTGCTGTTCCAGCGCCGCCCGCCTGCGCGAACATTGCGAGGGCGACAGATTCACGACCTCGGACAGCTGCGCGTTGGTCATCGCCCCGTCGCGCTGCAATGCGGCAAGAATCGCGCGATCAAAGCGGTCATGCGTGTGATGTGGCATATTATCCAATATGGTGCGAGATTTGTGCATTATCCTGCGCCAATTCGTCGCAATTGCAACCTGTTTGTGCGGCAGTTCAGCGATCATGGCACATCACGAACAGGAGAAGATGATGGGCCCTTTCCCGCATGACGCACCCAAGGCCGAGATCAGCAAGGCCAACCCCGCCGGCACGGACGGTTTCGAGTTCGTCGAATTCGCCCATCCCCAACCCGAGGTGCTGGACGCGCTGTTTCGCAAGATGGGCTTTGTTCCGGTCGCCAGGCACCGCAGCAGGAATGTCACCCTCTATCGTCAGGGCAGCATCAACTATGTGCTGAACGCCGAGCCGGACAGCCATGCCAGCCGGTTTATCACCGATCACGGCCCCTGTGCGCCCGCGATGGGCTGGCGCGTGGTGGATGCGGCGCACGCGCTGAAACGCGCGGTCGATCTGGGGGCAAAGGAATATACCGGCCCCGGCAAGGTGCTGGATTTCCCGGCCGTTATGGGGATCGGCGGCAGCCTGCTGTATTTCATCGACAGATATGACGATACCGGCAGCGCCTGGGATGCGGAATATGAATGGCTGGATCAGGCCGATCCGCGCCCCGAGGGCGTCGGCTTTTATTACATCGACCACCTGACCCATAACGTCGTGCGCGGGAATATGGACACCTGGTATAAATTCTACCACGACACGTTCAATTTCCGCGAAATCCGTTATTTCGACATCAAGGGCAAGCAGACCGGCCTGTTTTCCCGCGCCCTGACCTCGCCCGATGGCAAGATCCGTATTCCGATCAATGAATCCGCGGATGAGCATTCCCAGATCGAGGAATATCTGCGCGAATATAACGGCGAGGGCATCCAGCATATCGCCGTCGCCACCGAGGATATTTACGCCGCGACCGACGCCATCGCCGTCAACGGCCTGGAATTCATGCCCGGCCCGCCCGACGTCTATTACGAGATGTCAAAGCGCCGCGTCTCGGGCCATGAGGAGCCGCTGGACCACATGAAGCGTCACGGCATCCTGATCGACGGCGAGGGGGTCGTGGATGGCGGCACGACGCGCATCCTGCTTCAGATCTTTTCGAAAACCGTGATCGGGCCGATCTTTTTCGAATTCATCCAGCGCAAGGGTGATGACGGCTTTGGCGAGGGCAACTTCCGCGCGCTGTTCGAATCCATCGAAGAGGATCAGATGCGCCGTGGCGTGCTGAAATCCGAAACCGCATGAGCTGGCAAGACCTGCCCGGCGCACCCGCGCCGGGCACCCCGGTATGTCATCTGGACGACATCACCCCCGGCAGGCACCACACGCTGGAGTTGAACGGCTTTCCCCTGTTGCTCATCCGCAACGGTAACGGATTACTTGGCTATGTGAACCTGTGCCCGCATCAATATCTGCCGCTGGACTTTCACGGGCCGCATATCCTGTCCGCAGATGGCGAAAGCCTGATCTGCTCGGCCCATCAGGCCCGTTTTGACGCCCGGACCGGCGCTGTGACGGGCGGTCCGGCGCCTTGCGGGCTGGACGGGGTGCCGCTGGAAATCACCGGCGATCTGGTACGAATCGGAAACACCCAATCCCATCACTAGTAAGGCACCGCAAATCAACCACTATATGTTGTTGACAGTTGCGTGACGGAGCCACAAGATGGGCGGGCTTTGGCATTCACGGGAATCAATCCCGGCGGGGCAAGAAGGGCGCGCTGCAAGCACCCTCACCACCCCCTGCAAGGACAGTGGCCAGGGCACCAAAACAAACCATGGTGGCGGGGCCATGGCGCGGCGAGGCCGGAAAAGCATGCTTTTCCGGGATGATGCGCGCTGCCTCGTGCCGAGACAAAAGGATGAGGACAGATGAGCATCACCGTTTACTCCAAGCCCGCATGCGTCCAGTGCACCGCCACGACCCGCGCCCTTCAGGCACGCGGCATCGAATTTGCCGTCGTCGACCTGACGCAGGATGCCGACGCCTATGCGCATGTTTCGGGTCTTGGCTATCGTCAGGCACCGGTCGTCATCGCCGGCGATTCGCACTGGTCGGGCTTTCGCCCCGATCTGATCGGCCAGCTTTCCTGAACCGGGGCCGGTCATTGGGGTCGGGTCATGGCGCAGCTTGTCTATTATTCGTCCCGATCGGGCAATACGGCGAAATTCGTCGCCCGGCTGGGGCTGGATGCGCTGCGCGTTCCCATTGACGACGCCGACCCCATGCCGGTCCCCGGCCAGCCCTATGTTCTGATCTGCCCGACCTATGCCGATGGCGAGGGCCGCGGCGCGGTCCCGCACCAGATCATCCGCTTTTTGAACGATCCCGCGCGGCGCAGCCTGATCCGCGGCGTGATTTCCAGCGGAAACCGGAATTTCGGCCCCTATTACGCCGCCTCGGGCGACATCATTTCCCGCAAATGCGCCATCCCCCTGCTGACCCGGTTTGAACTGGCCGGCACCGACCATGACATTGCCCGCATCCGCGACGGGCTGCACCGATTCTGGAGAGAGACATGCTTGACGACCGCCTGAACCGTCCCGCCCCGGAATCGCGGGATTATCACGCGCTGAACGCGATGCTGAACCTGTATGACGATGCCGGTCAGATCCAGTTTGACGCCGACCGCATGGCGGCGCGGCAGTATTTCCTGCAACATGTCAACCAGAACACGGTGTTCTTTCACAGCCTGGATGAAAAGCTGGGCTATCTGGTTGATGAGGGATATTACGACCCTGCCGTTCTGGATCAGTATTCCCGCAACTTTCAGCGCAAGATCTGGGACGAGGCCTATGGCAAGAAATTCCGCTTTCCGACCTTTCTCGGCGCGTTCAAATATTACACCTCCTATACGCTGAAAACCTGGGACGGGCAGCGCTATCTGGAACGTTACGAGGACCGCGTCGTCATGGTCGCCCTGACGCTGGCGCGCGGCGACGAGGCGCTGGCGACCCGGTTGATGGAAGATATCATCGAGGGCCGGTTCCAGCCCGCGACGCCGACATTCCTGAACTGCGGCAAGCAGGCGCGCGGCGAGTTCGTGTCCTGCTTTTTGCTGCGGATCGAGGATAATATGGAATCCATCGGCCGCGGCATCAACTCGGCCCTGCAACTCAGCAAACGCGGCGGCGGCGTGGCATTGATGCTGACCAACATCCGCGAGCATGGCGCCCCGATCAAGGGCATCGCCAACCAGTCCTCGGGCGTGATCCCGGTGATGAAACTGCTTGAGGACAGCTTTTCCTATGCCAACCAGCTTGGCGCGCGTCAGGGCGCCGGCGCGGTTTATCTGAACGCGCATCACCCTGATATCCTGCGCTTTCTTGATACCAAACGCGAGAACGCGGACGAGAAAATCCGCATCAAGACGCTGAGCCTCGGCGTGGTGATCCCCGATATCACCTTCGAGCTGGCGAAAAAGAACGAGGATATGTATCTGTTCTCGCCCCATGACGTTGAAAAGGTCTATGGCCAGCCGTTCAGCGATATCTCGGTCAGCGAGAAATATCACGAGATGGTCGACGATCCGCGCATCCGCAAGCGCAAGATCAACGCCCGCGCCTTTTTCCAGACGCTGGCCGAGATCCAGTTCGAATCCGGCTATCCCTATATCATGTTCGAGGACACGGTGAACGCGGCCAACCCGATCAAGGGCCGCATCGCCATGTCCAACCTGTGTTCCGAGATTTTGCAGGTCAACACGGCCTCTGAATATAACGAGGATCTGTCCTATTCGGCGATGGGCACGGATATTTCATGCAACCTCGGTTCGCTGAACATCGCGCGGGTCATGGATGGCGGCGATCTGGCCGGCACCGTGGACACCGCCATCCGGGCGCTGAACGCGGTCAGCGAAATGTCGGCCATCGATTCTGTGCCGTCGATCCGCAAGGGCAATGACGAAAGCCATGCGATCGGGCTGGGGCAGATGAACCTGCACGGCTATCTCGCGCGCGAGCGCATCCATTACGGATCTCCCGAAGGGATTGATTTCACGAATATTTATTTCGCGATCATCCTGTTCAACGCGCTGAAGGCATCGAATGCGCTGGCACGCGAGCGCGGCCACAGCTTTGCCGGGTTCGCGGATTCGAAATATGCCGACGGGTCATTTTTTGACAAATATACCGCGCGCGACTGGCTGCCCGAAACCGACCGCGTGCGCGAGCTGTTCGAGGCCGCATCCGTCAGCGTCCCCACGCGCGACGACTGGGCCGCGCTGCGTGATGCGGTGATCGCGGACGGGCTGTGGAACCGCAACCTGCAAGCGGTGCCGCCGACCGGCTCGATCAGCTATATCAACTATG
>JAUNTL010000106.1 GCA_030538705.1 Paracoccus sp. (in: a-proteobacteria) | reverse complement strand
GCAGAGGAATCATAATCCTTGTGTCGGGGGTTCAAATCCCTCCTCCGCTACCATCGAACTGTCATAGTTCAGGCAATCCCCCTTTTCAGTCAGCAGATACGTTCCGGCAACTGCCGCTGTTTTCAGGGGGTCAGGCCGCCGCGACGATGCGATCCGTCAGCCGGCGCAACTCACCGAAAAAGCCGTCGCCGCGTGCCGGGCGGTCAGGGTCCGAGGTGATGGCGATCGACAGGCGGCGCGCGGGAACCACGGTCAGCATCTGCCCGCCATAGCCGCGCCCATAGGCCGCGCTTTCGCCGGCGTGGCGGGTCAGGAACCAGCCGTAGCCATAGGAATCGCCCGAAAACGGAGACTGCGTCCGCGCGCGCATTGATGCATTCAGCCAGTCTGCGCTGACGATCTGATGCCCGTCCATACGCCCGTTGTTCAGCACCATATCCCCGATCCGCGCCAGCGCGACCGGGCTGATCGCCATATCGTTCCCGCCCAGAAAGCGCCCCTGCGGGTCGCTGATCCATGGCGGAACGGTAATGCCCAGCGGCGCGCCCAGCCAGTCGCACGCCATGGCGTGCAGGCTGATCCCCGCAGCCTGCGCCAGTGCCGCGCCAAGGATATGCCAGCCGCCGGTCGAATAGATAAAGCGACCGCCCGGCCGGTCGGCAAGCGGCTGGGTCAGGGCCGATTCCACCCAGTCCGGGCTGGACACCCAGGCGCCATATGCCGCGCCCGAGGTGCTGCCAAGCCCGGCCCGCATGGTCAGCAGATGGCCGATATTCAGCGCATCACGCGCATCGCCAAAGGGCGCGCGGCCAAGCAGCGGCAGGACAAGCTGATCGGGGCCGCTGATGATGCCACGGTCGATGGCCATACCGGTCATCAGCGCGATCAGGGTCTTGGACACTGATTTGATATTGGCCGGCCGGTCGGGGGCGGGGCCGCGGAAACTCGCGCTGAAAACGCGCTGTCCGTCGCGGTGGATGACAAGGGCACGCAATTGCCCCAGCCGGGCAGCAGCGGATGCGACATCATCCAGTGTCTGCGCGCGTGCAATCGCCGGCATGAAAACGGCGGCGGCGCCGCAGGCGGTGATACGGCGGCGGGTCATGGTCGGCATTGCTGGTCCCTTCTGGCGTTGCTTAACTCACATGGGATCGCCTTCTGACAGGTCAAGCATAGGGTCGGTGGCGGGCCGGACCGCGCAGGCAGGCCCGCGTGATCAGGGGGATGCGCGGCCGTTTGCCGGGTGGCTGGAATATGGATCTGCCGGAGGGCCGATGCGCTATCCGGGCGAGCGATCCTTGGCAGGACATGCGAGATGAGTATCATCCGGCGTCCGGCCATGGCCGCGATTCCCCCCGGGCGAAGCTTGCCGCCCCTGCCTCATCCATGCCGGGACGGGCAACGATCATGCGAATGGGAACGGCCCCGGCGTTCATAGCGATTCCCGCGCCGGAACGATGCGCGGCGCGTCCCCGGCATTCACCCGCGCCCGCCCGCCGGGGCTGGCGAGGGGGTTCTCGCCCGGATATGGCGATGGTCGCATTCCAAAAGAGCGGCTGCGCATGGCCGCTGATCTGATCCGCATCACCGGCCGGCGCCGCTATGGTCTGGAGGCCATGGTCTGGAGGGTCGTCGAAACCGGTCCCATGACCGCGACGAAAACCGGACTTGCCGCATCGACGGCAAGCTCCGGCGTGTCCTTGGGGCGACGCATCTGCCGCAGGCTTTCGCGCGCTGATCCGGTGGCAATGGCGCGGCCCTGCTGCCGCGCCGCCGTGGCTGTTACAGCAGATCACTGCGGGCCTGAGCCACCAGTTCGCGCAGTTCGCCAAGGCTCATCTTGCCAAATGCGGCCTCATGCCCGGCGATGAATGTGGGCGTGCCGGTCAGCATCATCGTATCGGCGAGGTCCATCGTCTCATAGATCTGGTCAAGGATCTCGCGCTTTTCCATATCGGCCTGAAGGCGCGGGATATCCAGCCCGGCCTCGCGCGCGGCGCGCAGGACGGTCGCCTCTTCGGCCCGGCCCCGCATGCCCATCAGCGCCGCGTGCATCTGCCAGTATTTTCCCTGCCGGAGCGAGGCGAGCGAAGCCTTGGTCGCATACATGGAACCTTCGCCAAAGACCGGCCATTCACGAAAGACCACGCGCAGGGATTTGTCCTCATTGATGAGGCGTTGAACGTCCGCCATGGCGACGCGGCAGAAGGAACAATTATAGTCAAAGAACTCGGTCAACGTGACGTCGCCCTGCGGATTGCCCAGAACCGGCAGGGCCGGGTTGCGTTCCAGAACGCGACGCAGCTCTTCGGGCATGGGGTTCGGATGGGGCTGACGCGCGGCGGCACTGCCCGGCCGCAGCACCAGCCCTGCCATGCCGGCGGCGGCCGCGCCGGCCATTACGCCGCGCCGCGTCAGGGCGGTGGTGTCGTGCTTGTCAGTCATCCTGTCTCTCCTGCAATCCGGGGCGCAGCTTGGCCCGCTGTGGTCGCTGTGGCAAGGGTGCCGCGCCAACATTGGCGTGAGGAGCATGGCGGATTACGGCGGCGCGCCAGCGTCGCGGGCGGTGGTCAGGGCGCGCGGTGCAGCCAGTGCCGCACCGCGCGCAACCGGCCATCGGATAAGAAAAAGGGGGCACCTGGCCCCCTTTTCCGTTTCAGTGCCCGGACAGAACCAGATGCGGCACGCCATCCGATGTTTTGCTCAGGCTGCGGCCGGCCGCGTTGACGGTCGCGGTGATCCGCCTGCGCGGCGCCGCGAACAGGGCCGAGCGCGAGACGTCGACCGGCCGGTCAAAGTCGATGGTCAGCGCATGATGGCCGCGCGACTGTTCGCGCGCACCGACCACCCGCCCGGTAAAGGGCTGGCCGAGATAGCGGCCGGCAACCGCCTCGCCAAAGTCCCAGGCGCGGGGCGATGTGGCCGTCGCGCTGGCATGCAGCGTGTTCCAGTCACGCATGCCGAGGCTTTGGGCCAGCAGTTCCAGAGATTGTGAATGAGAGACGTCTGTTCCCGTGCGCGCCAAAGCAGAGCGCAGGTTTTTCGCCTGATTTTTCAGTTCTTTAAGATCATGGACATTCGCCATGGTGTCACCTTTTGCATCGTGCCAGTGAAGGACGGTGCCCGCGTTGCCGCCGACCAGCAGGACGCCAGTTCGGTCATTGTTCAGACTTCACCATGGCTTGCGCCTGCGGACGGCCGGGGTCTGATCCCGTGGGCAGTAGATGGGCGAAGTCCGGCAAAGTTTCAAGCCCCGCGCCGCAGCAGTGAAAAGGGCGCCCGCAAAGGGGCGCCCTGCCTTGTTCAATCCCGGCCGGAGCGGTCTCAGACCGAGTAATACATCTGATATTCGATCGGATGAGGGGTATGCTCATAGGCATAGACCTCTTCCCATTTCAGGTTGATATAGCCCTGCAACTGGTCGCGCGTGAACACGTCGCCGGCCAGCAGAAAGTCCATATCGGCCTCAAGCGCCTCCAGCGCCTCGCGCAGGCTGCCGCAGACGGTCGGGATCTCGGCCAGTTCCTCGGGGGGCAGGTCGTACAGATCCTTGTCGCTGGCGGGGCCGGGGTCGATCTTGTGCTTGATCCCGTCCAAACCGGCCATCAGCAGCGCGGCAAAGGCCAGATAGGGGTTGGCCGCCGGATCGGGAAAGCGCGCCTCGACCCGTTTTGCCTTGGGGCTTTCGGTCCACGGAATGCGCACACAGCCCGAGCGGTTGCGCGCCGAATAGGCCCGCAGCACCGGCGCCTCGAACCCCGGGATCAGCCGTTTATAGCTGTTGGTTGACGGGTTGGTCAGCGCGTTCAGCGCCTTGGCATGTTTCAGGATGCCGCCGATGAACCACAGGGCTTCCTGGCTCAGATCAGCATATTTATCGCCTGCGAACAGCGGCTTGCCATCCTTCCAGATCGACATGTTGACATGCATGCCCGACCCGTTGTCGCCCTTCATCGGCTTGGGCATGAAGGTCGCCGATTTGCCGTAAGCATGGGCCACGTTGTGGATGACGTATTTGTATTTCTGGATATTGTCGGCCTGTTCGACCAGCCCGCCAAAGATCATCCCCAACTCGTGCTGGCAGGTGGCGACCTCGTGATGGTGCTTGTCGACCTTGATGCCCATGCGCTTCATCGTGGACAGCATCTCGCCGCGGATATCCTGCGCCTCATCGACCGGGTTCACCGGGAAATATCCGCCCTTATGGCCGGCGCGATGGCCGGTGTTGCCCATCTCGAACTGGGCGTCGGTGTTCCATGCGGCGGCATCCGCGTCGATTTCATAGCCGACCTTTTGCGGCGTCACCGAGTAACGCACATCGTCGAACAGAAAGAACTCGGCCTCGGGTCCGAAATAGGCCGTATCCCCGATGCCAGAGGATTTCAGATAGGCTTCGGCCTTGACGGCAGTGCCGCGCGGATCGCGCGAATAGGCTTCGCCGGTGTCGGGTTCGACCACGTTGCAATGCACGCAGAGCGTCTTTTCAGCATAGAACGGGTCAATATAGACACTGGCCGGGTCGAGGATCAGCTTCATGTCGGACTGGTCGATGGATTTCCAGCCGGCGATGGACGAGCCATCAAACATAAAGCCTTCTTCAAAGAAGTCCTCATCGACCAGATCGACCACCAGCGTCACATGCTGAAGCTTGCCGCGCGGGTCGGTGAAGCGGATATCGACATATTCGACCTCCTCGTCCTTCATCAGCTTCAGAACGTCTTTGACTTTCATGGGTATTCCCTCTTTGCATGATCGGAACCAGCCCCCCGCCGGTTCCTGTCCTTATGGTATGCAGCCGGCTCAGACGGCGTCGTCGCCGGTTTCGCCGGTGCGGATACGGATTGCCTGCTCGACCGGCATCACAAAGATCTTGCCGTCGCCGATCTTGTCGGTGCGCGCGGCCGAGATGATGGCGTCGATCGCCGGCTCGATCATGTCATCGGGCAGGATCATCTCGATCTTGATCTTGGGCAGGAAGTCGACGACATATTCCGCCCCGCGATACAGTTCCGTGTGCCCCTTCTGGCGACCAAAGCCCTTGACCTCGGTCACGGTCAGGCCCTGAACGCCGACCTCTTGAAGGGCTTCCTTCACGTCGTCCAGTTTGAAGGGCTTGATGATCGCTTCGATCTTCTTCATCGCGGTGATCCTTCCTGCGCTTGTCTGAACCCTGCTTGCCGGGTTTGAGGCAGGGCGTCCATCGGCGCGGCTGCGATCCGGGGTATCGGATGCGTGAGGGGCGGGCGCGTCGCACGTTTTTTGAGCATATGCACATTTTATATGCAATCCTGTGCTGCGCCGTTTCGAATGCGCACCGCCGCGCCCGGTATATGGGCGCTTGCCCGGCGGTGGTTACGGGGCCATGACAATCCGGGGGGCATCGCGCGGGGCCTTGTTCAACCGTGGGCCAGCCCGCGCTGACCGCCCCGGCTGCCCATCAGCGCAACCGCGATCCGCAGGTCCTGCGCAGTTTCATGCGCCGACATAGCCGGCCGGGATATCACAGGTCGCGACCGTGCCGCTCAGGGTCACGTAAAGATACGTGTTATTGCCAAAGTGCTGCGTGGCGGTCGCGGTCTGGATGGCATAGATGACATTGCCCCGTCCTTTCGCCTCGGCCGCCAGGGCGTCATAGACCTCCTGGAACTCGTTGCGCCGGCGCTCGAACAGGCCCCTGACAATCCCCTTGGACGAAATTTCGACGGCACGTGTCACACAGACCAGCCCGTGGATATGGACCAGTCTGAACTCTGGCGGCAGGGCCGAGGCGGTCAGAAACATCATGGCAGTCACTCTCACTCAATGAAAAAAGCCGCAACCCGAAGGTTGCGGCTTTCGATGTCGCAATCAAGCAGTGATCACAGCTCGTCCAGAGCCTCGACCGCCTTTTCCAGATCTTCCTTGCTGACCGCCTTTTCCTCGACCTTCGCCTGTTCGGCGATGTGATCGACGACCTTGTCTTCAAAGATCGGGGCGCGCAGTTGCTGCTGTGCCTGCGGGTTTTGCTGGATGAACTCGAAGAAGGCGCGTTCCTGACCGGGGAACTGGCGCGCCTGCATCATCACGGCCTGGGTGAATTCCTGATCCGAGACCTTCACCTCGGCCTTCTGGCCGATTTCGGCCAGAAGCAGGCCCAGACGGACCCGGCGCTCGGCCAGCTTTTTGTGTTCGTCCGTCGGCTCGATCTCGCCGTGGTTGTGGCCCTGCTCCTCGGGGTGTTCCTCGTGCCACAGCTGATGGGCGATCTGGCCGGCCTCGGCCTCGACCAGAACCTCGGGCAGGTCGAACTTGACCTTGCCGTCCAGCTGGTCGAGCAGGGCGCGTTTCAGCACCGCGCGCGAGGCGCCCTTGTATTCGGCCTCCAGCCGCTCGCCGATCTGTTCTTTCAGCTTGTCCAGCGATTCGGCGCCGAAACGTTTGGCCAGCTCGTCGTCGATCTTGGCGTCGACCGGCTTTTTCACGGCCTTGACGGTGGTCGCGAAAACCGCGTCCTTGCCGGCAAGCGCCTTGTGGCCATATTCGGCGGGGAACTGGACCTTGACCTCGACCTCATCGCCGGCCTTGGCGCCCGTCAGCTGATCCTCGAAACCGGGGATAAAGCTGCCCGAGCCAAGCACCAGCGGATAATCCTCGGCGGTGCCGCCCTCGAACAGCTCGCCATCGACCGAACCCTTGAAGTCGATCACGACCTGATCGTCCTTGGCGGCCTTGGCGCCTTTTTTCTTGTCCTCATAGGACTGGGCGTTCTTGGCGAGGTTTTCCAGCGCCTCGGTTACGGCGGCTTCCTCGGCCTTGACGACCAGACGTTCCAGCGAGATATCGCTCAGATCGACCTCGGGGATCGCGGGCAGAACCTCGTAAGAGACGTTGACGACAACATCATCGCCTTCTTTCCAGTTCTCGCCGTCCTGCATCTCGATCTTGGGCTGAACCGCGGGGCGGTCGCCGGATTTCTCCAGATGCTCGCGCAGCGCGCCGTCGATGCTGTCTTGCATGGCATCGCCCAGCACGCGCGGGCCGAACTGCTTTTTCAGCATCGCCATCGGCACCTTGCCCTTGCGAAAGCCCTTCATTTCCACTTCGGGCTGGGCTTCCTTCAGCTTCTGATCGACCATTGCGGCCAGATCGGCGGCCGGGAGGGTCATCTGATAGCCGCGCTTGAGGCCGTCGTTCTGGGTCTCTTTGACCTGCATCTTTCTTCCTTTACATCCTCGTGGTGCGGGTGGAGGGACTTGAACCCCCACGCCTTGCGGCGCCAGAACCTAAATCTGGTGCGTCTACCAGTTTCGCCACACCCGCAATGCCAAGCGGCGGACCCGACGGTCCGCCGCCCCTAAATCCGCGCCGTTCTATCAAAGCGCGCGCCGGGGCGCGAGAGGAAAATCAGGGCCATTCGCGCAGGATTGCGGGGATCATCCCGGGCAGGTCGTCCGCGATCAGGCCGGGGCCGAAACGGCGCGCGCAGGCGGCATGAACAGCGGCCCCAGTCGCGGCCGCGTCCAGAGGCGGGAACCCGCGCGCCAGCAGCCCGGTGATGATACCTGCCAGCACATCGCCTGAACCGGCGGTGGCAAGCTGTGCGGCATCGCGCGCGTCGTTCAGCCGTGTCGCCCCCCCGGGGTCGGCAATTACGCTGAGCGGTCCTTTCAGCAGCACGACCGCGCCAGAATCGCGGGCGGCGGCGGTTGCTGCGGCAATCCGGCCCTCGGCCTGATCATCCAGCCCATGGGCCAATGCGGGAAAAAGCCGGGTGAATTCGCCCTGATGCGGGGTCAGGGTCCAGTTGGCCGGCAGCGGCAGCGGCAGGGCCGCGCGGGCAAGCGCTGTGATCGCATCGGCGTCGATGACCGCCGGCAGGCCGCTGTCGGCCAGCCCGGGCAGCAGCCGGGCCGCGCGTTCGGCGCCACAGCCCGGACCGATCAGCACGGCGCTGATCCGTCGCGCCCCGATCAGCGCCGCCAGATCCCCGGCTGTGTCGAGCGGGGCGCGCATCAGCGCATCGGGCGGGCCGGTATGTTCGGCCATGGCATCCGCAGGCGGGGCCAGCGTCACCAGCCCCGCGCCGATCCGCAGTGCCGCGCGTGCCGCCAGCCGCGCGGCCCCGCCATGGCCGGACGGCCCGGCAATGATCAACGCATGGCCGTGGTCATATTTGTGCCCCGCAATTTTGCGCAGATCGGGCAGGGTTGCGGCGGCCATCCTATGGCCTGCGGTCTTGCCGAGGCAGCGGCTTGCCATTCAGCGCAAGGATCTGACGTTCACTTTCGGCATTCAGCTCGGCCCCGACCAGAACCACGATCGAGGCGATCCACAGCCACATCATCAGCGCGATCACCGCACCCAGCGAGCCATAGGTTTCATTGTAATTGGCGAAATTCGCCGCATACCATGAAAACAGCGCCGAGACCGCGACCAGACCGACCGCCGCCAGCAGCGCGCCGGGCGAGATCCACTGCCAATCCGCGTCGGTCCTGCTTGGCCCCCAACGGTAAAGCGCGGCCAGTGCCAGCATCAGGACGGCAAACATGATCGGCCAGCGGATCATCGAGACCATGGCCCCGGTCTGGTCGGCAAGCGGCAGCCATTTCAGCACGGCCGGCACCACGGCGATGGTTGCGATCAGGGCAATGACCAGCAGGATCGCACCCACGGTCATGCCCAGTGAAATCAGGTTCAGCCGGATAAAGCCGCGCGTCTCGCGTTCGAACCAGGCGATGTTAAGCGCGTCGATCACCGCCTTCATGCCGCCATTCGCCGACCACAGGGTCGCCCCAAGGCCGGCGATGCCGGCAAAGGACAGCGCGGTTCCGGGCGCGGCGCTGATGGCCTCGACCTGAGTGCGGATGATGCCGAGCGCCCCGTCGGGCAGAAACTGCGACAGCATGTCGAGATGTCTGGTGATGGTCGCCGGATCGGCCACCAGACCATAAAGCGAGACAAGCGCGGTGATTGCCGGAAACAGCGCCAGCAGGCCGAAAAAGGTCACACCCCCCGCGACCGAGGTCACGCGGTCGCGCCCGATCCCGGCGAGTGTGCGGCGCGCCACCTGCCACCAGTCGGCCAGCGTGAACCCCCAGGGCGAGGCCGGCGCATGCGCGCGCGCGGGTGGCAGGGGGCTGTCCGGTTCGTCAGACCGCTTTGCGGTTTTGGGGGCGGTGCCGCGACCGGTTTGATCCTTGTCCAGACCAAACCGGCGACGGACATCTTCGGGCAGCGGGTCGAACAACGCCTGTGTGACCGTCCGTTCGGGCAGACAGCTCATGGATCAGAGCTTGTGCATACGGCGATCATCACGGTCGGCCGGCCGGGCCGAGGTGTCGGCTTCCTTTGGTTCCGGGCCATTGCGGCGCGCCAGAAAGCCGTTCAGCCGGTCTGCGGCATTGACAAAGTCGCGCACGATCCCGTCAGCGCGGCCCGAGACCTGGCGAAAGCCCTCGCTGGCGGCATTGGCGGCGGCCAGAAGGCCGGTCAGGTTGGTTGCCACGCGCCCCGCGCTGTCACCGAGATCGGACAGAAAGCTGCTGCGGCGCGGGGTGTTCCGGGCGGCGCGGCGCCGGGCACGCGCTTCGGCCAGCATGTCCTCGCGGGCCTGCGCCCGCAGCCGCGCGGCATGCTGGTCGTAATCCGAAAATTCAGCGCGCGCGCGTGCGCGCATTGCATGACGCTCGTCCGGGTCCGGATCATCATAGCGCGGGGCATGGCGCGGGCGGCGCGGCCGGTCCTCTTCATCGCCCGAAAAGGCCCGGATCGCGACAACCCCGACGGCCGCCGTGGCAATTGCCGCCGCACCGATCCCCCCCCAGATCAGCCAGCCGGGCTGACGACGCTGGCCGGGCGGGGGCGGCAGCCTGCGCTCGGGCGGGATGCGTGCGCTGCTGATCCGCGGCGTGTCATCGGCGGGCGTGGTGGCGGCGGTCGTATCGGCAATGCGCGACATCAGGCGTCCTTTCGTGTTCCGGCTGAGACAGAAACACGGCGGCCGCGGAATCGTTCCGCCGCCCGGCCGGGATGTCCCCCGGTGGCCGCGCATTGAAAAAGCCGCGCCGGACGGACCGGCGCGGCTGATGATGGACCACATGGGACGCGGCTCAGGCGTTGGACGCGTCTTCGTCCTCGTCCTCGCGCGAGGCCGATCCGATATCGTCGAACAGTTCGGCAATCTCGAATTCGGCGGCCGCGTCTTCCTCGGCGGCCAGATCCTGGATCGACTTGCCCGATGCCTGCAATTCGGCCTCTTCGGCCGAGCGGGCGATGTTCAGAACGATCACGGCCTCGACTTCGGGGTGAAGAACGACCTGAACCTTGTGCAGGCCCAGCTCTTTGATCGGGGCGCCCAGCACGATCTGCTTGCGGTCGATCGTGTGGCCGGCGGCCTCGGCGGCATCGGCTGCGTCGCGCGGGGTGACCGAACCATAAAGCGCACCGGCGTCGGATGCCGAACGGATGATGACAAAGGTCTCGCCATCCAGACGGTCGGCGGTCTTTTGCGCCTCGGCCTTGCTTTCGTCATTGCGTGCGACAAGCGCGGCTTTCTGGGCCTCGAACGCCTTGATATTGGCGTCGGATGCGCGCAGCGCCTTGCCCTGCGGCAGCAGGAAGTTGCGGGCATAGCCCTCTTTGACGTTCACCACTTCGCCCATCTGGCCGAGTTTGGCGACGCGTTCCAGCAGGATTACTTGCATTTCAAGGCCCCCTTACTTCACGACATAGGGCAGCAGCGCAAGGAAACGCGCGCGTTTGATCGCCTGAGCCAGCTTGCGCTGGTTTTTGGCGGAAACGGCGGTGATGCGCGACGGCACGATCTTGCCGCGTTCGCTGATATAGCGTT
>JAUNTL010000105.1 GCA_030538705.1 Paracoccus sp. (in: a-proteobacteria) | reverse complement strand
GAATTCGCGCTTTTACTTTGCGCGCATTCGCGCGACGCGCCGGTCCATCATCCGCCGCCACAGCGGCGGAACCATCGCGATCGCCCCCATGACCGGCAGGGAATAGGGCAAGACCGGGCGCGGGTTTTCGTCCCGCGCCAGCCGCAGCGCAGGATATTCGCGCGAGGGATGGGCGTGGTGATCGGAATGACGCGGGGCGTTGAGCATCGCCAGCGAGGACAGCGGATGCGGCGCATCCCAGCTGTGGCGCGGGCCGACCGGCTCGGTGCGGCCGTCGCGGGTCTCGCGGTGCAGCCCGTAATGCTGAACATAATCCGACAGCATAAGCTGCATCTGCGCATAAAGGCAGATGGCGACGTAATCCGCCCCCACCCGCAGACCAAGGATCAGCGTCACCGCGACCACACAGACAACCGCGCCGCCGACCCAGATGACATAGGGGTTCATCCGCCCCGATGCGCGTGCGCGCGCCTGCTCGGCCATCAGCCCGGCGCGGAATGACCCCGGCCATGCGCGGGCAAGGAAATGCCAGAACCCTTCACCCAGCCGGGCCGAATTGGGATCGGCGGCCGTGGCGACGTGAACATGATGGACCAGCCGATGCGCGCTGACATGGTGACCGAACAGCAGGCTGACATAGACCGCCGATCCCAGCCGGAACAACCCGCGCCGCGACCGGTGGATCAGCTCATGCGCGTTGGAGTTCGAGACCTGCCCGAAGAACATCCCCGCGCCCAGAAACAGCGCGACCCGCTCGGCCATGCCCAGCCAGGCGCCGCCAAAAGCCACCAGCACCGCCACCAGCAGGGCGAAATGCACCATGGCCAGCAGAATGGACACCGCATCGGCCAGCGGGAAATCCGCCCCCTCGGGGGCATCGCCAAAACCCCGCGCAATCACGGTATCAGCGACGGGCGCGGCAATGGCCATCCAGATGAACCCCAGCCACAGCGGCCAGCCGCCGCCAAGCGCGCCCCAGATCAGCAGGATCGCCGGCAGCACCGCCGCCGTGCCAAAAGCCGCAGCCGGCGGCACGGCCGAGGAAATGCGGTCGCGGACCGGGGCTGCACGGGGCGCCATCAGATCAGCCTCATCGGATCAGCACCGCCGCCACAAAGGCGCGAACGCCCGCGGCGCCGGACAGGATCTGCTTGCCGGCATTGGCGTGGTCGCCATCGCGGCATTGCTCCGACCCGCACGGCCGAGGAAATGCGGTCGCGGATCAGGGTTGCACGGGGCGCCATCAGATCAGCCTCATCGGATCAGCACCGCGGCAGCAAAGGTGCGAACGCCCGCGAGACCGGACAGGATCTGCCTGCCGGCATTGGCATGGCCGCCATCGCGGTATTGCGCCGGCCCGCCCGGCCGGGTTCCTCCACCGCAACGGGAGGGTGCGGCGCGCCTGATCCCCTGCCGGCCCGGGCGCGCCACCCGCTGCCCAGCCCGCCGCCCGACCTTCGGGCCGCGCGGGCTTCGGACCGGCGAGGGCATGCCCGCCAGCGCCATCTGCCCCGCCACCACCATCTGCCCCGGCAAGACCGGCGGCTGTGCCGAGGCGGTGGCAGGCACGGTCACAAGGACAATACAGACGCAACCGCGCCCCGTCAGCCGGCCCGCAGTGCGAACCGTCCCGCGCCCCCGGCCCTGCCCATGAGGCGCCGGGGGTTTGACAAGATGACACAATCGCCCCGGAACCTGCCCGATGATCAGCCCGCCCGGCCCTCCCGCCACGCGGCGACCAGCCAGCCGCCCGATCCGCGCATCCCTGATGCAATGCGGCGCCGGCACCGGTCACGGTTTACAGCCCGACCAGGGCGCGGGCGAACTCGTCAGGCGCAAAGGCGTCAAGATCGTCGATCTGTTCGCCCACACCGATGGCATGGATGGGCAGGCCAAAGCGGTCCGCCAGCGCCACCAGCACCCCCCCGCGCGCCGTCCCGTCCAGCTTGGTCATGACCAGCCCCGAGACATCGGCGAGTTTGGAAAAGGTCTCGACCTGACTGATCGCGTTCTGCCCGGTCGTCGCGTCCAGAACCAGCAGCGTGTTATGCGGGGCGCTCGGGTCTTTCTTGCGGATCACGCGCACGATCTTGGCCAGCTCCTCCATCAGATCGGCGCGGTTTTGCAAACGCCCGGCGGTGTCGATCATCAGAAGGTCGGCGCCATCGGCCTCGGCGCGCACCATCGCATCAAAGGCGAGGCTGGCCGGGTCCGAGCCTTCGGGCGCGGTCAGCACCGGCACGCCGGCGCGCTGCCCCCAGACCTGCAACTGCTCGACCGCCGCGGCGCGGAACGTATCGCCCGCCGCGATCACCACATTCTTGCCCGCCGCGCGGAACTGGCTGGCCAGCTTGCCGATGGTCGTCGTCTTGCCCGACCCGTTGACACCGACGACCAGCACGACCTGCGGCCTTTTGGGATAAAGCGGCAGCGGGCGCGCCACGGGCGTCATGATCCGGGTGATCTCTTCGGCCAGCAGGGTTTTCAGCTCGGTCGCCGAAATGCGCCGGCCCATCCGGCCCTCGGCGATATTGGCGGTGACGCGCAGCGCGGTATCGACCCCCATATCGGCGGCGACCAGCGTATCCTCCAGCTCTTCGAGCATATCGTCGTCCAGCTCTCGCCGCGGCTCGGCGGGTGCGGCCGCCCCTGCGCCGAACAGCCGGCCGATCAGGCCGGGCTTTCTTGCCTGCTCCTGCCCGGCCGCAGAAGGGGAAGGGGAAGGGGCCGGACCGGTATGGGGCGCGGGCTGCGGCGCGGCGTCAGCCGGCGCGACGGCTGCACCTTCGGGTGCGGCGGGGGGCGGTGCCACCGGCGGCGGCGCGGGTTCGGGCGTGCCCTCGCCCACCAGATCGTCCAGCCCCTGCCCGATCTTGGATGATGATTTGGTCAGCCGCTCGCGCAGCTTGGAAAAGAACGACATGCGTCCCCCTGCCTCTTGCTCAGCCCGGAACCTAAGCCCTGCGGCGGATAAGGAAAAGACCGCCGCGTCAGAAGGCGCGGAAGGTCATGGTCGTCAAAGTGCGCTGAATGCCCTGAATATCGAACAGCTGCTCGTTCAGGAAACGGCCGACATCCTCATCCTCGGGGATATAGACCTTGGCAATCAGATCAAACTCGCCCGAGGTCGAATAAAGTTCTGACACGATCTCGCGGTCATAAATTGCATCGGCAACGGCATAGGTCTGGCCGGGGGCACAGCGGAATTGCACGAAAACAGGGCGCATGGGCGGTCTTTCGCTTGACGGATGATGTGCCAGATTAGCCCGCGCGCGCGCCGGGGGTCCAGACCCCGCGCGCAAGGCCGCCGTAGAAGCGGTGCAGCATCAGGACCGCCGCAACCGTCAGCCCGACGGCCAGCCCCGCCCACAGCCCGCCCGGCCCCATCCCGGCCACGAATGCCAGAAACCACGCCGCCGGCAGGCCGATCAGCCAATAGCTGACCGCCGCCAGCCACATGGGAACGCGCGTATCCTGCACACCGCGCAACAGGCCCAGCCCCTGCACCTGCAACGCATCGACCAGCTGGAACAGCGCCGCCCAGAACATCAGCCCGGTCGCCAGCGCCAGGATATGCGGCGCCTGCGGATCGGCCGGATCAAGATAAAGCGCGATCAGCGGGCCGGGGCTGAACAAAAACAGCGCGCTGCACATCAGACCAAACAGCACCGACAGCACGATCAGCACCGCCGCCGCATCGCGCAGCATGGCGGCATTGCCCAGACCGCGCGCCTGCCCGGCGCGGATCGTGCCGGCATTGGCCATGCCAAGATGAAACATGAACGCCACCGAGGCCAGTTGCAGCGCGATGCCATGGGCCGCCAGTTCCCGCGTGCCGAACCAGCCCATCATGATATTGGTGCCGACGAACATGCCGATCTCGGCCACCAGCGTCAGCCCGACCGGCAGGCCCAGCCGGAAAATGGCGCGGAACGCCGGCCAGTCGGGGCGCCAGAACCTGCGCATCAGCGCGATCCGCCGCGCCAGCGGCAACCACAGCGCATAGGTTATGATCGCGCCCAGGCTGAGGAACTGCGTCACGATCGAGGCGATGGCCGCCCCCCTGACACCCAGTTCCGGCGCGCCCAGATTGCCAAAGATCAGCACCCAGTTCAGCAGGATGTTCAGCGGAATGCCCGCCACCGTCAGCCACAGCACGACCTGCGCCCGCTCCATCGAGGCGAGATAGGAGTTCAGCACCATCGCCCAGAGCGTCGCACCCACGCCCCAGCCGGCGATACGCAGATAGTCCTGCGCCAGCCCGGCGACCTCGCTTGTCTGACCGGCGGCCAGCAGGATCGTGCCGGAAAACCACAGCAAGGGCATGATGGCGACCGAATGAATGGCCGAGAGCCACAGCGCCATGCGCGTCGCCCGCCGCATCTCGGTCGGATCGTCGCGGATATGGGCCGCCGCCAGCAGGCCCATGACCCCGATCCCATAGCCCGAACCCAGCATCATCAGCACGAATTGCAGCGAATTGGCCAGAACCAGGGCCGCCAGCGCATCGACGCCATACCAGCCGATCATCACCGTATCGGTGATCCCGATGGCCATACGCGCCAGATGGCCACCGACCAGCGGCAGCCCCAGCGACAAAAGCGCGATCAGATGGGGACGATAGCGTGCGAAATCCATCCGCCGCGCTTACCCGCCGGATGTGACGAGGGCAAGACGCTGCCGCACCGTGCCCTCTTATCTGGCCGCGGGTTTGCAAAGACGCGCCGCGATCCTCATCAGCGTGATTGCCAGACCAGACAGCGGACAGCATGGCACCGGCACGCATCATCGCCGCAGCCGCACCCCTATGCTGCCCGCCCGGCAGGCGACATCAACGGGTTCGCACGCGCCTTGCCCGGAAATATCCCGCGCCCCGAATATCCCCGCCCGGCACAGCCGGCGACCGCAGGCAGCGGCCCGGTTGCCACGCTGAAACGACGCGACCCCGCAAGGGGCCATGATCCGGCAAGCCCCCCTCCGCGCTGATATCCCGGCCCTGCATCCCGCAACCCGAAAACACCCGCCGTTCCCCCGGCCGGATGGCACGGCCGCGCCAGTGCAGTTGATAACTCTGCCAGCGGCCGGCCCGGGCACGCTCTCGCACCGCCATGGATACACCGGGCCAGCACCGCCGGCGCCCGCAGGCAGCGGCCCGGTTGTTGCGCCGAAAGGCCGCGACCCCGGAAAGGGGCCATGATCCCGGCAAGCCCCCTCCGCGCTGACATCCCGGCCCCGCATCCCGCAACCCAAAGACCCCCACCGTCCCCCGGCCGGATGGCACGGCCGCGCCAGTGCAGTTGATAACTCTGCCAGCGGCCGGCCCGGGCACGCTCTCGCACCGCCATGGATACACCGGGCCAGCACCGCCGGCGACCGCAGGCAGCGGCGCGGTTGTCACGCCGAAAGGCCGCGGCGCGCCATGACAGCGGCTGTCACCCTCACGAACAGCATGCCCCGGCCCGGGCACGCGCCGGGACCGGCTGGCGCGCTGACCGCCGTGCCGGATGATGAACGCAACGCAATTCGATCCCGGCCGCCCCCGGCCGCCCCCTCTTCCTGCGTGAGGCGCCCCGGTATGCGGCCCCCAAACGGGGCCGGGGCGGCGCGCTGCGGCTCAGGCCGGGAAAAGTGCTGCGGCAGCAGCGGCGATGCGGCGGTCGGTTTCGGTCTCGGGACCATGAGCGCCGGGGCGAAAGCGCAGCCGAAAGGCGGCAAGCCTCTTTTCCGGCTCGACCACCGGGTAACCGATGCGCGTCAGGCTTTCATCCAGCGGAAGGTCCGGGCCGCAACCGGCCGGATGCAGGGCCAGCCCCTGACGCGCCAGCCGCGCCCAGTCAAAGCGCGGGCCGGGGTCCAGCTTGCGCCCCGGCGCCATATCGGAATGCGCGATCACCCCTTCGGGACCGATCGACCAGCGGGCCATGATCCGGCCCAGCAGACGTTCCAGCATATCCATCTGCGCCGCGGCAAAGGGGCGGTATCCAGGATTGGCGATCTCGATCCCGACCGAGCGCGAATTGATATCCTCCTGCCCGCGCCAGCTGCCGGCCCCGGCATGCCAGGCGCGGCGCTCCTCGGGGACGAGGGCCTCGGGCGCGCCATCCTCGGCGATCAGCCAATGCGCGCTGACCTCGGCCGCCGGATCGCACAGCCTTGCGCGTGCCTCGGCGGCGGTGGCCATGCCGGTGTAATGCAGCACGATCAGCGAGGGCGCGGCGACGCCGACACGCGGCCCGTGGTTGGGGCTGGGCCAGCCGGTCATGGCGCAGCGCACGGGCGGATGCGGTTTTGCGCCGGCCCGGCCAGCGGCCATATCAAAGCTGTTCGACCCGATAGGGCGCAGGATCCCAGCCGCAGACAAAACCGTCACCGTCCGGGTCCATGCCATAGGGATCGGCGCCCGGCCCGCCGGCGCTGAGGAACATCAGCTGTGCGGCGGCGGCGTTGGGAAAGCGGGCACAGGCGCGCGCCGCCTCAGAGGCCGAGCCACCGCTGCGGGCATGAACGGCGGTGCCGGGCGCGTGGCCTTGGGCAAAGGCATAGCGGGTCAGCGCATCGGTCTGGCCGGATGCGGCGGCGGCGGTCACGGGGCGGGCCGGAACCACGGCGGCGGTGGTCGCCCGCCGGCCGCTGTCGGGATCGACATAGCCGCCGCGCCCGGCGCCTGTGGTTGGCGCCGTGCCAGCCGCCCCGGCGCGATCAAGGCGCGTTTTCTGCGCAAGGATATCAAGCGCGCCCGGCCCGGCGATCTCGCTGGCGGTGGGGGCGGTGAACGGCTCGGCGCGCGGGATGATG
Organism: Paracoccus sp. (in: a-proteobacteria); assembly: GCA_030538705.1. Classification (GTDB taxonomy): domain Bacteria; phylum Pseudomonadota; class Alphaproteobacteria; order Rhodobacterales; family Rhodobacteraceae; genus Paracoccus. Next base: position 4,043 of record JAUNTL010000105.1, on the reverse strand, counting down.
CGCGGCTCAGGCCCGGCGCCGGTCAGCGCGGCCTCGCGTGCGATGCGATACTGGCCATAAGGCGTCTCGCCATTCATCGGATAGCGCGGATCACTGATCTTGCCGGTGCCATTCCCGCAGCCCGCCACGACAAGCGCGCCGATCACCACAATTGCCAGTTTTCTCATCGCGCGCCCCTTTTTTGGCTTACCACCAGCGGTCCGGGCGCGCGGAGAAACCGGCAGCGCGTTCCAGAACGGCGGCGTGATTGAGCAGATCGCCCTCGGCAAAGGGCCGGCCGATCAGTTGCAGCCCGAGCGGCAGCCCCTGCCCGTCCAGACCGACCGGGACCGAGATACCGGGCAGCCCGGCAAGGTTCACGGTCACCGTAAAGACGTCATTGAGATACATCTCGACCGGGTCCTTGCCCTCCATCTCGCCCAGACCAAAGGCCGCTGATGGCGTGGCAGGCGTCAGGATCGCGTCAATGCCTTGGGCATAAACCTGATCGAAATCTCGTTTTATCAGCGCGCGAACCTTGCGGGCGCGGTTGTAATAGGCGTCATAGAACCCTGCCGACAGCACATAGGTGCCGATCATCACGCGGCGCTGCACCTCGGGCCCAAAGCCTTCGGCGCGGGTCTTTTCATACATTGCCGTGATCCCGTCGCCCGCACCCAGCCTTGCGCGGCGGCCGTAACGCACCCCGTCATAACGTGCGAGGTTGGACGACGCCTCGGCCGGGGCAATGACGTAATAGGCCGGCAGCGCGTATTTGGTATGCGGCAGGCTGATATCGACGATTTCCGCCCCCGCATCGCGCAGCATATCTGCGCCCTTCTGCCACAGCGCGTCGATCTCGGCCGGGATGCCGTCGATGCGGTATTCGCGCGGAATGCCGATCTTTTTGCCGCGGATATCGCCGCTCAGCGCGGCCTCGTAATCGGGCACGGGCAGATCGGCGCAGGTCGAATCGCGCGGATCGGCCGATGCCATCGCGCCCAGCATGATCGCCGCGTCGCGCACCGTGCGCGTCATCGGTCCGGCCTGATCCAGCGACGAGGCAAAGGCGATCGTGCCCCAGCGGCTGACCCGGCCATAGGTCGGCTTCAGCCCGACGGTGCCGGTGAATGCCGCGGGCTGGCGGATCGAGCCGCCCGTATCGGTCCCTGTCGCGCCCAGACACAGATCCGCCGCCACCGCCGCGGCCGAGCCGCCCGAGGATCCGCCCGGCGTCAGCGCCCGCCCGCCCGCGCGCCACGGGTTGACGGCATTGCCGTAAACGCTGGTTTCATTGCTGGACCCCATGGCGAACTCGTCCATGTTCAGCTTGCCCAGCATCACCGCGCCGGCACCCCACAGATTGCGGGTCACGGTCGATTCGTATTCAGGCCGGAAACCGTCAAGGATGCGGCTGGCGGCCTGGGTGGCCACGCCTGCGGTGCAGAACAGATCCTTGATCCCCAGCGGAATGCCGGTCATCGGCGCGCCGTCACCGGCGCGGATGCGGACGTCGGCTGCGGCAGCCATCTCGCGCGCCTGATCGGGGGTGTGATGGACAAAGGCATTCAGCGCATCCGCGCCCTCGATGGCGCTCAGACAGGCCTCTGTCAGCTCGGCCGAGGTCAGCTCACCGGCATGCAGCGCATCGCGGGCTTCGGATATGGTCAGGCGGTTCAGCTCGGTCATTCCACCACCTTCGGCACGGCAAAAAAGCCCTCGCGCGCGTCGGGGGCATTGGCAAGGATCTTTTCAGGATAGCCGCCGTCATCGACGATATCGGCGCGGCGTTTCAGGCGCATGGGGGTGACGCCGGTCATCGGCTCGACCCCGCTCACATCGACCTCATTCAGCTGTTCCATGAAGTGCAGGATATTGTTCAGCTCGGCCGCGAGATCGGGAAGGTGCGATTCCTCGACCGCGATCCGGGCCAGATGCGCGACCTTGCGCGCCTCGTCTTGGGTGATGGACATGCATGCTCCTGTATTCTGCCGCCGGGTTTAGCCGTGCAGCCCTGAGGCTGCAAGCTGCCCCGCGCCGCGCGCCCGGCGATCAGGGAGAGAAGGGTTCCAGCAAGACGGGTTCGATCAGCCTTGCCCCCAGATCGCGCAGCGGCGCGATATCGGGTTCGAGCAGCGCAAAGGTCTTGTAATGCGAGCAGATGATCGTGTCGAAGGCAAACCAGCGTTTCGCGGCATAGGCGGCGCGCTGCGGGTCCATGGTGAAATGGCCGCCAATGGAAAGAATGCCGATATCGGGGCGGTGCAGATCACCCATCCATTCCATATCCGCCATGATGTCAGTATCGCCCGAGTGATAGATCACCCGCCCCTCGCCGGCGATCATATAGCCGGCCTCATGCCCGGCATAGACAGGCGCGCCATCCGGCCCGCCAAAGGACGAGGAATGGCAGGCATTGACCATCGTCACCTTTGCGCCGCCCAGATCTATCGTCCCGCCCTTGTTGAATCCGATGGTCTCGATCCCCTCACGGGCCTGCCAGTATTGCATCAGATCATAGATGCCCGCGACCGGGATCCCCAGCTCGCGCGCCAGGTCCACCGCCTCGGCGGCGTGATCGCCATGGCCGTGAGTGATCAGGATATGGGTCGCGCCCGCGATCGCGCCGGCACGGGATTGCGCCGGAAAGACCGGGCTGCCCTCCAGCCAGGGGTCGATCAGGATCACCGCATCCTCGATTTCAAGCCGCCAGCTTGCATGTCCCAGCCAGGTCAGTTGCATCACGTCCTCCTTTGCCCGTCGCGCCGAGACTAGCATCCCGGCATCGCAAGGGAACAGGGCAAAGGGGATTTGATGATTGTATTAACCACTTATTAATCTTCCTGCGGTTGTATTTCGCCATGCAACCGGCAGGGCTTTGATGGCATATCTGATAAAGGCGTATAGTTTCGGCAGCCCGGTGCCGGTCGTCAGCAACCTGCCACTGGGCGGGGTCAAGAATTTCTCCTTTGCCGATGCCACCGAGACGCGGATCTATCTCGACGACGCGGACGGCCAGTTCAATCAGGCCACACGGTTAAGCCAGCCCGGCCAGCGGCTGTTGATCGACACGGATCTGGGCGGGGTCACGGTCAAGGCCAATACCGTGCTGACCTATAATCCGCGCTTTGTGACCCTGATCCGCGATGATGTGACGGGGGCGAATTATTACGCGATCCTGCCCTATGCCGCCGGAACCAGTGCCGCGACGCCGGCCGAAATCGGTGACCGGACAACGGTGCTGATCCTGCCGCTGAACCCCACGACGCCAGAGTTCAATCCCGCGAACAGCATCAGCTATGCCGCCTCGCGCCAGCCCTCGCAGATCGCGATGGCAGTGACGCAAATCCCCCCCGGCTATCTGAGCCCGACCTGTTTCGCCACGGGCACCCTGATCGAAACGGCAAACGGCCCGCGCCCGGTCGAGACGCTGGTGGCGGGCGATCTGGTGATGACGCGCGATCACGGGCTGCGGGCGCTGGCATGGGCGGGCGGGCGCCGGCTGACGGCGCGGCATCTCGACCTGTGCCCGAACCTGCGCCCGATCCGCATCCGCGCCGGCGCGCTTGGCCCCGGCATCCCGGCGACCGATCTCACGGTCAGTCCGCAGCACCGCGTCCTCGTCGCCTCGCGCATCGCCGAGCGCCTGACCGGCAGCGCCGAGGTGCTGGTCGCGGCCAAGCATCTTTGTGCCATGCCGGGGATTTCCGTGACCGTCCCCGCCGACGGCATCGGCTATCATCACATCCTGTTCGACCGCCATGAGATCGTGCGCTCGAACGGTTGCTGGACGGAATCGCTGTTTACCGGACCGGTCGCGCTGAACTCCGTCTCGCCGGCGGCGCAGCGCGAAATCCGGGCGCTGTTTCCCGGCCTGTTTGGCCCCGACCCCGCCACGCCCGAGGGTGCGCGCACCTTCATGACCGGCCGTCTCGCACGCGAATTGACGCGCCGCCATATCAAGAACGCCCGCCCGCTGGTCGCCTAAGCAGGATGGCCGCAAACAGGAAAACCCCGGCCCGCCGTCGCGGACCGGGGCTGTGTGCGATATCCGCGCTGCACCC
>JAUNTL010000104.1 GCA_030538705.1 Paracoccus sp. (in: a-proteobacteria) | reverse complement strand
GCGGGCGGGTGCCATCGGGTCAAGGGCCTGCGGGCATCTCCCCGCCATCATCTGATCCAGTCGATCCGTGTCCCCGGCCCCGGCGTCATCGGGGCGTCACCGTTTCTTGCGAAACCGGGTCGGGGGGGCTATATGCGCTCTCTTATCCGGCCCGAGGGATGCGATGTCGATCAAGACCCCTTTCTATCTCATGGATATGGCTGCGCTGCGCCGCAACATGGAAACCGTCGCGCGCCTGCGCGCGGCATCCGGGGCCAAGGCGCTGCTGGCCCTGAAGTGTTTTGCCACATGGTCGGTCTTTGACCTCATGCGCGACTATATGGACGGCACGACCAGCTCGTCGCTTTACGAGCTGCGGCTGGGACATGAGACGTTCGGCAAGGAAACCCACGCCTATTCCGTCGCTTGGGCGGATCACGAGATCGACGAAGCGATCAGCTATGCCGACAAGATCATCTTCAACAGCCTCGGGCAGCTGGACCGCTATGCCGGCCGCGCCGGTCATATCAACCGCGGGCTGCGGCTCAATCCGCGCTTTTCGACCTCGGGCTTTGATCTGGCCGACCCGGCGCGGCCCTTTTCGCGGCTGGGTGAATGGGACATGGCCCGGCTGGAGGCCGCAGCCGACCGCATCAACGGCGTCATGATCCATTACAACTGTGAGAACCGCGATTTCGACCTGTTTTCGGACCAGCTCGACCGGATCGAGGCAGAGTTCGGCCCCTTTCTGCGCCGGCTCGACTGGGTCAGCCTTGGCGGCGGCATCCATTTCACCGGTGCGGGATATCCGCTGGACCGGCTGGCCGACCGGCTGAAAGGCTTTGCCGACCGCATGGGCGTTCAGGTCTATCTGGAGCCGGGCGAGGCCAGCATTACCGGCACCGCAACGCTGGAGGTCAGCGTGCTGGACATCATCGACAATGGCAAAAAAATCGCCGTCGTCGATGCCAGCATCGAGGCGCATATGCTGGATCTGCTGATCTATCGCGAAACCGCCAGGCTGCCGCAGGACGGCGCGCATGCCTATCAGATCGCCGGCAAGACCTGTCTGGCGGGCGATATTTTCGGCGACGCGCGTTTCGGGCGCCCGCTGGAGATCGGCGACCGCGTCAGCATTGCCGATGCGGCCGGATATACGATGGTCAAGAAAAACTGGTTCAACGGCGTCAACATGCCGGCCATCGCCATCCGCGACGAGGACGGAACGATTCGACCCGTCCGCGAATTCACATATCAGGACTATCGGGACAGCCTGTCCTGACACCGAAGGGGGAAATGTTGCAAAAGAACGTTCTCATCATCGGCGCCGGGGGCGTCGCGCAGGTCACAGCGCACAAGGTCGCGCAATGGGCGGCCGAATTCGGCGCGCTGCATATCGCATCGCGCACACAGGCCAAGGCCGACGCCATTGTCGCCAGCCTGCGCGACAAGGGCCATGACATGCCCTTTGAAACCCATGCGCTTGATGCGATGGACAGCGATGCGGTGGCCGCGCTGATCCGTCAGGTCCAGGCCGGTATCTGCATCAATGTCGGCTCGGCCTTCATCAATATGACCGTGCTGCAAGGCTGTATCGAAACCGGCTGTGCCTATATCGACACCGCCATCCACGAAGATCCGGCCAAGATCTGCGAAACCCCGCCCTGGTATGGCAATTACGAATGGAAACGGCGCGAGGATGCCGAAAAGGCAGGGGTGACCGCCATTCTGGGGGCAGGGTTCGATCCCGGCGTCGTCAATGCCTATGCCCGGCTGGCCGAGGATGAATATTTCGACGAGATCACCTCGATCGACATCGTGGATATCAACGCCGGCAGCCACGGCCGCTATTTCGCCACGAATTTCGACCCCGAGATCAATTTCCGCGAATTCACCGGCACGGTCTATGCCTGGCAGGGCGGCAAATGGACCGAGAACGAGATGTTCGAGGTCGGACGTGAATGGGATCTGCCCGTCGTCGGCAAGCGCACCGCCTATCTTTCGGGCCATGACGAGGTCCACAGCCTGTCGGCGCGTTATCCTCGGGCCGATGTCCGCTTCTGGATGGGTTTTGGCGAGCATTACATCAATGTCTTTACCGTGCTGAAATCGCTTGGCCTGCTGTCCGAACAGCCGGTCACCACAGCCGAGGGGACCGAGGTCGTTCCTCTCAAGGTGGTCAAGGCGGTGCTGCCCGATCCTGCCAGCCTTGCGCCTGACTATGAGGGCAAGACATGCATCGGCGATCTGGTGCGCGGCAAGCGCGACGGGCGCGAGGCCGAGGTGTTCATCTATAACGTCGCCGATCACAAGGACGCCTATGCCGAGGTCGGCAGTCAGGGCATCAGCTATACCGCCGGCGTGCCCCCCGTCGCGGCCGCGATCCTGATCGCGCGCGGCACCTGGGATGTGAAACGCATGGTCAATGTCGAGGATCTGCCCGCCCGCCCTTTCCTCGAGTTGCTGGGCGAAATGGGCCTGCCCTCGCGGGTGATCGACGCATCCGGCGATCATCCGGTCTGAAGGTCCGGGCCGCGCGGGCCTGACCGCCGCCCGCACCGCCCGCCGGATAGCGCATAGCGGGCCGGATGGCGCGACCGGCAAGCCCGGAAACCCACATGCATCCGGCGCGCGCCTGTCATCCCGGCGTGCGCCCCGCCCCTGACGGCGTCCCGTCCCCGACCGCCCGGCCCTGATACCGACAGGCACCGGGCCGCCGGCTGGCCCGGCGGGGTCGGGCGCCCGGGACAATCGCCTGCCGCTACAGGCGCGGGCCGCGCCCCGGCGGGCGGGCGGGGGCCGTCACAGCCATCATTCCGCCCCGCCCTGACCTGTTCCGGCCCTTCCCTCCGGGGCCACGCTTCCGAACATGCAAATGCACAAACAGCAATCAGATGCCCCGGACCTTTCGGCCCGGTTTATGCGTTGGGCCGCTGGAGCCGACAGGAGAGATCGCAATGCCCCCCACGCCCGGATATACGGCCGAGCATCGCTTTCCCGTCCTGAGACGCGGTGACGAAAAGCCGCGCGCGGTTCCCGCATGGGCCGTGATCGGCATCTTTCTTGTCTTGCTGTTTCACTTCATCACCTCGGCCTCGGCCTTTCTGATGCCGGTCACGCTGGGCATGTTGCTGTTCTTCGTATTCGCGCCCTTCCGGCGGTTGCTGGGCCGGGTTGGCATCAATGCCACGGCTGCCGCGGCAATCGTGACGCTGGGCATGGTGATGCTGGTCGGCGGTCTGGGCTATTTCATCTCAGGCCCGGTCAGCGAGATCGTCGACAACAGCCCCCGCATCGCCGAACGGCTTGAAGAGCGGCTGGGCACCCTGCGCGAAAGCGTCCGCCCACTGGAAGAGGCCGCCGCCAAGATCAATGAGGTCACGGGTTCAGGCAGCGGCGGCGAGGGCGCAATCGCACAGACAACCGCAATTGCGCCACCTGATACGCCACATACCCCCCCGGCCGGCCCGCTGGACAATGCCGTCCCCGCGCCCGGAGAGATCGGCGCGCCGCCTGTCGGCCCGCCCGGCGCATCCTCGCAACTGACCGTGACCGCGCAGGCAAGCGGCGGCGGCGAACAGGCGATTCAGGTGCGCGTCGATACCGAAAGCGCATCAACGCTGCAAACGCTGGCGGCGGCAGGGCCGTCCGTGGCGGGGCAGATCGTATTCACGCTGTTTTTGCTGTTCTTTCTGCTCGCCTCGGGCGATCTGCTTTACCTCAAGGTCGTCCAAAGCTTCGACACGATGCGCGAAAAGCGCGCCGCCTATATGGCCATGCGCGAGATAGAAAGCTCGCTCGGCTCATATCTGGGCGCCATCACGCTGATCAACGCAGGGCTGGGTGTCGCAATCGGGTTGGCGATGTGGTTCTGGGGGATGCCGCAGCCGCTTTTATGGGGGGTGGCGGCGTTCATTCTGAATTTCATCCCCTATCTCGGCGCGGTGACCGGGGTGGCGGCGGCGCTGATTGTGGCGCTGATTACCTATGACGATCTTTATACGCCGGCCATGGTTGCGTTAAGCTATCTCGCGCTGACCTCGCTTGAGGGGCAACTGGTCACGCCCTATTTCGTCTCGCGCCGATTGCAGCTGAATACCGTTGTCGTCTTTGTGACCGTCGCGCTGTGGGCCTGGCTCTGGTCGGTGCTGGGCATGGTCGTTGCAGTGCCGATGCTGGTCGTGCTGAAGGTCATGGCCGATCATATCCCGGGGCTGGAAAAGCTGGGCAATTTCCTTGCCGGCGAAGCCCCGCCCGAACTTGACGACGAGGACGAGGACGAAGCCCGCGATATCATCGAGACCGGGGCGGCGGGCGCAGCCCCCCCGCCCGATGCAAACCCGCAAGGCCAGAGCGGGGCCGGCCTATCCATGGACAGTCGCCGCCAAAACGCGTAATAGGGGCCGGTTCTGCGGAAGGTAATGATGGAAATACGGGTCGCGAAATTTATGATCGGTCAGGTGGTGCGGCACAGGCTGCACCCGTTCCGGGGTGTGATTTTCGACATCGACCCGGAATTCGCCAACTCGGATGAATGGTATGATTCCATCCCCGAGGACAGCCGCCCTGACCGCGATCAGCCCTTCTATCATCTTTATGCCGAAACAGAGGCAACCTATTACGTCGCCTATGTGTCCGAGCAAAACCTGATCCCGGACCAGTCCGGCGAGCCGGTCGAGCATCCCGAGCTGAATGCCATGTTCGGCGAATTTCACAACGGGTTCTATCCGTTCCAGGCGGCACTGAACTGAGCCGGCGATGGTCAGGGACGCGCTGAACTCGGTCGGCGATCTGCTGGCGGCGGGGCTGGCGCGGTCCGGGGATGCGCCGGCACTGGAACGGGTCGCCGAACAGTTCCGCATTCGCGTGACGCCTGCAATGGCGCAGCACAGCCCCGGTATGACGGCGCAATTCGTGCCCGATCCGCGCGAGTTGCTGACCCGCCCCGAAGAGCTGGCAGATCCGATAGGTGATCTGGCGCACAGCCCGGTCAAAGGGCTGACCCATCGGTATCCCGACCGCGCCATCCTGCATCTGACCCAGACCTGCGATGTCTATTGCCGTTTCTGCTTTCGCCGCGAGGTCGTCGGTCAGTCCGGCCCCCTGCCCGCCGACCGGCTGGACGCCGCGCTGGATTATATCGCCGCCACCCCTGCCCTGCGCGAGATCATCCTGACAGGGGGGGATCCGCTGACGATCTCTGCGCGCAGGCTGCGCGAGGTGCTGGGCCGGCTCGACGCAATCGCTCATGTCGAGGTCATCCGCATCCACAGCCGCGTGCCCGTGGTCGCGCCCGAGCGGGTCGCCGCCCTGCTGCCGGTGCTGGCGCGTGACAAGGCGCTGTATATCGTCATCCACACCAACCACCCCGATGAGCTGACCGCGCAGGCCCGTGCGGCGATCACCGCCTTGGCGCGTGCAGGCGTCGCGCTGTTGTCGCAATCCGTGCTGCTGCGCGGGGTCAATGATGATGCCGCCCTGCTGGCCGGGCTGCTGCGGGCGCTGACCGCGCTGCGCGTCACGCCCTATTATCTGCATCACTGCGACCTTGCCCGTGGCACCAGCCATTTCCGCACCCCGATCGCCCGGGGGCTGGAGATCATGGCCGCATTGCGCGGGCATCTGTCAGGTGTGGCGATCCCGGCCTATGTGCTGGACCTGCCCGGCGGCTATGGCAAGGTCAGGCTGGACAGCGATGCCGCACGTCAGATCGCGCCCGGCCATTGGAGATTGCGCGACTGGCGCGGGGGCGAACATGATTACCACGACCCCGCGCCCCCGGTGCCTGCGGTCGGCTGATCCCGCCGCCGCCCCTATCTTGCCGCGGCCGGCAGCCACAGCGCGAGCGCGGGAAAGGTGATCACCAGAAGCAATGCCGTAATCTGGATCAGCACAAAGGGAATGATCCCGCGATAGATCACCGAGATCGGCAGGTCAGGCGCAATGCCGCGCAGATAGAATAGCGCGTAACCAAATGGCGGCGTCAGGAAAGAGGTCTGAAGGTTGACGGCGAGCGCGATGGCAAACCAGATCATGACCTGATCCCCCTGCATCCCGAAATCAAGCGCGGCAACGACGGGGGCGACGATCGGCACGACGACCAGCGTTATTTCAACCCAGTCGAGGAAAAAGCCCAGCAGGAACACCAGCGCCATGATCGTGAATAGAACGATATAGGGGTTGGCCTCGTGGATATTGAACAGATCATAGATCATCGCATCCCCGCCCAGCCGGCGGAACACGACCGAAAAGATCGACGCGCCGATCATCACGAAAATGATCATGGCGGTGGTTTTCGTCGTCTCGTAAAGCGCAGCGCGCAGGGCACGCAGGCTCAGATGGCCGGAACTCAGCGCCAGCAGCAACGCGCCGGCCGCCCCGATTGCAGCGGATTCCGTCGGTGTCGCGATACCGGCGATGATGGTGCCCAGCACCGACAGGATCAGCACGAAAGGCGCGACCAGATCACGCGTCAGCGCCCATGCCGCCGGCCAGAACGAACCGCGCGCGACCGCCTGCGGCGCCGGCACCCGATGGGGGGCAAAAAACGCGACCCCGGCCAGGTAAAGAAAATACAGCCCCGACAAAAGCAACCCCGGCCCGATCGCACCCATGAACAGATCGCCCACCGAAATCCGCATCTGATCGCCCAGAATGATCAGCATGATCGAGGGCGGCAGCAATATCCCCAGCGTCCCCGAGGATGCGATCAGCCCGCTGGCCAGCCGCATGTCGTATTTTGCCTCTCGCATCGCCGGCAGCGCCATCATGCCCATCATCACCACCGAGGCCCCGATGATCCCGGTCGAGGCCGCCATAATCACCCCGATGATCATCACCGCAAAGGCATAGCCCCCCGGCGTCGCCCGGAACAGCGACGCGAGCGAGCGCATCAGCCGCTCGGCGATGCCCGACCGCTCGAGCATCAGGCCCATGAACACGAATAGCGGGATCGCAACCAGCAGCCAGTTGGTCAGGATACCGGAATAGATCCGCTGCACCCCCATCGACAGAAACAGGATCGGGATATCGGCCAGAAAGGCAAAGCCGATGCCAACGCCCGCCAGCACGAAGGCCACCGGATAGCCCGAGAAGATGCCCGTGATCAGCGCCACCAGCATCAGGAGCGGCCAGAGATGTTCACTCATTGGTCGTCCTCGTCATGATCGCGCCGGACCAGTTGGATCGCCGTGCCAAGCGCGCGGATCACACCAAAGAGGGCCAGCATGGCGAATGACAGCGGCAGCATCGCCTTGATGATCCAGCGGCTGTTCAGCCCGCCCTGGGTCGAGCCCTCGCCGGTATTCCAGGCGACGAGCGCAAAGCTCCAGCCATACCAGGCGATGATCAGGCAAAACGGCAGCAGGAAAAACAGATCACCCGCCAGCCGCACCCAGAGACGTTGCTGCGGCGACATCATCAGTGACAGAAAATCAACCGAGACATGTTTGTGATCACGCAGCGCCCAGATGCCGCCAAACAGCACCAGCAGCGCAAAAATATACCATTGCAGATCATAAAGCCCGTTCACATTCAGCGCGCGCCCCAGAACCGGCAGCGGCCGCTCAAAGGTCAAAAGCGTATTGAACCCCAGCTTTGCGGCAAGCACGGCCAGCAGGATACTGGCGATCAATGGCAGCACCAGCCAACTCAGCCAGCGTCCGGGAAGGCATAGCATATCCATCATTCGGCGCAGCAGACGCGGCATGATTGCTCCTTGGGGAACAGGCTGCGGGCGCATTGACGGCGCCCGCAGGGCAGAGGGTTGATTTCAGATCACTCTGCCGCGCGTGCGGGCAGCGCCTGAAGGGTGGCCCATTCGCCGACCGTATCCATATAGGCGCGCAGCGATTCCAGTGCCTCGGCAAAGATCGGATCCTGGGCGGCCTGTTCGTCCATGACCGCATCGCTGGCCTCGCGCAGCGCGATCAGCACCTCATCAGGAAAGCGCCGCACCTCGACACCCGCCGCACGGATCTCGGCGATGGCGGCGGCCTGCGCATTGACCTGATCATGCATATTATAGGTGATATTGGCGTAGCAGGCCTCTTTCATGATCTGCTGGGTGCGCGCGTCAAAGCCGTTCCAGACATCCATATTGATGATGATGCTGTCCCAGCTCGAGGGCTGATGCCAACCGGGGAAATAGTAATATTTCGTCACGCGCTGAAAGCCGAAGCCCAGATCAAGCTGCGGGGCCGAAAATTCGGCGGCGTCGATCCGTCCCGTCTCAAGGCTGAGGAAAATCTCGCCCGCCGGAACCAGCTGCGTATTCGCGCCAAGCCGCGCCATGGCCAGCCCGCCAAGGCCGGCGATGCGCATGTTCAGCCCGCGCAGATCCTCGACCGAGTTGATTTCCTTGTTAAACCAGCCGCCTGCCTCGGCGCCGACCAGATGGCAGGGTAGCACCTTGACGTTATGGGGATCATAGGCACGCTGGATGATCTCCAGCCCGCCGCCCTCGAACATCCAGCCAAGCGCGATATCGGGAGAGGGGCCGAACGGCATCGAGCCGACCAGATTGGCGACCGGGATCTGCTGTGCCCAATAGCCGATCCAGTCAAACCCCATCGGCAGCGCGCCCGAACTGACCGCGCCGAAAACCTCAAACGGGGGGACGAAATCGCCCGCGCCATGGACATTGATCGTCACCGCGCCATCGGTCATCAGCGCCACACGGTCGGCCCAATGCTGCGGGCTGGGGCCGATGGATGGCGTATTCAGGCCAAACACGTTTTGCAGATCAAAGCTTTGCGCGGATGCCATCGTGCCCAAACTCAGGGCAAGTGCCGCGGCGGCGCTGTAGGTGGCCAGTTTGTTCATCGGTTTTTCCTCCCTGTGACGCGCCTCTCGCGGGCATGTCTTGCAGTTGCACTATTTTGATATCGACAAATCTATTTGTAACAGTCAAATCTTTTATAGGGCGCGCGGAAAGAAATCCGCATCGCCCCGCAAGGGGGAAAGATCATGCAAGGGATTTCCGGCAAGATCGCCGTGGTGACGGGGGCGGCGCAGGGCAATGGGCGCGCGATTGCGCAGGGGCTGGCGGCGGCGGGGGCAGTGGTCATGTGCTGCGATATCAACCGCGCCGGCGCCGAGGCAGTGGCGGCCGGGCTTACCGGGGCGGGTGGTGACGCGCTCGGGCTGGGGCTGGATGTCACGGACAGGGCGGCCTGCGCAGACATCGCGGGCGTTATAGCGGCGCGTTTCGGGCCGGTCTCGATTCTGGTCAATAATGCCGGGATCATCCGCCGCACACCGCTGGATGGTGACAGTTTCGCCAGTGATTGGGATGCGGTTCTGGCGGTCAATGCGACCGGCGTGATGAATGTCACCCGCGCCTTTCTGGGCGACCTGATCCGGACCGGCGGGCGCATCGTCAATCTGGCCTCGATCATGTCGGTTTCGGCCGCACCGCAGATCGCGGGCTATGCGACCTCCAAGGGGGCGGTGCTGCAACTGACGCGCGCGCTTGCCCATGATCTGGCGCCCCACGGCGTGCGGGTGAACGCCATCGCCCCCGGCGTGATCGAGACGCCCATGACCGAGACCACCCGCGCCAACCCCGAGGCCATCGGGCGGTTCATGGCCCATACGCCCCTGCGCCGCCCCGGCAGACCCGAAGAGCTGGTCGGGCCGGTGCTGTTTCTGGCCTCGGATGCCTCCAGCTATGTGACCGGGGCGTTGCTGCCGGTCGATGGCGGATATCTGAGCGCGTAACGAAAGGAAAAGGCCATGAAAACACTGGAGGTCGACGTTCTGGTCGTGGGATCCGGCGCGGGCGGGCTGGCCACGGCAGTGGCTGCCGCCCATCGCCGGCTGGATGTGCTGGTGGCCGAGAAAGAGCCGGTCTTTGGCGGCACCACGGCGCGCTCGGGCGGCTGGATGTGGATCCCCGGCAATGGCCCGGCGATGCGCGCGGGCGTGGATGACAGCGCCGAGAAAGCGCGTGTCTATCTTCAGCACGAGACCGGTGCCCATTTCGACGCCGAACGCATCGACACCTTTCTGGACGCCGGCCCCAAAGCGGTCGCCTTTTTCGAGGAAAACACCGCCCTGCAATTCGATCTCGGCCCGTTTTTCGCCGATTATCACCCCGATGCGCCCGGCGGGATGGATGGCGGACGCTCGATCGTGGCGCGACCCTTTGACGGGCGTGAACTCGGACCCGAGATCGCGCGGCTGCGCCCGCCTCTGGCCGAGATCACCTTTCTGGGGATGATGATCGGTTCGGGCAAGGAGCTTCTGCATTTCTTCAATGTCACGCGCTCGGTCCGTTCGATGGGCTATGTGGCGAGGCTGTTTGCGAAATTTCTGCGCGACATGGCTTTTCACGGGCGGCCCATGCGGTTGATGAACGGCAATGCGCTTGTCGGGCGGCTGGCGCGCTCGGCCTTCGATCGGGGCGTGCCGATCTGGACCGATGCGCCGGTGCGCGCGCTGATCCATGATGATACGGGCCGCGTGACCGGCGCGCGGATCGAGCGCGCCGATGGTCCGGTCACGGTTTCCGCGCGCAAGGGCGTGGTTCTGGCGGCGGGCGGCTTTCCTCAAGACGCCATTCGCCGCAAGGCATTGATGCCGCATGCGCCAAGCGGGCATGAACATGTCTCACCCGCGCCGCCGGGCAATACCGGCGACGGGCTGTGGCTGGGCGAATCGGTGGGAGGACAGGTCGATACCAGCCTGCCCCATCCCGCCGCCTGGGTGCCCGTTTCGCGGCCAAGGCGGCGGGACGGCACGCTTGGCACTTTCCCGCATTTCGTCGACCGATCAAAGCCCGGCGTGATTGCCGTGACCCGCTCTGGCAGACGCTTTGTCTGCGAGGCAAATTCCTATCATGATTTCTGTCAGGCTATGGTGGAGCGCTGCGCCGAGGAGGACGGC
>JAUNTL010000103.1:1815-10955 GCA_030538705.1 Paracoccus sp. (in: a-proteobacteria) | reverse complement strand
CAATGGATGAGCTGGCACGGCAAAACTGCATCGAAGTCGAGGATCTGACGCTGTCTTACGGCACTGATGTCATTCTCAGCGCGCTGAGCCTGCCGATCCCCAGCGGCCAGATCACCGTTCTGGCCGGGCCGAATGGCTGCGGCAAATCCACCTTGCTGCGCGCCATCCGCCGCCTGCACGCCCCGCAATCGGGCCATGTGCTGCTGGACGGCGCGGATATTTCCACCATCAACAGCAAGGCGCTGGGCCGTCGCATCGGCCTGCTGGCGCAAAGCCCCAGCGCGCCGCCGGATATGAGCGTCGAGGAGTTGGTCCGTCTGGGCCGCTATCCCCATCAGAGCATGATGCAGCCATGGAGCGCGCGCGACGACGAGGCGGTGCGTGCGGCGATGGAAGGCACCGGCGTCACGGCCCTGCGCTACCGCCGTATCGGCTCGCTCTCGGGGGGGCAGCTGCAACGCGCCTGGATCGCGATGGTGCTGGCGCAGGAAACCGATGTGATCTGTCTGGACGAACCCGTCAACCATCTGGACATGGCCCATCAGCTGGATTGTCTGGAACTGGTCTCGGAACTGAACCGGGCGCAGGGGCGCACCATCGTCATCGTGCTGCATGACCTGAATCTGGCGGCGCGCTATGCCGATCATCTGGTGTTCGTCGCCGGCGGCGCGGTGCGCGCGCGCGGCACCCCCGATGCGCTGATGCGCAGCGACCTGATTGCCGAGGTCTTTGGCGTCGAGGTCGAGATCATGACCGACCCGGTCCACCACCGCCCGATCTGTATCCCGTTCCGGCGGCGCGGATCGGCAAAACACCAAGAGGGCATCCGATAACCCGGACGCGCCTGTGCATCCATGCGCGCCGCGATCCACAAGATCCGGGTCACGCCTGACATCAACGGCGGCACAGATACGGCCGCGCCGCATGCGGCCCGGCGCCATTCTTGCCGGGGAATGCACGCAACGCTTTGGGCTGAGCTGATCCCCGGCTCGGCAGCGCAGGCGCTGCTCAGACCATCGCGGAACTGGAGCGGTTGATATCCGGCCTCAGCCGTTGGCTTTCGCCGCATCGGGGGTTTCGGCGGCGCGGCCCTCGACAGCGGAGCGGCGAAGACAGACCGCGCCCTCCATCAGCCGGCGCTGGGTTCGCATGACATTGGCCGAGAGAATTTCCCCCTCGGCGGACAGATCGGCGCCAACCGTAATCACGCCGCTGGGCGTGGCGACGCGCAGCCGGCCCAGATCCGCGCCGTCGCGCAGGCTGTCACGCACCAACCCGCCCGGAACGGTCGCCGCCGCCGCCAGTGCCAGCGCACCGGTGATCGGGACGGCGCGATGGGCCTGACCGGCCGAAATCATGCGGATGGCAATGTCATGCGTGCCGGCGCCGGTGACGCTGCCGTCCAGGGCGGTGAAATCCGCCGGGGCGTCCACCATGGCAATCTTGGGGATCGACAGGATCCTGCCCGCCGCATCCGGGTCAGCCGCGATCCCCATGGCGACCGAGGCCGCCCTGCGGATCATCTCCAGCCGCATCATCAGTGCCCTGTCGGCGTCTATCGCCGATGGCGAGAGTGTCGCATCCGCGCCAATCCCGGCCGCGCTGACAAAAACAGCGGGCGTCACGGCATCGACCGCCGTCACCGCGACCGTGGTGCCGTCGGGCAGCACCAGATCAATGCGCGCCGCGCCCGCCGGCAGCAGGCCCGTGCCCAATGTTCCGACCGGATCGCGAAACGACAGCTCGACCGGCGCGCCGGTTCCCGCCACGCCCGGAATGGCGAAATCGCCGTCAACCACCGCCTCGCCGTCGCACACGGAAAAACGCGCATGGATGATCTTGCCAGAGTTGGTGTTGTGAACTCTGACCGTCGTGGCGCCGTCCGCGGGGCGCGGGACCAGCCCCTCATCAACGGCAAAAGGGCCGATGGCGCTGCTCATATTGCCGCAATTTGCCGACATATCGACAGTGGTTCCATTCACCTCGACCTGCGCGAATGTGTAATCCACATCCGCGTCCTCCCTGCCGGACGGGCCGACCACGCAGATCTTGCTCAGCGACGACAAGCCGCCGCCCATCCCGTCGAGTTGCCGCATGGACGGGTCGGGGCTGCCAAGTGCGGCGCGAAAGATCGCGGGCCACTGCGCGGGACCGGGCAGATCCTGCCGGCGAAAGACGACTGCCTTGGAGGTGCCGCCGCGGATAAAGGCGGCGGGGATGCGGATCTGGGTCATGTGTCGGCCCCTTTCAGGTCTGCGGCGATCTGCGGCGCCAGAGACCGCCACGAATTGCGGATGTGACGACGCATCTGCAAATCAGCAATCTGTTCATCGCCGTCCCCGATGGCATCGAGAATCCGCCGGTGTTCAATCAGTGCGATCTTCCCGCGCCCCTTTACATGCTGATGTTGTCGGCGCAACAGCATCAGCTGGGGATAAAGCTCGTCCGTCAGCAGGCGCAGCAGCAGCGGATTATCTGTCATATGCGCGACAATCACATGGAAATCGGCGTCATGGCCGCTCGTCAGATAGGCGCCCGCCGGATGGGCGGTGATCTTTCCGGCCTGCTGCCCCAGAACAGAGGCAGCCGCAGCCAGCGCGCCGGGCTGGGCCTTTCGCGCCGCAAGCCGCGCCGCCTGGGATTCCAGCGCCTCGCGCAATTCGTAAAGCGAATGCGCATCGGCATAGCCGATCTGACGGACCGAGACACCGGCATTCGGAACGATCGAGGCCAGCCCCGAATCGGCAAGCATCCGCAGCGCATCGCGCACCGGCCCCCGGCTGACAGAAAACCGTTTTGAAATAGCCACCTCTGGCAGGTGCTGACCGGGCAGCAGGACACCGGACAGCACCTCTTCGCGCAGTTCGCGGGCGATATCCTGGGCTGTAACACGTGGTGCATCCATGACGATTGTCATCAATCTTGTCCGATTTCACACGCCTTCCGACGAAAGAGCCTATACAAGATATCGCCACTGGTCCATAAAAATTCGCTATTCCCATGAAATACTGCGTTTATCGAGGGATTATATGGCTTGACATTTTGTCGCACGCTGACACGATCAGAACGATATCCACAGATTGTCAACAATCTTGAATGGGCCTTTGGAGGGGAAATAATGTCATTCGGAAAACTCAGGATGCTGGCCGCGGCCGGTGCAGTCTTTGCCGCCGCCGTAACCGGCGCGGCCCCCGGGGCGATGGCCGACAGCTGGCCCAGCCAGCAGATCACCTTTGTCGTGGCGCTTGGTCCCGGCGGCTCGGCAGACCGGGCGATGCGGCTGCTGGCCCAGCGCTTTCAGGAAGAGCTTGGCGTGCCGGTGCGCGTCGTGAACCAGGAGGGCGGCGGCGGCCATGTCGGCCAGACCTATTTCCTGAATATGCCCAAAGACGGCAGCTTCTTTCTGGCCTCGTCGATCCATCCCTATATCAGCAACGCGATCCTTGATCTTGACGCCGATTACACGCTGGACGACTTCGCCTTCATCAACGGGCAGTGGACCGACAAGGATCTGTTCGCCGTCTACAAGGACCTGCCCTATACGAATGTCGATGAGTTCATGGCCGCGGTGAAGGAAAATCCGGGCCGGATGCGGATTTCCGTGGTTCCCGGCTCGACCGGCTTCATCAACGTCTTGCAGCTTCTGGAAGCCTATGACCTCTCGGAAAACGATGTCAGCATCGTCACCTACGAATCCGGTGGTGCCGCGCGGACGGCGGCGGCGGGTGGTCAGGTCGACATGACGGTTCTGGGCGCCGATGGCACCCTGCCGATCGCCGAATTCGTCCGGCCGCTGGCGGTTGCATCCGACACCCCCCTGCCCGACTGGGATGCGCCAACCATCAATGAGGCCATCACCTCGACCGGCAAGGAGATTTCGGTTCTCGTGGGGTCGATGCGCGGGCTTGCCGCCCATGCAGAGTTCAAGGAAAATCAGCCGGAAAACTTTCAGAAGATGGTCGATACCTATGAAACGATCATCACAGATCCCGTCTTTGCCGCAGAGCTGAAAAACCAGCAGATCGGCGCCGACTGGCTTGGCCCGGACAGGACAACCGAGATCATCCGTTCCAATTTCGAGATCCTCGAACATTTCCAGTCGCATCAGTGATGCATTGCGGGCATGGCGGCGCCTGTCGCCATGCCCGCCCCAGCCAAGCGAAAGCAATCCGATGCCTGCCCGAATAAGCCTGACCCATGCGGTTCTTCTTCTATGTGTCGCTGCCGCGACCGCCTATATCACCCTGAGTTCGATCAGCGCATCGACACGGCTTTATAATCTGATCGTCGTTGTGCCGGTCGCGGTGATGATTGCCCTGTTGCTCGTAACCATTCTGTGGCAGGCGCTGCGCGGATCGGTGCCGGATGGCAAACAGCCCGACGGGCGCGCGACGCTGGGCGATGTCGTCTTGCTGCTGGCATTCGCGATATTCTGCTATGGGCTGACGAAATTCGGCTTTGACATTGCGACCTTTATCTTTGTCTGGGCGGCCATCGCCTTTGGCGGCGAGAAACGCCTGTGGCTGCCGCCGCTCTATTCCGCCGTCTTTACCTTTGCGCTGGTCAGGTTCTTTGGCAGCCTGTTCCCTTTTCCCATGCCGCTGATGGTGCTGTGACATGATTGATATGAGCGCCTTTTCACAAGCGGTCGAGCTGCTGTTTTCCGGCTTTGGCCCGTGGATCTATGTCATCCCCGGCCTGCTGATCGGTCTCATTTTCGGTGCGGTGCCGGGGTTGCAGATCTCGATGGCGATGGCGGTCTTTTTGCCCGTCACCTTCGGAATGGACTTTCTGCAAGCCATGCTGTTTCTGACCTCGATCTTCACCGGCGGCGCTTATGGCGGCGGGGTGACGGCAATTCTGATGAACATTCCCGGATCCTCCTCATCCGTGGCGACGGCGTTCGACGGTTATCCGATGGCCCGCAAGGGACAGCATAACGAGGCGCTGGGGCTGGGCCTCGGGGCCTCGGTGATCGGGGCATTTGCGGGTTATATCCTGCTGATGTTCCTGATCGAGCCTCTGGCCGGCGTCGTTCTGAAGCTGGGGCCGCTGGAAATGGTGATGGTGGTGTTCTGGGGCCTGACGCTGATCGCCACGCTAAATGACAGCACGGTTGCCAAGGGCCTGCTGGCGGGCACGTTCGGCCTGATGCTGAGCCAGATCGGCATGTCGACCACCGGCACTTTGCGCACCAAGATCGGCAATCCCTATCTGCTGGACGGCATTGCCGTGGTGCCCGCCATGATCGGTATTTTTGCCGCGTCCGAATTGCTGCGTTTGCGCGGCAACAGCTATCTGGTCGAATCCGAGGTCGACCGCAGCATCTCGATGAAACGCATCCTCAAGGGCATGGTGCAATCGCTGCGCTATCCTTCGGTGCTGTTCAAGGGCAGCATGATCGGTGCTGCGGTCGGGGCCATTCCGGGCGTCGGCTCGTCCGTCGCCAATCTGGTCGCCTACGGAGAAGTGCGACGGACCTCGAAAAACCGCGACCAGTTCGGCAAGGGCGCGCCCGAAGGCATCATCGCCGCCGAAACGGCGAACTCCAGTTCCGAGGGCGGGTCAATGACCGCGTTGCTCGCGCTGGGGATTCCGGGAGGTGCGGCGACGGCGGTTCTGCTGGCGGCGTTTTCATTCCACAACATCATCGGCGGGCCGTCCTTTATCCGCGATCAACGCGACCTCGTTTATGCGATCATTCTGGGCAATCTCGGACAGGTTGTTTTGCTGGGTATCCTCGGGCTGCTGACCCTGCGCCTGCTCGGGCTGGTGATCAAGATCCCGCTGACCTATCTGGTGCCCTCGGTTCTGGCGCTTTGCGCATGGGGTGGTTACGGCATTACCGGCACGATCGCCGGCCCGCTGACCGTTGCGGCCTTTGCCGGTCTGGGCTGGCTTATGCGCCGCCATGACTATCCCGTCGCCGCGACCGTGATCGGCCTGCTGCTGGGCCGCATGACCGAGGGAGAGCTGGTGCGCACGATGCAGATCTCGAACCGGGCACCGCTGAGCTATATGCTGGAACGTCCCATTGCGATGACGTTTTTCGTCCTGCTGATCGTGATCAGCGTCGCCATTCCGCTGCTGCGTTATCGCAAGACCCGAAAAGCGCTGAGACAGCCCGACTGATGCCCGGAAAACTGCATACGGCAGGGCTGGGGCTGGCAACCCTCGCCACGGGTCTGGCGGGCGGGGTTCTGTTTCTGTGGCTGTCCATCCCCCTTCCCTGGATTCTGGGCAGCTTTTTCGCCACCGCGATTCTGGCACAGATGGGTGTCCGCTTTGTGCTGCCGGGCAGCTGGCGCGGCTATGCGATGGTGGTGATCGGCACGATGCTGGGCGCCGGGTTTGATCAGGATACGGTCAATCATGTGACGGAATGGATCCCGTCCATCCTGATCATGCTGACCCTGACCGCGATCTTTTACTGGGCCGCCTTCCGGCTTTTGCTGCGTTTTTCCGACATGGACAGGCAGACCGCCTTTTTATCGGCCGTGCCCGGCGGGTTATCCGTTGTCAGCGCGCTGGCCGAGAACCTTGGCGGCGACCTGCGCCGGATCGCGCTTTGCCATACGAGCCGGCTGGCGGTGCTGTTGATCCTGACACCGATCCTGATCGGTTTTATCTCGGATTACGACCTGTCGACGGCCAGCCGGGTCGCACTTGAACATGACGAGCCGTTCGAATTGCTGCCCATGTCACTGCTTGCGCTTTGCGCGCTGGGCGGCTGGGCGCTGGCAAGGTTACTGCGTTTCAGCACCGGCATGCTGGTGTTTCCGCTGTTGCTGTCGGCGGGGCTGCATATCACCGGCGTAACCTCGGCGCATGTGCCACCGGCGTTCTCGATCATCGCCCAGCTGATCATCGGTTGCGGGATCGGGATGCGTTTTCAGGGCTATCGTCTGCGCGACATCCTGCGCGATGGCCGCGTCTCGGCGCTGACCGGCGTCGCGCTTGCGCTGATTTCCTTTGGCGCCGCCTGGGCGACGGCGCGCCTGACCGGGCAATCGCCGGCGGCGCTGCTGCTGGCCTTTCTGCCCGGAGGGGCGCCCGAGCTGGGCGTCGTGGCACTGGCGCTGGATATCAATCCGGCCATGGTCGCAGCCCATAGCATGACAAGAATGATGATGATCGTGCTTGCGCTGTCATTCTATCGTCCCTGAGGGCGCGCTGGCGACTGGCGGCCACGCGACGACCGGGGCCGCCGGGGCCGCGGAACTGCCCGCCATCAGCGGATCGCAGGAAAATAGTCGGCCGGCGACAGCGGCAGCAGCCCGGCGTCGGGATCACCGGCGCGGATCAGGCGGACCCTTGGGCCGGTTTGCGCCGGTGCGATGCCGGTTTGCAGGAAACGGGCCACGGTGCGCAGGGCGATGCGGCCCTGTGCCTGGGGGTCGTCAAAGGGGGCGGCGGCAATGCTGCCATTGCTCAGCCCCCGGCGGATCGAATGGTTGACATAGCTCGCCGCCAGCATCGGGCGCGGCTGGTCGGGATGGGCGGCCAGATGGCCCATCGCGGCCTCGATCGCGGTGGCGCTGCCGATCAGGATGTTCATGTCGGGGTGTTCGTCAAAGGCGCGGGTGACATTGGCAAATTGCTCGCGCAGCCCGGTATCGGCACCGTAAACCGCGACGATCCTGACACCCGATCCCTCCAGCGCCTTATACAGCCCCTCCTCCAGCGGGGCGACCCAGCCTGATTGCGGCGGGCCGGTCATCAGCACCGCCTGCGCGCCCGCGCCCTCGGGCCACAGCTGCGCCAGCCCGGCCCCCACCACCCGGCCCATGTCGCGCCAGTCGACGCCGATACTGCCACTCAGCGCATGCGAATGCAGTTCATTGACCAGGGCAAAGACCGGGGTCGTTCTGGCGGCCTGCGCCACCGCCGACAGCAACGCCGGATGATCAGAGGTCACCGCACCGATCAGGATCGCCTGCGCGCCCGCCGCCGCGCAGGCCTCGATCTGGGCGATCTGATGCTCGCGCGCGAGATAGCCCCCGGCCTCGTGAAAGGCCAGCTCAAGCCCCGCGGCGCGGGCCTCATGTTCCAGCCCGTAACCGACGCTCAGCCAGTATTCATCCTTGAAATGCGGCACCAGAACGCAGATCTCGGCCATGGCCCGGCCCGGCAAGGCCAGAAAGACCGCAAAGGCGATTGATCCAAGCAGGCGGGCTGCGTAACAGGTGAACATGCGTAATGCCCGGTTCGATTTGCGGTTCTATCGGCTGTTTGCCCTGCTCGCGGGACTGGTGGCGATCGTGGGCGCGCTGGCGGTTGGCGTCAACCGGCAACTGATCCTGCGCCATGAAACCATGCTGGCCCATGCCCTGCCGGTCGCCGATATCTCCAGCCGGTTGCAGGCGTCCGCCGATATGACCGAGGCGCTGACGGACGGCATCCATCAGGCCCGCAACGCGGCCGAACTGGCGCGCGCCGCAACCGCGGCCGAGGCCGCACTGGCGCAGTTGCTGGCGCAATATGCCGAACTGGCGCGGGTTCTGGGGACTGGTCAGGATCTGCCCGGGCGCATCGGCTTGCAGGACCATCTGGCCGGGATGCGGCAGGCCGCGGGCCGGACGCTGGCACTGGCGGAAGAGCGCCGCGCCAGTGCCGGGGCGCTCGCCCGCTCGGGTGATGCGCTGTCGGGGCTGATGGGCGCACAGACCGATCTGGCGCGGCTGCGGGTGACGGCGACGATCGCCGATCTGCACGCCGCACCCGATGCGGCGGCGCTGGACCGGCTGGCCGATGACGCCTTTTTCGCCTTTGAGCGCACCGAGGAACTGGCCCGCAGTGTCGAATTGCTGCGCATCACCGCCGCGCAGATCGCAGCTGCGCCGGATCTGGAGGCCGTATCCGGCGGACAGGGCCGGATGGCGGCGCTGCTGGCCGAGGCCGGTCCAAGGGTTGATTACCTGCCGACCGCCCCGGCGCGGGCGGCGCTGCGGACGGGTCTGGCGGAATATCACGGACCGGATCTTGTCACGACCAGCCGCGACCACATCCGGGCACAGATTGCGCTGGATGACAGCCTGATCCGGTTCCGCGCCCAGGTCGCCGCCATGCAATCCGCCACGCATCAGCTCATCACCACCGCACAGCAGGACAACCTGTCGCGTATCGCGGCACTGGCCAGC
>JAUNTL010000103.1:0-1805 GCA_030538705.1 Paracoccus sp. (in: a-proteobacteria) | reverse complement strand
TTCGGCATGCTGCTGGCGGCGGTCGTGCTGGCGCTGGCGGGGATCGGGCTGGTGTTTCTCTATGCCCGCCGCCGGTTGCTGGAACGGATGCAGGCGGTGACCTCGCGGCTGGTGGCGGTGGCCTCGGGCGATACGGGGGCGCCCTTGCGCATCACCGGGCAGGATGAGATCGGCCGCATGGAAAAGGCGCTGAACGTGCTGCGGGTGCGCACGATACAGGCGCTGCATCTGCGCGCCGAGCTGGAAAGCGCCATCCAGACCCGCACGCGCGAGCTGGTCGACGAGATGCAGGCCGCCGATGACGCCAATCGCCGCAAATCCGAGTTTCTGGCCCGGATGGGGCATGAGATCCGCACGCCGCTGAACGGCATGATCGGCATGATGGAACTGATCTCGGGTCAGCCTGGCGCGGACCGGCAGCGGCTGGAGACCGCGCTGACCTCGGCCCGCGATCTGTTGCAGATCACCAATGACGTTCTCAGCTTTGCCGCCTCGGATGCGGGCGGCGGGGCCGTCGCGGCCACGGATTTCCGCCTGCGCGACCTGATCGGGCAGGTTCATGCCCCGCTGGCCGCGCTGGCGGCGAAAAAGGGGCTGGAGGTCGCCGTCGATCTGGCCGAAAGCGCGCCGCCCTTCCTTTTGGGCGATGTGGTCAAGATCCGGCAGGTTCTGGGCAATCTGACCTCGAATGCGGTGAAATACACGGCGCAGGGGCGGGTGTCGCTGCTGATCGACCATGCCGCCGGGCCGGGCGGGCTGCATGTCATCAGCTTTACCGTGGCCGATACCGGTATCGGCATGACGCCGGAACAGGCCGCGCGGGTCTTTGACGATTTCAGCCGCGCGGAATGGGCGCGCCGCTCGGGGATCGAGGGGGCGGGTCTGGGCCTTGCCATCGCGCGGCGCCTGACCGAGGCGATGGGCGGCGGCCTCAGCGTCGAGACCGCGCCCGGCGTCGGCAGCCGGTTCACGCTGACGGTGCCGCTGCATCTGGGCGATCCGGCGCGGATCACACCGGCCGAGAGCGAGGACCAGATCGCGCGCTTCTGCGCGACGGTTCTGGTGGTCGAGGATCACCCGGTCAACCGCATGGTCGCGCGCGGTTTTCTGGAACGGCTGGGTTGCCGCGTGATCGAGGCCGAAACCGCCGCCGCCGCGCTGGCCGAACCGGGCGGCTTTGATCTGGCGTTGGTCGATCTGGACCTGCCCGACCAGCCCGGCCAGCAGGTCATCGCCCATCTGCGCCAGACCTGCCCCCGGCTGCCGGTTGCCGCGCTGACCGCGCATCTGCTGGCCGATGACGCCGCGACGCGGGCGGGGCTGAATGTCGATGCGGTGCTGACCAAGCCCGTCTCGCCGCGCGCCCTTGCCGAGTTTCTGGGCCGGTCTCTGCCGCCGGCCGGGACCGCCGCGACGGATCATCCGCGCATCGAAGAACAAACCCAGGATGCCGGGCGCGCGGCGGTTCTGGCCGTGCTGCGCGCCGATACAGAGGCCATCGGCCGCGCGACGGTTCAGGCCCTGATCACGGCCTTTCTGGACGATCTGCCCGGCGCGGTCGAGGATGTGATCACCGGTGATGCGGTGGCGCGGCGCCGCGCGGCGCATCGGCTGAAAGGGGCCGCATCGAATTTCGGGCTAGCCGGGCTTTGTGACCTTCTGGCGCGTGCCGAGGCAGCCCCGGCAGAGCTTGACCCCGCCCGGTTGCGTGCCAGCGCCGCCAGCGCAGAAACAGCGCTGCGCGACGCGGCACGGGCGGCGGGCCTGACCCTCACCTCCTGAACCGGCAAGCCCGGGATGCGCAG
>JAUNTL010000102.1 GCA_030538705.1 Paracoccus sp. (in: a-proteobacteria) | reverse complement strand
GACCAGCTGCGCGCCGTGGCGGGCGCAGAGATCGCGCGCCCGCGCGATCTGGCGGCGCAGCTCATCCACGGGGCGGTTCTTGATGCGCAGCTGCACCAGCCGCACACCCAGCGGGACCAGTTGCTCCAGTGCCGCGACATCACCGGTGATCAGATAAAAGGGATCGGGCCGCCAGCTCATGCCAGATCCGCCATGCCGAAAACCGGTGTCGAGGGCGTGGCCATGTCGCGCGCGCCCATCAGCCCGGCCTCATAGGCGCCGCGCCCGGCCATGACGGCCCGGCCAAAGGCGCGCGCCATGGTGACCGGATCGCGCGCCCGCGCGACAGCCGTATTCAGCAGCACCGCGTCAAAGCCCATCTCCATCGCCTCGGCGGCCTGACTGGGCGCGCCGATCCCGGCATCGACGACCAGCGTCAGGTCGGGAAAATGCGCCCGCATCGCCCGCAGCCCGTCGGGGTTCCGCAGCCCCCGCCCCGACCCGATCGGCGCGCCCCAGGGCATCAGCACCCGGCATCCGGCCTCGATCAGACGCTCGCCAAGGATCAGATCCTCGGTCGTATAGGGAAAGACCTCGAAACCCTCGGCACAAAGGATGCGCGCGGCATCAAGCAATGCGAAAGGGTCGGGTTGCAGGCTGTCGGCATTGCCGATGACCTCCAGCTTGATCCAGTCGGTGCCGAACAGCTCGCGCGCCATTCGCGCGGTGGTCACCGCCTCGCGCACGCTGTGGCAGCCGGCCGTGTTGGGCAGGATACGGCAGCCCGAAGCGGCGATCAGATCGCGAAAGCCCGCACCGCCCGCGCCCTCGCGGCGCAGCGAGACGGTGACGATCCCCGCCCCTGACGCGGCGATGGCATCGGCCAGCACGGCGGGCGAGGGATATTGCGCGGTCCCCAGCAGCAGGCGCGAGGACGGGGTATGGCCGTAGAACATGGGTCAGCCTCGTGGGGTTAAGGGTGGGATCAAGGGCGGAGTTGGGGGCGGGGGCGCCGCCCGGATGGTGGCAGAGTCAGGGGCGCGGCCGGCCCGGTTGCAGCGGCCCGGGGCGCCCGCGCGCCCGTGGTCCGCCATGGTGAAATCGAATGCGAGCGCACGGCCTGATACGACCTGATGACCACAACGCACCCGTGCGCGAGGTCTGCCATGGCGATGGCGTGCGGGCGCGTGTCGGGCATCCATGGCCATGAGGCGCGCGTGCGCGCGGTCTGGCTGGTGGTGCGCCGGGCTGATGATCGCGGCGCTGATCGCCACAAGGCCCCCCCGCGCCCGGGGATCACTCGCCCATCTTCTCAACATCTGGGGGGAGTGCAAGGCGCCCGCGCGCCCGCCCGCCCGGGATCCGCCGGCCGCAGTGGGGCGCCCGTTATCCGTGCCCCGCGGCCGCGTCGCCTCGCCGACACCACCGCGGTCGCTGAGACACGGCACGCCGACAGGCCTGGCCGGGGCGGTTACGTGCATCAGCCCTCAGCCCCCCTGCATGGGCGCGAGGATCTCGATCCGCGCGCCATCGGCCAGCGGGGTGTCGGCGCGGGCCGTGCGCGGCACGAATTCGCCATTCACCGCAGTCGCGACAGAGCCGGCGTCATGGCCAAGCTCGGCCAGCAGATCGGCGAGTGTGGCGGCTTCGCTGCGGCGGCTTTCGCCGTTGATTTCAAGACGCATGGCGGGTCTCTGACAGCTGACCGGCAAGGGTCTGGGCAAGCGCGGGCGCCATCAGATAGCCGTGGCGATACATGCCGGTAACAAAGATGCGCCCGTGGCGGCGCAGGATTGCGGGGATATTATCGGGCAGGGCGGGGCGCAGCCCGGCGGCGGCGCTGATCACCCGCGCCTCGGCAAATGCCGGATGCAGGGCATAGGCGGCCGACAAAAGTTCCATCACGGCCCGCGCGGTGACGGGACCGGGGTCGTCGCTTTCGACCATGGTCGCGCCGATCATGAACCGCCCGTCCGCACGTGGCACGATATAACAGGGAAAGCGCGGATGGAGCAGGCGGACAGGGCGCGACAGGGTGATGTCGGGGGTCTCCACGATCAGCATCTCGCCGCGCACCGCGCGCAGTTCAGGCAACATGTCGCGCGCCGCGATGCCGCGGCAATCGACGACCAGCCCGCGCGGGGCCGCATCCCCGCCCAGCCGCATCGCGACGCCGAAATCACCCAGCCGGCCGGCAAGCGCATTCAGCGCCGCCACCGGGTCCAGATGCCCCTCATCGGCGAAATGCAGACCCGTCGCGAAACGGCCGGCCAGATCGGGTTCGATCATGCCGGGATCGGCGCGGCGGTGACCCGCGGTGGCGGCGGCAAAACGCTCCAGCTCGGGGCGGTCGCGCGGCGGGGCCACGACCAGCGTGCCCGCGCGCACCACCCCGGGCACCCGTGCCGCCCACCACGCGCAGGCCGCGCGCCCGGCCTGCACGACGGCGGGCGGCGCGGTGTCGCCCTCGCAAAACGGGGCGAGCATGCCCCCGGCAAGCACCGATGCCCCGCGCGGGGCCTGCGCATCGGGGTCGATCAGCTCGACCTCATGGCCGGCCTCTGCCAATGCGGTTGCCGCGCACAGACCGGCGACCCCGGCGCCAAGGACCGAGACGATCATTGTTTCCGCCCCCGGCCCGGACCTTGTCCCCGCCCCTGTTCCGGCCCCCGCCCCAGACCCGAGGGGGCCGGCGCGGCCCCCGGCATCACAGCCGGCGCGCCGCCCGCCAGCCCCGCGGCCCGGCGCGGATCAGCCTGTCTGCGGGCCATGGCGCCCGCTTGCCGGGCGGGCGTCATTCCGCCGGCTCCCCGATCTGATCCGCCGGCACATAGAGCGTGCCGCCCTTGCGGAACTTATCCGCCATCTCGGCCATGCCCTGCTGGCGCTCGGCCTCGGCGCGGATGTCATGGCTGATCCGCATCGAGCAGAACTTCGGCCCGCACATCGAACAGAAATGCGCCACCTTATGGGCCTCGGCCGGCATGGTCTCGTCATGCATCTCGCGGGCGGTGTCGGGATCAAGGCCGAGGTTGAACTGATCGAGCCAGCGGAATTCGAACCGCGCCCGGCTGATCGCGTCGTCACGCCTCTGCGCGCCGGGGTGGCCCTTGGCCAGATCGGCGGCATGGGCGGCCAGCTTATAGGTGATGACCCCGGTTTTCACATCGTCGCGGCCGGGCAGGCCAAGATGTTCCTTCGGCGTGACATAGCACAGCATCGCGGTGCCGAACCATCCGATCATCGCGGCGCCGATGGCCGAGGTGATGTGATCGTAACCCGGTGCGATATCGGTGGTCAGCGGTCCCAGCGTATAAAAGGGCGCGCCGTGACAATGCGCCAGCTGCTTGTCCATATTCTCCTTGATCTTATGCATGGCGACATGGCCCGGCCCCTCGATCATCACCTGAACGTCGCGTTCCCAGGCGATTGTCGTCAGCTCGCCCAGCGTTTCCAGCTCGGCGAACTGGGCCTGATCATTGGCATCCGCGACCGATCCCGGCCGCAGCCCGTCGCCAAGGCTGAAGCTGACGTCATAGGCGCGCATGATCTCGCAGATCTCGGGGAATTTTTCGTAAAGAAAGCTCTCGCGGTGGTGGTGCAGGCACCATTTCGCCATGATCGAGCCGCCACGCGAGACGATACCGGTCACGCGCCGCGCCGTCATCGGGATCATATGCAGCCGCACACCGGCATGGATGGTAAAGTAATCAACGCCCTGTTCGGCCTGTTCGATCAGCGTGTCGCGGAAAATCTCCCATGTCAGCTCTTCAGCGACACCGCCGACCTTTTCCAGCGCCTGATAGAGCGGGACCGTTCCGATGGGCACGGGGCTGTTGCGGATGATCCAGTCGCGGATGTTGTGGATATTGCGCCCGGTTGACAGGTCCATGACCGTATCCGCACCCCAGCGGATCGCCCAGACCATCTTTTCGACCTCTTCCTCCATGGATGAGGTGACGGCGGAATTGCCGATATTGGCGTTGATCTTGACCTTGAAGTTACGCCCGATGACCATCGGCTCCAGCTCGGAGTGGTTGATATTGGCCGGCAGGATGGCGCGGCCGGCGGCGATCTCGGCGCGGACGAACTCGGGCGTGACCAGATCGGGGATCTGTGCGCCCATCGGTTCGCCATCGCGCGAATGGGCCGCCAGACGGCCCTCGTTCTCGCGGATCGCGGCAAATTCCATCTCGGCGGTGATGATGCCGGCGCGGGCATAGGCCATCTGCGTCACCGCGCCTTTGCCTGCTGCCCGCAACGGGCGGCGTGCAAGGGGAAAGGGGGGGGTCAGCCGCGCGCCGCTGGCAAATCCGTTATCAGCATCGGTGACCATGCGGCCCGCATAGGTTTCGACATCCCCGCGTGCCTGCACCCAGCCCCTGCGCAGGTCCGGCAGGCCGCTGCGGATGTCGATCCTGGCCTCGGGATCGGTATAGGGACCAGAGCTGTCATAGACGATCAGGCCGGGTTCATTGGAAATCGCGATCTCGCGGGCCGGCACCCGGATGGGGTGGATCGTGCCGTCAAGGTGGATCTTGCGCGATCCGGGCAGCGGGCCGGTGGTGATGGCGGGGACGGGTTTGGTCATCATGGTCCTTCCTTGCGAAAAGACCCAAGAGATGAGGGCTAGAAAGCGGGCCATGGCCCCGCAGATGCGAAAGGGCCAGCGGCCCGAAAGGACCGCGCCCCTTGTGATATGGGGAATCGCCCTTCGGTCTTCCTACGCCAGTATCAACTGGGTCAGGTTCAAAGGGTCGCTTCACCGGAACCGCGCGGGCATGCCGCCGGTCCCATGTCAGCCTCTCAGTCCCCGTGGCGGGACTCCCCTGACGTCAGGGCATCATAGGGGGGGCGTGCGTTCAGTCAATGGGCTTTGTGGAACAGCTTGACAGCGCCCCCGGTCCGCGCAGATTTGGCCCATGACGGAACGTATCGACTGTATCATCGCCGGGGCCGGAGTGGTCGGCCTTGCCATCGCGCGCGAACTGGCCCGGCGCGGGCTGGAGGTCGTGATCGCCGAGCGCGCCGGCGCGATCGGCACCGAAACCTCGTCGCGCAATTCCGAGGTCATCCATGCCGGCATCTATGACCGGCCCGGCAGCCTCAAGGCGCGGCTGTGCCGGACCGGGCGCGACATGCTGTATGATTTTGCCGCCGCGCGGGGCGTCGCGCACCGGCGCTGCGGCAAGCTGATCGTGGCCACGGATGCGGATCAACTGGCGGCTCTGGAACGTATCCGGGCGGGTGCGGCGGCAAATGGCGTCGATGATCTGGAACTGATCACCGCCGCCCGGGCGCATGAGATGGAACCCGCCCTGTCCTGTGCGGGGGCGCTCATCTCGCCCTCGACCGGGATCATCGACAGCCATGGGCTGATGCTGGCCCTGCTGGGCGCGGCCGAGGGTGACGGGGTCATGCTGGCGCTGAATACCGAAGTGACCGGCGCATCTGCCGAAGCGGGAGGTTTTCGCGTCGGGACCCGCGGTGCCGACGGCGCGCCCTATCAGATGCGGGCGCGGATGCTGGTCAATGCGGCGGGGCTGGCGGCGTCGGATCTGGCGGGGCGGATCGCGGGGCTGGACCCGGCACATGTGCCGGTGACCCGGTTCGCGCGTGGCAGCTATTTCAGCCTGCCGGGCCGGGCGGTATTCTCGCGGCTGATCTATCCCGTGCCGGAACCGGGCGGGCTGGGGGTTCATCTGACGCTGGATATGGGGGGCGCGATGCGTTTCGGTCCCGATGTCGAATGGATCGACAGGCCGGATTACACCGTCAACCCGGCCCGGCTGCCGCATTTCGAACGCGAGATCCGGCGCTATTGGCCGGATCTGCCGGCCGGTGGCTTGCGGCCGGATTACTGCGGGATACGGCCCAAGATCACCGGGCCGGGCGAGGCAGGCGCCGATTTCCGCATTGATGGCCCGGCGCGCCACGGGATCGGCGGGCTGGTCAACCTGTTCGGCATCGAAAGCCCCGGCCTGACTGCCTCGCTGGCGATTGCCGGAATGGTCGGCGCGATGCTGGTCCCGGACCGCGCGGCCGATCCCCTGCACCCCCGGTCCTGATATCCGGCGCGCCGCCCGCGCCGGACCGGGGCCATGATGTGCGAAGGCGGCGATCAGACACTTGTCTGTTCGGCGTTATTTGCCGGTAATGACGACGATTCTTCAGGAGAGTGAGCCATGGATTATGGACTGTTCATTGATAACGAGGACCAGCCCGCCGCATCAGGCCGCTGGTTCACGCGGACCGGACCGGTCAGCGGCAAGGTCGTCTCGCGCGGGGCTGCGGCCTCGGCCGGCGATGTCGCGCGCGCGGTCGAGGCGGCGCATGCGGCATTCGCGGGCTGGTCGCAGACCGGTCCCGGACAGCGCCGCGATATCCTGAACAAGGCCGCCGAGCTGATCGCCGAGCGCACGCCGAAATTCATCGAGACCGGCATCGCCGAGATCGGTGCGACCGCGGCATGGCTGGGCTTTAACTGCTATTTCGCCGCCAAGATCCTGCGCGAGGCCGCCGCCATGACGACGATGATCAAGGGCGAGATCATTCCATCGGACCGGCCGGGATCGCTGTCGATGGGTTACCGCCAGCCGGTCGGCGTGCTGGTGGGCATGGCGCCCTGGAACGCGCCGATGATCCTTGGCGTGCGCTGTTTCGCCATGCCGGTCGCCTGCGGCAATACGGTGGTGATGAAAGCCTCGGAGAAATGCCCCGGCCTGCACCGGATGCTGGGCGATGTCATGGCCGATGCCGGCCTGCCGCCGGGTGTGCTGAATATCATCAGCCATGACGGCGATGACGCGCCCGAGGTCGTCGGCGCGCTGATCGAACATCCGCTGACGCGGCGCATCAACTTTACCGGCTCGACCCGTGTCGGGCGCATCATCGCGCAACAGGCCGCCCGGCAGCTGAAACCCTGTCTGCTGGAGCTGGGCGGCAAGGCGCCGCTGGTGGTGCTGGATGATGCCGATATCGCCGGGGCGGTGAATGCGGCACGTTTCGGGGCGTTCATGAATCAGGGTCAGATCTGCATGTCGACGGAAAAGGTCGTCGTGGATGCCTCGGTCGCGGATGAGTTTGCCGGGAAATTCGCAGCCTCGGTCGCAGAGATGACGGTCGGCGATCCTTCGCAGAATGTCCAGATCGGCGCCTGTGTCGATGAGGCGGCGGTTGATCACCTGCGCGAACTGATCGCCGATGCGGTCGAAAAAGGGGCAAGCGTGATCTGCGGCGGCGCGCCGGATTCGGGTGTCATCATGGCCCCCACCATCGTCGATCACGTCACCGGCGAGATGCGGCTTTACCACGAGGAAAGCTTTGGCCCCGTCACCGCGCTGATCCGCGCGCGCGATACCGAGGATGCGATCCGCATCGCCAATGACACGCCCTACGGGCTGGCCTCGGCTGTGTTCGGTCACGATACGCGCCGCGCAATGGACGTCGCGCGCCGGATCGAGGCCGGGATCTGTCATATCAACGGCCCGACCGTGTTTGACGAGGCACAGATGCCTTTTGGCGGTGTCGGCGCCTCGGGCTATGGGCGCTTTGGCGGCACGGCGAGCATTGCCGAGTTCACGGAACTGCGCTGGATCACCATCGAGGACCCGCAGCAGCCCTATCCGATCTGACCGGTGCCCGGGGGGGCGGCGGTCCCGATGCGATCGGGACCGCCGGTGATGATCCGGCGGCGCGGCGCGCCGGCCCGCCGGCTCAGCCCTTGCGGGCGGCGGTGACGATGAATTCGACCTTGTAATCGGGCGTCGCCAGCTTTGCCTCGCCACAGGCGCGGGCCGGCGGGTTCGCCGGGTCGATCCAGGCGTCATAGATTTCGTTCATGGCGGCGAAATCGGCCATATCCGCCAGCCAGACGATCACCTGAAGCATATGGGACTTGTCTGACCCGGCCTGTGCCAGCAGCGTATCGACCTGCGCCAGCGCCTGACGGGTCTGGGTCTGAAGATCGCCCTCGGGCGCGCCGACCTGACCGGCCAGCCAGACCAGATCGCCATGCACGACGGCCTGGGACATGCGGGGGCCGGGTTCTATTCTCTGGATTGCCATGATGTTCCTTTCTCTCGGCTGGCGCCGGGCAGGCATGCCCGCGCATCGGCAGGACGAGCGAAAGCACAGCCCGCGCGCCCGTTCAAGGGCCGCGCAGCTTTGACCGGGGGCAGCGGCCGGCCTATCATGGCGACAGCCGCGCGAGGGAGGGGACCATGAGGCGGATCATGATGGCGACGGATTTCTCGGCGGGCTCGGGGCGCGCGCTGCGCCGCGCGTCGCTGATTGCGGCTGCGGCGGGGGGCGAATTGTCGGTCATTCATATCGCGGACAGCGATCAGACCCCGCGCGCCCGCGAGGTGGCGCGGTTGCAGGCCGAGGACCGGATGCGCCATCTTATCGCCGCGCTGCCGGCCAGCGGCGGGGGCCGCACCACCGGACAGGTCATCATGGGTGATCCCTTTGACGGGATCGCAAAGGCTGCGGCGGCACAGATGCCTGATCTGCTGGTCATTGGTGGTCATGGCGGCCGGGGCTGGCGCGATCTGGTCATGGCGACCATGGCCGAGCGTATCCTGCGCGCGGTGGCGGTGCCCGTTCTGGTTGTGAATACCGCGCCGGCAGGGGACTATCGGCAGGTGCTGATGACCACCGATCTTTCGGACTTGTCCGCCCGCGCGCTGCGCCGGTTTCTGGCCATGCAAATCGGAGAAAGTCGTGCGCTCGTTCATGTTTACAGCACCACCGCCCTGAATACCGCGACCGCCGCAGCACTGGGTGATGCGGCCCGCGATCACTATCTGACAGAGGCGCGGCATGCGGCAGGGGCGGCGCTGAGCGCGTTCAAAAATGACCTTCAAGCCATTGATATATTTGATTTTATACGGGAGAACGAAAAATCTGTTGCCGAGACGCTGTCTCTGGTCACGGATGAGGTTGGCGCCGATCTCGTGGTGGTTGCCACCGCCGGCAAGACCGGGCTGGAGCGGTTCTTTCTTGGCAGCGCGGCGCGGGCGCTCATCCGCACAGCGGTTTGTGACATCCTTGCGATTCCGCCCGATTCGACGAACTGACCGGGGCTGCGGTCCTTTGCGCCGCCCGGATAGGGGAGATTTCGCCTGCAACCCCTGATTGCCGGGCATGTTGTGATTAAAAATCAGGCAATCCTGTGCCGGACAATCATATTTTCGCCTCGCGGCGGCCCGTTTTTTCCTTTTCGCTTGATATGTCTGCGGTGCGGATTCTATTGGCGCCATAGCCGCCCTGAGCGGTTTCGTCTGGCGCCTGTCAGGCGGGCGAAACAAAGGTTCGGGAACCCATCCGATTCCCGCCCCAATCGCCCGTCCCGGTCGCCACATGCATGAGGATGTATTTAGCATGTCAACGATCATCGGCACTCCGGGTGCCGATTCGCTTGTCGGGACAACCGGCAACGATGTCATTCATGGCGGCGATGGCAATGACACCATCGTCGGTGGTCCGGGGTCAGATACGCTTTACGGCGAGGGTGGCGATGACATCATCTATGGTGATGCGCAGCGCCCCAACGACCCTTATGGCGGTGCCGATTATATCGACGGGGGCGCGGGGGCTGATACCATCTATGGCGGTCACGGCGACGATACGATCCTTGGCGGCGATGGCAATGACAGCATTACCGGCAACGCCGGCAATGACCTGATTTATGGCGGCGCGGGCGATGACACGCTTGATGGTGGCGGCAATGCCAGCCAGCCCGAGGATGACACGATCTATGGCGGTGAAGGCAATGACCGGATCAACGGCAATGTCGGTGATGACCTGCTGTTCGGCGAAGGGGGCAATGACTATATTTCCGCCGGTCAGGGGGCGGACACCGCCTATGGTGGCGCCGGGCGTGACACGATCTATGGCAATGAGGGCGACGATTTTCTGTATGGCGGTGCCGATAATGACATGATCGCCGGTGGCCCCGGGAATGACTATATCGAGGGCGGCGATGGCAATGACACCCTTTATGGCGACCAGATGGGCGAGGCCGAGAGCGTCACCGGCGCCGACACCATCCTGGGCGGCAACGGCAACGATCTGATCGTCGGCGGGCCGGGGGATGACCGCCTTT
This sequence comes from Paracoccus sp. (in: a-proteobacteria), assembly GCA_030538705.1. GTDB lineage: Bacteria > Pseudomonadota > Alphaproteobacteria > Rhodobacterales > Rhodobacteraceae > Paracoccus. The sequence goes on along the minus strand of JAUNTL010000102.1, from coordinate 931 downwards.
ATGGCGAGGCGGGCGCCGATACGATCACCGGCGGCACCGGCGATGATTTTATCGACGGCGGCGCGGATAACGACACGCTCAGCGGTGGCGCGGGCCGGGACATGATCCTTGGCGGTGATGGCGATGATTCGATCCGCGGTAACGAAGGTAATGACACCATCGACGGCGGTGCGGGCAATGACCGCATCTGGGGCGATGAGGGCGACGATTCCCTGCTCGGCGGTCTGGGCGACGATTCGATCTGGGGCGGGATCGGCGATGACACGATCGAGGGCGGCGAAGGCAATGACCGCCTTTATGGCGAGGCCGGCAATGACGTGATCTTTGGCAATGCCGGCAATGACAGTATCGACGGTGGCGAGGGCGATAATTACGTCGATGGCGGTGACGGCAACGACGTGATCGTGACCGGCAGCGGTGCTGACACCATCTATGGCGGCGGGGGGTTCGACAGCATTACCTCGGGCGCGGGGAATGACTATATCGACGTCGGCGATGGCCCGGTCGATACGCTGCGAGATGGCACCGCCGGCAATATCGCCTATGGCGGCGATGGCGATGACACGCTGATCGGCGGCGCCGGCTCGGACCACCTGTTCGGCGGCAGTGGCAATGACCTGATCATCGGTGGCGACAGCCGCGATTTTCTCGGCGGCGGCGATGGCGACGATACCGTTCTGGGCGGCGACGGGGACGATTACTTCTTCAAGGCCAACGGCTTTCCGCTCGGGGTTTACGGCGATGACGGCAATGATTTCGTCGATGGCGGCGCCGGCTCGGATATCGTTGGCGGCGGCGCCGGTGACGACACTGTTCACGGCGGTGACGGCGATGACTGGGTGCGCTCGACCACCGGGGCATTCGCGGGTGAATACGGGGTCAGCGGCGATGACGGCAATGACCTTGTCTTTGGCGACGGCGGCAATGATCT
>JAUNTL010000101.1 GCA_030538705.1 Paracoccus sp. (in: a-proteobacteria) | reverse complement strand
GGTGCTGTTTCTGGCCCTGCGGCTGGAGAGCTGGGCCGAGGCCCGTGTCATCTTGCTGTTCCACCTGACCGGCACAGCCATGGAATTGTTCAAGACCGCTGCCGGGTCATGGACCTATCCCGAAGACGCGATCTTTCGCATCATCGGCGTGCCGCTGTTTTCGGGATTCATGTATGCCTCGGTCGGTTCGTTCATCGCGCGGGCGATCCGTGGTTTCGACATGCGTTTCACGCCCTACCCGCCGTTATGGGCGACATGGCTGCTGGCCGGCGCGATCTATGTGAACTTTTTCTCGCATCATTATCTGACGGATATCCGCTGGCTGCTGTTTGCCGCCACGGTGGCGATATACGGCCGCACCCGGGTCTGGTTCCGCATCAGCCGCTGGTATCACATGCCGATGGTGGTCTCGGCCGCGCTTGCCAGCCTGTTTCTGTGGATCGCGGAGAATATCGGCACGATGACCGGCACATGGCTTTATGCCGGGCAGCATCAGGCGCAGATGGTGTCGCTGGCCAAGATCGGTTCATGGTATCTGCTGCTCTATGTCAGCTTTGTCACCGTCACCATCGCGGCGCCGCGTGCCATCGCGGGCGGGCCGCCGGCGCGCGATCAGGGCGGCGGGCTGGACTGACGCAGGATCAGCCCGGCGGGCATGCGCGTTTCGGGCGGCGGGCGGCGGCCATCGCGCAGCCAGCCCAGCACCATCGCCGCGACCGAACGGCCGAAACCGTCAATCCGGCAGCTGACGCTTGACAGCGGCGGATAGCTGGTCGCGCTTTCCTCGATATCGTCGAAACCGATCAGGCGCAGCCCGCCGGCCCCGACCTTGTGACCGGTTTCGGCCAGACGGCTCAGCACGCCATGGGCGATCAGATCACTGAAACAGATCGCCGCATCAATGCCGGGCCGGGCGCCGGTCAGCCGGTCGGCAACCGCGCGCCCAAAGCCGCGGGTCGATGGCCCGTGCATGACGACCGGATCAAGCCCGTGCCGGGCCAGCACCTCGAGATAGCCGGACATGCGTTCAGCCACGACGCTGCGCCCCGCGACACCGCCGACAAAGGCGATCCGCCGCGCGCCCGCCGCGATCAGATGCTCGCTCGCCCGGCGGCCACCCTCGCGGTAATCGGGCGCGGCAAAGGGAAAATCATCCGCACCCGCCACCTGGCGCAGCACCTGCAAGGTCGGAATCCCCGCGCGTGCGAGCGCGCCAAAGCCGGCATCCTGCCCGCCGTAACAGGGCGAGATGATGACGGCCGCGACATCATGTTCGACCATCGCGCCGATCACCTGCGACTGAAGCCCGGAATCCTCGTCGGTATTGGCGATCACCGTGGCATAGCCCTGTGCCGACAATGCCATCTGAAGCGAGATCGCGAATTCGGTGAAAAAGGGATTGCGCAGATCATTGATGACCAGCCCGATCAGCCCCGTCCCCTGCGCCCGCAGCGAGGCCGCGCCGCGATGATAGACATAGTTCAGCCGCTCCATCGCGGCGCGCACGTTTTCTCGGGTTTCATCGCGCACCAGCGGACTGTCGCGCAGCACCAGACTGACGGTCGATTTCGACACGCCGGCCTCGCGCGCGACATCAATGATCGTCGGACGGCGCTCGGTCATTGGGCGATCCCATGCAGCTCCAGCAATTGGACCATGCGATATTCGGCCAGATCCGGCCGCGCCAGCAGCCCGGCGCCGTCAGCCAGCCGCAGGACCGTGGCATAATGGGTGATATCGCGCGAGGACTGGAAACCGCCCGGCATGATGAAATGGCGCTGATGGCCGTTCAGCCATGACAGAAAGGCGATCCCGGCCTTGTAGAACCGCGTCTGCGGGCGAAATATCTCGCGGCTCAGCGGGACCGTCGGGGCCAGCAGCGTCTCATAGCGCGCCATATCGCCCCCGGCCAATGCCTCCAGCGCCTGCGCGGCGGCGGGCGCGATCGCGGCAAAGATGCCCAGCAGCGCATGGGAATGATGCCGCCCGTCGCCGGCGATCAGCGCGGCATAGTTGAAATCATCCCCGGTATAGAGCCGGACCCCCGCGGGCAGCCGGGCGCGGAACCGCTCTTCCTGGGCCTGATCCAGCAGCGAGATCTTGATCCCGTCGACCTTGGCCGGGTTTTCGGCGATCAGCCCGGCGACGAAATCTTCGGCGGCCAGATCATGCGCCCCCCAGTAACCCGCAAGCGCGGGGTCGAACATCTCGCCCAGCCAATGCAGGATCACCGGGCCGGACGCGCCGTCAATCAGCCGGCGATAGACGCGGTGATAGTCGTCAGCCCCCGCCCCCATGGCCGGCAGGGCGCGGCTGGCCATCACGATCAGCTGCCCGCCGGCGGCCTCGATCACCTCGGCCTGATGCTCATAGGCGGCGGCGATGCCATCAGCGGTGGCCAGTTGCTCTGGCGCGGCGTGATCGGTGCCGGCACCACAGGCGACGCGGGGCTGCATCGGATGGGCGCGCGCCTCGGCCATGGTGCGGCAGATCAGCTCATGCGCGGTCTGCCAGTCGACACCCATGCCGCGTTGCGCGGTGTCCATCGCCTCGGCCAGACCCAGACCCTGATCCCACAGCTGGCGGCGAAAGCCCAGGGTCGCATCCCAGTCAACGGCGGGACGCGAGGCCCATGGATCGCGCTCGGCCAGCGGATCGGACACGACATGAGCCGCGGCAAAAGCGGTCCGGGTCAGCGGAATGCGCGGCGCGCGCGCCTCCAGCGGTGTCCCGCTCAGCCGATAGGTCTCGATCCGGCCGTCGCTTGTGGGCAGGTTCAGCGTCATCTTACGGCTCCTTTGCGCGGGCGGATCATGTCGGCGGCCTTTTCCGCGATCATGATCGTCGCCGCGTTGGTGTTCGAGGACACGAGTGTCGGCATGACCGAGGCATCGACCACCCGCAGACCGGCAATGCCGTTGAAACGCAGCCGGGGATCGACAACCGCGCCGGGATCGGCACCCATGCGGCAGGTGCCGGCGGGGTGGTGGTCGGTCTTGGCGTGGCGACAGGCATAATCGAAATAATCCTGATCGCTGCGCACATCCGGTCCCGGCAACCGCTCGGCGCGGATAAAGGGGCGCAGGGGTTCCTGGCGCATGATCTCCTGCGCCAGTTTCAGAGCGCGGAGCGACATCTCGCGGTCATGGGGATCTTGCCAGTAGTTCGGGTCAATCAGCGGCGCGGCCATGGGATCAGCCGAGGCCAGCCGCACCGTCCCGCGCGAGCGCGGCCGCAGATAGGCCGAATTCAGCGTGACACCGCCTTGCGGCATCGCCGCGACCCCCGCCTCGATCCCTGAACCGAGGCCAAGGTGAAGCTGGACATCGGGGGATGGCGCATCGGGGTCGGCATACCAAAATCCGCCCGTCTCGAACAGGCTGGATGCCACTGGCCCCTTGCGCGTCAGCAGATATTGCAGCCCGGCAAGGGCCGACCAATGCGGGCGCGCATAACGGTCATAGGTATGCGGGCCGGTGCATTCGGCGATGACAAAGAGATCAAGGTGATCCTGAAGATCCGACCCGACCGCCGGCTGATCCAGAACCACCGGAATGCCCAGGTCATGGAGGTGATCCCCCGGCCCGATCCCCGACAGCATCAGCAGCCGCGGCGAGCCGATGGCCCCGCATGACAATATGACCTCGGTATCGGCGCGGATCACCCCCGCGCCGGCCAGCTCGACACCGCTCGCCCTGCCCCCCTCGGTCACGATCCGCAACACCTGTGCGCCGGTGCGGATGGTCAGGTTGGCCCGCCCGCGTGCCGGGTTCAGAAAGGCAACCGATGCGGACGAGCGCCGGGCCGCGCGCTGTGTCAGCTGATAATAGCCGACCCCGTCCTGTCTGGCCCCGGCCATGTCAGCGTTGAAAGGAATGCCAAGCGCGCCCGCCGCCTTGAAATAGGCCGCGCAGATCGGCAGGGGCGCGGCGGGCCTGCTGACCCCCATCGGCCCGCCGCGCCCGTGATAGCGATCCTCAAACGTGTCATTATCCTCCGAGCGGCGGAAATAGGGCAGCACGTCCTCATAACCCCAGCCGGTGCATCCCATCTGCCGCCAGCCGTCGTAATCCAGCGCATTGCCGCGCGTATAGATCTGGGCATTGATGCTTGATCCGCCCCCTAGAACACGGGCCTGGGTAAAGCGGATCACCATGTCCTGCATGTGGCGCTGCGGCACGGTCTGCCATCCCCAGCTGCCGATACCCTTGGTCATTTTGGCAAAGCCTGCCGGCAGGTGATAGAACGGGTGACGGTCACGGCCCCCGGCCTCGAGCAGCAGGACGCGGGCAGCGGGATCCTCGGACAGCCTTGCCGCCAGAACCGACCCGGCCGAACCGCCGCCGATGATGATATAGTCAAATCCCTTTTCCATCGCTCTTTCCTTACAGGCGCGGCACTGACAGCCCGCCGTCGACGGCGATGACCGCGCCGGTGGCGAATGCGAACTGACCGCGTGCGAGGGCCGCGGCCACCGAACCGATATCGCCGGGCTGGCCCCAGCGACCGGCCGGGACCAGCCCGCCGGCGATGGCCGCATCATATTTGCCGCGCACGCCGGCGGTCATCGCGGTTTCAATGATGCCCGGACGCAGCTCGAACACGCCGATCCCCGCGCCGGCAAGACGCAGCGCGAACAGTTGCACCATCATCGAGGCCGCTGCCTTTGACATGCAGTATTCGCCCCGCTCGGGCGAGGCCAGTGCCGCACTGACCGAGGTGACAAAGATCATCGCGCGACCGGCCCCGGCAGGGGCCGCCAGCATGCGCCGGGCAACCGCCTGCGCCAGAAAGAAATTTCCGCGCAGGTTGATATCCATGCAGAAATCGAAACTATCGGGCGTCATCTCCAGCAGATCACCGCGCGACCGCGCCGGCACGCCGGCATTCCCGACCAGCACATCGACCCGGCCGACACCGTCCAGCAGCGCCTCGACCGCGCCGATTTCGCGCAGGTCATGACGGAAGTAGCGTGTCCCCGCAGGCAGCTGTTCCAGCGCCCCCATAACAGCGGGGGCGTCGGCCGGCTGTTCGGCGACAAGGACAAGCGCAAAGCCCTCATCCGACAGCGCCCGGGCGATCCCCAGACCGATGCCCTGCTGACCGCCGGTGATCAATGCAACAGGAGCGGACATCACGCCGCACCCGCGATCACGGGGGCGGCGCGCAGCGACAGGGCCGCGATGGTCAGCGCCGGATTGACCGCCGCCGAGGTCGGCAGAACCGAGGCATCGGTAATGAACAGATTATCCAGATCATGACAGCGCCCGAACGGGTCGGTCACGCTGCGCGCCGGATCCGCGCCCATCCGCGCGGTGCCGCATTGATGGCTGGGGGTGCGCCGGTCAAAAGGCCGAGACAAAACAACGGGATAGCCCGCCCGGCGCAGAACGGATTTCAGCCGCCTGACCAGCCTTTCATGCGCAGCCCAGTTCGACCGCCGCCAGTCCAGCATAATCCGCCCCCCGCGCAGCGTGACACGGCTGTCGGGATCGGGAAGGTCCTCGGACATCGCATAGAGATCAAGCGAACGCGCCGCGATCCATGCCGCGAGCGGTCCCGGCAGACCAGACACCCCGGCAAGGATCGGTCCGGTGATCTTGCCGAGCATCTGGACATTGCCAAGCGGCGCGCCGCCCCCTGGGTCATTCAGATAAAAATCGTTCAACATCAGTGTCTTTTGATATATACTTCGATTTCGGCGCAGCGGGTGAAGCGCCAGCACGGCCGAGCAGTTGTGATTCATGAAATTGCGCCCGACCTGATCGGACCGGTTGGCCAGCCCGCGCGGGTGATCCTCGCTGCCAGAGGCCAGCAGCAGCGCCGCCGTATTGACCGCCCCGGCGGCCAGAACGATGCGCGGCGCGCTCAGCCGGCTGCCATCGGCCACCTCTATCCCGGTTACCCTGCGCCCCCGCGAGATCAGCCGCGTGACGCGCGCGCCCGTGCGCAAGGTGACATTGGATCGTTCAAGCGCCTGCGCCAGCGCCACCGTCTCGGCATCCATCTTGCCGCCCTGCGTATTGGGAAACCCGTCCCAGGTCGTTGCCCCGCCCTTCAGCCACAGCTCGAGATCAAGCCCCAGCGGAATGGGCGCGGGATGCAGCCCCTGCCGTGACAGTCGCGCCGCCAGATCAGCCACGGCCGGCTCGTGCGGAACGGGCGGATGGGGATAATGCCCGGAATGGGGCGGCTCGGTCGGATCTGCCGCGCCGTCGCCCCGGACCTGATAAATCTCCTCAGCCTGCTGATAGAACGGCTCAAGCGCGTCATAGGGGATCGGCCAGCCGGTCGTCATCCCGCCGGCATGACGCACCGGGGTGAAATCCTGCGCGCGGTAACGGATCAATGCGGCGCCATAGAATTTCGTATTCCCGCCGGGGTGATAGTAATTGCCCGGATTGAAAGGCCGGCCGTGGCCGTCCAGCCATTCCTCGTCAGGGCGGAAATGCCCCCGGCCAAAGATCGCCGCAGGATCGCGGGCCTGCGGCGAATGGACCAGCCGCGCGCCGCGCTCGACGATCAGAACACGCAGCCCTGTCGGCGCCAGTGCCAGTGCCAGTGTCGCGCCCCCCATGCCCGCACCAATGATGATGACATCGGCATCCATCAGGCGATGCGTTCTTCGGTGGCGGGATCAAAGACGACGGCCTTGTCCATATTGATGGCAAAGGGGAAATCCTCGCCCGGGCGAACCTCGGCGCTGGCGCGCAGCCGGGCGATGACGTCGCGGCCGCCCAGCTCGAACCCGGCAAAGATATCGGCGCCTGCCGGCTCGACGATAGCGACGCGATGGGTGATGATGCGCAGGTTGCGGGCGTGGCGGTCCGCGCCGCCCTCGTCAGTGATCGCCTCGGGGCGCAGGCCCAGAATGACCTCGCGCCCGTCCCATGCCACAAGACCGGGATGCTCGATCGGCAGCGGAATGCCACTGCTGCCCGCGGCCTCGGCGCGGATATGGGGGCGGCCGTCGATCACCATGACCCGCGCCGGGATCAGGTTCATCGACGGGCTGCCCATGAAGCTGGCGACAAAGATATTCGCCGGGCTGTCATAGATCTCGCGCGCGGTGCCGAGCTGCTGGACATAGCCCTTGTTCATGACCGCGATCCGGGTCGACAGGGTCAGCGCCTCGATCTGGTCATGGGTGACATAGACAATCGTGCGGCCAAGGCGCTGATGCAGCTTTTTGATCTCGGTGCGCATATCGACGCGCAGTTTCGCATCAAGGTTTGACAGCGGCTCGTCGAACAGGAACACATCGGGATCACGCACAAGCGCGCGCCCCATTGCGACCCGCTGACGCTGCCCGCCCGACAGCTGGCCCGGCTTGCGGTCCAACAAATGCCCGATCTGCAAAAGCTTTGCGACCCCGGCCAGGGCAGTCTCGCGTTCGGCCCGGGGCACGCCGTGCATTTCCAGCCCAAAGGTCATATTCTGGCCCACGGTCATATTCGGATAGAGCGCATAGCTCTGGAACACCATGGCGATATTGCGCTTTGACGGATGGACCCCGTTCACGACGCGGCCATTGATCGAGATGGTGCCCGAGGTGATATCCTCCAGCCCCGCGATCATATTGAGCAGCGTGGACTTGCCACAGCCGGACGGCCCGACGAGAACCAGAAACTCGCCCTCCTCGACGCCGATATCGACGCGGTGCAGCACCTCGACAGCGCCATAGGATTTGGTGACATTGCTGATATCAAGGAATGCCATGGGTCAGCCTTTCACGGAACCGGCCATCAGACCGCGCACGAAATAGCGGCCTGCGACAACATAGACGATCAGAGTGGGCAGCGCGGCAAGGATCGCGCCGGCGAAATGGACGTTATATTCGCGCACCCCGGTCGAGGATTGCACGAGATTGTTCAGCGCCACCGTCATCGGCATTGCATCAAGCCCCGCAAAGGATGCGCCGAACAGAAAGTCGTTCCAGATATTGGTGAACTGCCAGATGACCGAGACGACGGCGATCGGGGCCGAAACCGGCAGCATGATGCGCCAGAAGATACGAAAGAACCCGGCCCCGTCGATCTGGGCCGCACGCACCAGCTCGGTCGGAAAGGCGGCGTAATAATTGCGGAAATACAGCGTCGTAAAGCCGATCCCATAGACCGCATGGACAAGGATAAGCCCCGAGGTCGTCCCCGCCAGCCCCATCATGCCAAGAAGCCGCGCCATCGGGATCAGCACGATCTGAAACGGGATGAAACAGGAAAACAGCATCAGGCCAAACAGCACCTTATGGCCGCGAAACTGCCATTTTGTCAGCACATAGCCGTTCAGCGCGCCCAGCATGGTGGTGATCGCCACAGCCGGCACCACCATCAGGATCGAGTTCATGAAATAGGGCTTCAGCCCCGTCGGCTGCACCCCGATCTGCGCCGTCGACCAGGCCGAGGCCCATGGCGCCAGCGTCGGCTCGCGCGGCAGTGCCATCATATTGCCCGTGGTGATCTCGCTCAGTGGTTTGAGCGAGTTCGAGATCATCACATAAAGCGGCAGCAGATAGAACAGCGCAAACAGCAACAAAAGCAGCCAGATGAAGGTGCGCGTGATCCGCCCGGTGCGGATGGCATTATCCTGTGAAACGGCCGCCATCAGGATTTCTCCTTCAGCTCGGCATAGAGATAGGGGATCATGATCGCGGCGATGGTCATCAGCATGATGACCGCGCTTGCCGCGCCGATCCCCATCTGGTTGCGCGTGAACGTATAGGAATACATGAACGTCGCCGGCACCTCGGTCGCGCGCCCCGGCCCCCCGCCGGTCAGCGCGACGATCAGGTCATAGCTCTTGATCGCGAGATGCGACAGGATCACAAAGGCCGACAGAAAGGCCGGACGCAGCAGCGGGATGACGATGCGCCGGTAAAGGTTCCAGTTCGACGCCCCGTCGATCTGCGCGGCCTTCATGATCTCGCTGTCGATCCCGCGCAGCCCGGCGAGAAACATCGCCATCACAAAGCCCGAGGTCTGCCACACCGCCGCGATCACCACCGTATAGATCGCCATATTGCGATCCTTGATCCAGCCAAAGCGAAAGCTGTCCCAGCCCCAAAGATGCATGGTGTTTTCCAGCCCGATGCCGGGGTCGAGAATCCATTTCCACGCCGTGCCCGTGACAATGAAACTCAGCGCCATGGGATAGAGATAGATCGGCCGCAAGACCCCCTCGCCGCGGATCTTCTGATCCAGCAGGATCGCCAGCAACAGCCCGATCACGGTCGATATGACAATATAAAGCGTGGCAAAGATCGCCAGGTTGATCAGCGCCGTATGCCAATGCGACAGACCCCACAGCTTGGTGTAATTCTCCAGCCCGATCAGATCATAGGACGGCAGCATCCGCGAATTGGTGAAGGACAGATAGACCGTATAAAAGATGAACCCATAGACAAAGATCACCATCGCCGCGACCGTGGGCGAAAGCACCAGCTTGGGTATCCAGTCCTGAAGACGCGTGCGCAGATCGGCGCCGCCGGCCTTGGTTCGTATCATGGCAAAATCCTCCCCTGCGCGCCCCGGTCTCGCGGGCGTCATCGCGGCCCGGCGACCGCATGGGGAAGGGCGCCGAACGCCGCCCTTCCCCTTTCGGATCATGGATCAGCGCGCGACCTCGACCGCCGAGACCAGTTCCCCGGCCGCGGTTGTGCTGTCATATTCACCGTTGAAATGGGCGGTGATGACGTCATACATCGCGTTCTTCACCGAGGCCGGGTTGGCATGGCCGTGGCCCATCGACCCCATAAGATGACCGGCTGCGGCGGCTTCGGCCAGTTCCTTCATGCCCTTTTTGCCGCAGTCGTCAAAATCGGCGTCAGGCACATCGGTGCGCGCCGGGACCGAGCCCTTGACGACGTTGAATGCCGACTGGAAGGTCGGAGACATCACCGATCTGGCCATCTCGCCCTGCGCTGTGGCCGCCTCTTGCGAGGTCACGGCGAACATCGCGAACTGGTCCGAGTTAAAGGTCACGGTGCCTGCGGTTCCCGGCACGCGGAAACACAAAAAATCGGTTCCCGGCACCTTGCCGGCACGCAGGAACTCGCCCTTGGCCCAGTCGCCCATGATCTGAAAGGCGGCCTCGTCATTGATGACCATGGCCGAGGCCAGGTTCCAGTCGCGGCCCGAGAAGTTGTCATCGACAAAGCCGCGCAGCACGCCCATGCGGTCAAAGACCTCGACCATCTGTTCGGACCCCAATGCCTCGGCATCCAGGTCGATCATGGTCTTTTGATAGAACTCGGGACCGCCGACGCCCATGACCATGCTGTCAAAGATCGTGGCCTCCTGCCAGGGCTGCCCACCATGGGCGAGCGCGACCTTGCCGGAATCCTTGACCGCTTGCAGGGCCGCGACAAATTCGTCCCAGTTGGTCGGCTCGGCAATGCCAAGCTCGTCCAGCATCGCCTTGTTGGCCCAAACCCAGTTGGTCGAGTGGACATTCACCGGTGCCGCGACCCAATGTCCTTCATATTTGGAGAATTTCTGAAGTGCTTCGGGAACAACCGCGTCCCAGCCCTCGGCCGCGGCCGTCTCGTCAAGGTTTGCCAGCGCGCCCTGTTCGGCCCAGTCGGTGATGTCAAAGCCCAGCATCTGCACGGCGGTCGGCGGATTGCCGGCGGTCACGCGGGCACGCAGTGCCGTCATCGCGGCCTCGCCCCCGCCGCCTGCGACCGGCATATCGCGCCAGCCGATGCCTTTGCCCGCCAGATCCTCCTTCAGCACGTTGAGCGCCGCCGCCTCGCCGCCCGAGGTCCACCAGTGCAGCACCTCGACATCGGCCGCACGCGCCGCCGCCGTTGTCATCGCCAGCATCGCGCCGACCGTGATCGTCCGTTTCAGATATCCACGCATGAGATCCTCCCTAGATATGCGTTGAGCCGTCGGGCCGCCCTTATGCCGGGCGCACCCAGTTTTGCCTGCTGCGGCCTATCCGCATGACAAGCGATTTGATTTCCAGAAACTCCTCCAGCCCATAGGAACCGATCTCGCGGCCCTGACCTGATTGTTTCATGCCC
>JAUNTL010000100.1 GCA_030538705.1 Paracoccus sp. (in: a-proteobacteria) | reverse complement strand
TATTCATCCTTCAGGATGGTTTTCAGTTCCTGGGCTTCCAGCAGGGTCAGGCCCACGATTTCTTCGGCGAGTTTTTTCAGATCAGCCATTTTTCCGTTCTTTCAGTTTAGGGTTCCAACATCGGGCTTTGTGCCACCAGTCGGGAATGGGTTGCTTATGCGGCCTCGCGCTCTTCGAGCGTCGAGAGAATGCCCGCGATGTTGCTGGCGGGTGCGCCGATCGCACCGGCGATGTTCGAAGCAGGCGCGCCGATGGCAGCCACGATCGAAGCAATAAGCTCCTCGCGCGACGGCATGGCGGCAACAGCTTTGACACCGGCCGGATCCAGCGCCGTGTCGCCCATTGCACCGCCGAGGATCACGAACTTGTCATTATCCTTGGCGTATTTATCGGCGACCTTGGCAGCAGCCACGGGGTCTTCCGAATAGGACAGCACGGTCATGCCCGTCAGGTAGTCGCCGATGCTTGCGCAGGGCTTACCTTCCAGAGCGATCTTTGCGAGCCTGTTCTTGGCAACACGGACGGACCCGCCCTCTTCGCGCATACGCGCGCGCAGGTCCTGCATTTGCGCAACCGTCATTCCCTCGTAGCGGGCAACCACCACGACGCCAGAGCTTTCAAAGATCTGGCCGAGTTCCTCGACCACCTGTTCTTTTTGCGCTCTATCCACGGTTTACTCCAGTTTTGGGGTTTCCCCCGGCTCTCGGTTTCCGTTGGCCCCTGTCGGGGCCGCAGGTCGGGTCCGCTTGATGGACCCGAGCAGACTTGCGGAAAAGAGAGCTTTCCCGGAAAACTGGCCTCGGCTTCCATCTCGGGAAGGTTATTAAGGCGTCCGCCTTGCGGCCTGGCCCCCCTCCGTCTCGGACGAAAGCAACAGCCCGACGAATCGCCGGACCGGTGCAAGCGGTTGCTATAGACCGGGCGCACGCCACGCGCAACCCCGCGCATGGGGCCGTGGCGGATTCAGGGATCTTTCGCCGCCCCGCCGGTTCTGCCATGATCGCGGCATTCCGGTAAGGTGCCTGTCATGATTAGAAAGCTGTTGCTGTCGCTCATCTCCGGCCTGCCGGCACAGGCCGCCACCCCGGCCACGCCGCCCGTCGACGCACGCGGCTGGATCGCTGCCGCCGCCGGTCATGAGGGGGCCTATTGGCAGCAGGATCGCCGGCTGGAACTCCCCAGCGGGGCGATCTTCATCGGCGACCCCTCATGGGGCGACGATTATCATCTGGGCGGCGCGCAACCGGTGCCGGCGCCCGCCTTGGATGTCTGGCTGCTGATATCCGCCGATCAGGGCCGCGTTCATGCCGTCTGGCTGGAGGCCGCAGGCACCTTGCCTGCACGCATAAGCGCCGAACTCGATTTCGGGATGGACAGCGCCTATTTCGCGCTTGGCGACCTGACCACCGGGCAGGATCTGGCAGAGCTGCGCAACCGCGACATCGAGGGCGCGCCCGACAGTTTCGAATTTTTCCTGCCACATATTCAGCAAGACGGTTTCACCGCGCTGTGGCTTGACGTGCCCCCGGATGGGCGCCCGGTCCTTGCCATCAATGCCGGCAATGACGGATCACGTCGCGCGGTCTGGATCAGCGACGCCGAGGGCGGGTTTTCGGGCATTCTGATTGATGTCACCGGACGGGCCGGGGACCATCGCTTTATCGACCTGGAGATCGGCGCGCAGCCCGCCGCCCCATGAACCCACCGCCCCATGAAAAAGCCCCGCCAGAGGCGGGGCTTTATCTTCACCGGCAGGTGCGGGATCAGCCCTGCTGGCCCGCATCCGAGATGTCGATCGACACGCCCGGCCCCATGGTCGAGCTGATCGAAACCTTGCGCACATAGGTGCCCTTGGCCCCCGACGGCTTGGCGCGGGTGACGGCATCGACAAAAGCGCGGACGTTTTGCGCGATCTTGTCGGCGTCAAAGCTGACCTTGCCGATACCGGCATGCACGACACCGGCCTTTTCGGCCTTGAACTGGACCTCACCGCCCTTGGCCGCCTTGACCGCGGTGGCGACATCCATCGTCACCGTGCCGACCTTGGGGTTCGGCATCAGGTTGCGCGGGCCAAGGATCTTGCCCAGACGGCCGACCAGCGGCATCATGTCGGGCGTTGCGATAACGCGGTCAAAATCCAGCTTGCCGCCCTGAATCGACTCGACCAGATCCTCGGCGCCGACAACCTCGGCCCCGGCTTCCCTGGCTTCGTCGGCCTTGGGGCCGCGGGCGAATACGGCGACGCGGACATCCTTGCCGGTGCCGGCGGGCAGTTGCACCACACCGCGGACCATCTGGTCGGCGTGACGCGGGTCAACGCCCAGGTTCATCGCGATTTCAACGGTTTCGTCGAACTTGGCCGAGGCAGTGTCCTTGACCAGCTTGACCGCCTCGTCGACGCTCAGGTTGGCCTTGCCCTCAAAGGCGGCGCGGGCCACAGCTTTCTTTTTTGCAATCTTCGCCATGGCTCAGCCCTTTACCTCGATACCGATCGAACGGGCGGAACCCGCGATGATTTTCATCGCCTCGTCGACGCTGTTCGCGGACAGATCCTTCATCTTCAGCTCGGCGATTTCGCGCACCTGCTTGGTCGTGACCGAACCGGCAGAGGCGCGGCCCGGCTTTTCCGAACCCTTGGCGCGGTTGCGCTTGCCCTGCGGCTTCAGCCCTGCTGCCTGCTTGATCAGGTAGGACGCCGGCGGCGTCTTGGTCTCAAAGGTAAAGGACTTGTCCTGATAATAGGTAATCACCACCGGGACGGGCGAGCCTTTTTGCATTTCCTGCGTGCGCGCATTGAACGCCTTGCAGAATTCCATGATGTTGATGCCGCGCTGACCGAGTGCGGGACCGACTGGCGGCGAAGGGGTCGCTTCGCCCGCCTTGATTTGCAGCTTCAGCTGCCCGACGACTTTCTTGGCCATATGGCCTCTCCTTTTTCATCACGCCCCCGGCGGGGGCCGACATAGCGGTGCGGCAAAATGCCTCCCGCACGAATACCCCGGCGAACCGGGGCGCGATCACGCGGTTTTGGAAACCTGCGTGAATTCCAGTTCGACCGGCGTCGGCCGGCCAAAGATCGAGACCGTGACCTTGATCCGGCTGGCGGCGTCGTCGACCTCTTCCACGGTGCCCGAAAAACCTTCGAACGGGCCGTCGGTCACATTCACCATCTCGCCGATATCAAAGCGGATCAGATTGCGCGGCGCGGCCTCGGCCCCGCCTTCGCCCGAGCGGTGCAGGATCAGATTGACCTCTTCATCACGCATCGGCGAGGGCTTGCCCTGCTGGCCAAGGAACCCGGTCACCCGGTTGATCGAATTGACCAGATGATAGGTGCGGTCATTCATTTCCATCCGCACCAGCACATAGCCGGGCATGAAGCGACGCTCGGAGGTGACCTTTTTGCCGCGCCGGACCTCGATCACCTCTTCGGTCGGGACAAGAACCTCGTCAATCTGATCTTCAAGCGCCTTTTCGGCGACAGCCTGACGGATCGCCTCGGCGACCTTTTTTTCAAAGTTCGACAGGACGCTGACCGAATACCAACGTTTTGCCATGTTCCGATCGACCCCTGTGTCGTTACCGGGACGGCCATGCCGTCCGCCCAAATTCCGTTAACCCCGCAAAAAGAAACCGGCGCGGGGCGATTCGCGCGCCGCGCCCTCATGCAGGTCGGGCGGACATACAGCCAGCCCGCAGCGATTGCAACCCGCCTGCCGCCGGAACCCTGCCCGCCGGCACGCCGCCTCAGCCGACGATGCCCAGCATCCAGGCCAGCCCCTGACGGATAAGCAGATCAATCATGAAGAAAAAGATCGCGGCCACTGTCGCCATGATAAAGACCATGATCGTGGTCGTCACCACCTCGCGGCGGGTGGGCCATATGATCTTGGCGGCCTCGGCGCGGACCTGGGACAGAAACTGGACGGGATTGGCCATGATGATCCTCGTGTTGCAGCAGCCCAGATAAACCGCCACGGGCCGATATTCAAGCAGGATCGGCGTCCGGTTCATCTTCGTCCTGCCCGGCGTCCGCGTCCTGCGGCGCCAGCACATCCTCGCGGCGCAGCATCTCGACACGTTCGATCCCGGCCATTTCCGCCAGATCATGCATATAGGCGCGCCGGCTGCGCAGATAGAGGCGCGGGCGCAGCGGACGCATCGAAGGCACCCCGCGAACGCGCGGATGGGCGGCGCAGGCTTGCCTGACCAGCTCGGCCACAGGGGTGTCCAGATCCTCCATCGCCGTCTGCAACAGCGCATTATAGGCGGCTGCGGATATGCCCGCATTGCGGCGGCTTGGCGGCGGCACGATAGCGGCAAGCGCGGGGCCAAGCATGCGCTCCAGCAGCAGCGGGCGCAGGGCATTGTAATACTCATAGCGCCAGACGATCAGCCGCGTCACCCCCGGCACCGCCAGCAGCCGCCGTGCCAGATCCGCCCATGACAGCGCCGCGATATCAACCCCTTTGATATAGCTGTCGATATCAATCGAGACACCCATGCGCAGCTGCTGGCCATAGGCCGAGGTCACGAACAGCGCCGGGTCGCGCAGCGACAAAAACAGCTCGACCTGCGGATGACCCATCAGATCCAGCAACCGCGCAAGGTTGGTCGCGGCATGCGGATAAAGCTGGCCGCCGGCGCCGAACATCGAACCGCGATAGGTCGATCCGATGATGTTCTCTTCCGAGATCAGGTGATGTTCATGCGCGCCCAGCCAATCGGCCAGCCCGGCGCGCAGCTTTGGCGCGGCCTCGGGGTGGGTTTCATGCATTGCGGCATAAAGCGGCAGCGATTCGCTGCGCAGCGCGCGCGGCCCCAGATAGCCCAGGCCACCCCGCGCCAGCCGGCCGCGCACCGTGCGCAGCGCATATTGCAGTTCGGATGTCGCGGTCTTGTGCGCGCCAAGATGGATACGAATGGTCATAAGAGAATATGGCCCTCTGGCGAAACCGGCCGGCGACACGAGGCAGGCACAGGTTTCTTCCGGCGGCTGGCAGGGGCAGAGGGACTCGAACCCCCGACCCTCGGTTTTGGAGACCGATGCTCTACCAACTGAGCTATACCCCTAGGCCGCGCGCCTGATTAGTGCGGAACGGCGGGGCGTGCAAGGGGATTTCGGGAACCGGCACGCCCGCGCTGTCCGCAGCGGCGCAATATCCGGCAAGGGCGCGGCGCGGCAATCGGACGCGCGCCCACGGATGGCGACCGCATCGCTCCACATGGGGCCGCGCAGATCAGTGGAATGCCGAACCCACTGGCGGCATGATGGCCAGAAACGGAACCGGAAAACAGCGCGCGCGGGTCGGTGGGCCGGGTCATCGCCGGGAACCGCAGGCCAGATAGCCACGCAGATCAAAGGGATGCTGAACCCACTGGCGACACGACCGCCAGAAGCGGAACCGGGAAACAGCGCGCGGGTCGGTGGGCCGGGTCATCCGTGGCCCCGCAGGCCAGATAACCACACAGATCAAAGGGATGCTGAACCCACTGGCGGCACGACCGCCAGAAGCGGAACCGGGAAACAGCGCGCGGGTCGATGGGCCGGGTCATCCGTGGCCCCGCAGGCCAGATAACCACACAGATCAAAGGGATGCTGAACCCACTGGCGGCACGACCGCCAGAAGCGGAACCGGGAAACAGCGCGCGGATCAGCGGATCAGCGGCGGGTGATCGAGGCAAGCGCCCGCGGGAACAGCCCGCGCGCGGGCCAGCGGCATCATGTGCGAGCGTGGCATTTTTGATGTTACCCCCCCCGCGCGGGACGGTGGGATGAGAGGAAAGCAAAATTGCCATCGCGGCCCCCCAGCCCCACGCCCGCCGGGTCCATCGGCCAGCCGGCAGGATAAGCGTGCCGGCCGGCAGCCCCAACCCCACGCCCGCCGGGTCCATGGATCAGGAACAGCGTTTCGTTCCGCCGGGCGGCCCCGGCTCTGCCTGCGGGTCGATGATGACCGGCCTTGCGCCTAACCACGTGACCAGCCCCGAAACCTCCGGGCGGGGAGCGGAGCGCGCAGCACAAAGGCCGGGACACGTCGGCGGTGCGGGTGGCG
The DNA here is from genome assembly GCA_030538705.1 of Paracoccus sp. (in: a-proteobacteria). GTDB lineage: Bacteria > Pseudomonadota > Alphaproteobacteria > Rhodobacterales > Rhodobacteraceae > Paracoccus. Next base: position 5,921 of record JAUNTL010000100.1, on the reverse strand, counting down.
GGCAGCGCGCGGATATGATCGCCGCGCCCTCTTCCCTTGGCGCGGCAGCGCCCCGGTTTCAGGTAGCCCCGCCCCGTCGCGGCCCGGTCCGTGGCATTCTCGTCCCGGTCGGCGGCAAGGAACCCGCCCGCAGGTCCATGGTAATCAGCCTTGCATCGGACCGCGTGACCCCTCCGGGGCCTGCCGGCAGGGATCTGCACGCACAACACAAGGGTCGGGACGCGTCGGCGGCGCGAGTGGCGGACAGCGCGCGGATATGATCGCCGCGCGCCCTTCCTTCGGCACGCCGGCGCCCCGGTCTCAGGCGATCGGGTCGGTCGCGGCCCTGATCGGCGGCAAGGAACCCGCCCGACTGGCGCGACCACAGCCGCGCATACAGCCCGCCTGCGCGCAACAGCTCTTCGTGGCGGCCCTGCTCGACGATGCGGCCGCGGTCCAGAACGATCAGCCGGTCCATCGCCGCGATGGTCGACAGACGGTGCGCGATGGCAATGACCGTCTTGCCCTCCATCAGCACATCCAGCCGCGACTGGATCGCCGCCTCGACCTCACTGTCAAGCGCCGAGGTCGCTTCATCCAGAATCAGGATCGGCGCATCCTTCAGCGCAACCCGCGCGATGGCGATCCGCTGGCGCTGACCGCCCGACAGCTTGACCCCACGCTCGCCGACATGGGCGTCCAGCCCGCTGCGGCCGGCATTATCGCGCAGATCGGGGATGAACCCCTGCGCCTCGGCCATTTCGGTCGCCGCGATCAGTTCGCTTTCTGTCGCTTCGGGGCGGCCATAGGCGATGTTGTCGCGCACCGAGCGGTGCAACAGCGAGTTATCCTGTGTCACCACGCCGATCGCCGCGCGCAGGCTGTCCTGGGTCACCGCGGAAACATCCTGCCCGTCGATCTCGATCCGGCCCGCCTCGACATCATGGAAACGCAGCAGCAGGTTGACCAGCGTCGACTTGCCCGCGCCCGAGCGCCCGATCAGGCCGATGCGCTCGCCCGGCGCGATATCCAGCGTCAGATCATCCAGCACGGCCAGAGGACGCGCGCCCGGTGCCTGATCATAACGAAAGGTCACATCGCGGAAGCTGACGGCACCTTTGGTCACGTTCAGCGGGCGGGCACCGGGCTGATCCTCGATCTTGCGCGGATGCGCCAGCGTGCCGATACCGTCGCGCACCGTGCCGATATTCTCAAACAGCGCCGCGAACTCCCAGGTGATCCAATGGGACATGTTATTGAGCCGCAGCGCCAGCGGCACGGTCACGGCAAGCGCGCCGACCTCTACCTGACCGGCACGCCACAGCATCAGCCCCGCCACCGTCACCACCGCGACAAGCGCGAGGTTCAGCAGATTAAGCGCGATATCCTGCACCGCCGCCAGCCGCATCTGACGGTGGACCGTATCCAGAAATCCGTCCATGCCGCCACGCAGCCACCCCTCTTCGCGCGCCGAATGGGAAAACAGCTTGACCGTGGTGATGTTGGTATAGCTGTCAACGATCTGCCCCGTCATGGCCGAGCGCGCATCCGCCTGCTGCTGGGCCACCTTGCCCAGACGCGGCACGATGGCGCGCAGCAGCAGGCCATAGCCGATCAGCCAGACAAGAAAAGGCAGCGCCAGCCGCCAGTCCTGCGAGGCCGCCAGCGTCAGCGCGCCGATGACATAGACCACGACATAGACCGCGACATCGACCATCTTGAGAACGACCTCGCGCACCGACAATGCGGTCTGCATCAGCTTGGTCGCGATACGGCCGGCGAAATCATCCTGAAAAAAGCCCAGCGACTGCCGCATCAGCCAGCGATGCCCCTGCCAGCGGATACGCTGGGGAAAATTGCCCATCAGCACCTGATGCAGGATCAACGAGGCCGCAAGGTTGATCGCGGGCAGCACCAGCAAGAACAGCACCGCCATCACCGCAAGGCGCCCGCCCTCGACGGTCCAGAACTGGTCTCGCGGGGTCGTGGCCAGCCGGTCCACCAGATCACCAAGATAGCCGAACAGGCTGACCTCGATCACGGCGATTGCCGCGACCAGCACGCCCAGAGCGCCCAGCCAGGGCGCCGCCGGGCGCGCATAATGCCACAAAAAGGCCCAGAACCGCGCGGGCGGCATGGCCGGGTCAAGGGCGGGATAGGGTTCGATCCGGGCTTCGAACCAGCGCGCGAGGCGCAGGGGCAATCTTGCGGACATCGGCGACCTGAAAAGCTGCTCGTCAGAGGGGACGGCCAGAAGGAACGGTCGCAAAGGCTGACCTGCTCCGGCCTGCGCGTCAGGGCGATCAGCACCCGGCCGGCAACGGCTGGATATCATGGGCCGCAGGGCTATCCAAGCGCGGATTGCCCCCGGCCCGCCACCGCGCCGGCCCGCCGATCGGCGCAGGTCATAACCGCAGGCAGTTCAATGGGCGACAGCCATATGGCCGCGCCGCCCATGCCGGCGGCCCCATCACTCCCCACAGGACGGCGCCGCAAGGGCGCGCACGCCAAAGGCCGCGCGGCCCCTGCCCTATCCGCGCAAGGATCAGCCATACCCCGGTGTCAGAGATAGCGGCCGCCGCGCTCCAGCACCTCGATCTTATAACCATCAGGATCGGTCACGAAGAAGAACCGCGCGATGACCTCACCGCCGGGGGCAAATTCAACGATCCGGCCCGGGTTCAGCCCGGCGGCCGTCAGCCGCGCATGTTCCGCCGCCAGATCATCGACGGAAAAGGCGATATGACCATATCCGTCACCCAGATCATAAGGCGTGTCGCGGCCCTTGTTCACCGTCAGTTCAAGCTCGGTCGCGGTTTCCGGGCTGGACAGATAGATCAGGGTAAACGCGTCGAAATCCAGCCGCTCGGCAATCTGCAACCCGAAGGCGGTCTGATAAAAGGCGGTGCTGCGCGCCTCATCAAGGACGCGGATCATCGAATGGATATAGCGGGCCATGGCTGTCCTTCATCTGCTGCCGCCCGACCCTAGCAAGGCGCGCCCTGCGGCGCCAGTCAGCCCGGCAGGTGGCCGGCAATGAGCGCAAGATCCCCCTCATCCAGCACGCGCCGCGGCAGGATCACAAAGATCGCCGGGCCAAGCATCAGGATAACGACACGCCCGTTCATCGCCCAGCCGGTGAAATCCGACCAGCCATAACGCCAGTTCCCGCCTTCGCTCTCGACGGCGACACCGGCCTCGCTGATCGAAACCGTCATGGCGTGGCGCAGATGCGGATGGATCCTCAGCATCCGCCTTCCCCACCACCAGCCTGACAGCAGGAAAATCCCGTTCACCGCCAGCAATATGCCCGCCATGATCACCAGACCGCCCAAAAGCGCGGGCAGAGACGGAAATCGCTGCGTAACCACAAGCGGCACGACCACCACCGCCACAAGCGCCACCGCCGCCTGCAACATCAGCCCGCGCCGGGACAGCCAACGCCGCCGGACCGACAGAACCGAGGCGGCAATCGCATCGTCTCGCGTCAGATGAAAAGACATCCCAGCCCCCTTTCTGCGCGCCACCATAACCGCCGCCACCATGCGCGCAAGCGACCACGCATCACGCGGCGCCCATACCCGAACACACGCCCGGGCTTGCAGCGGCGCTCTGCGGGCCGCATGCTGGCTATGGATCACAGCAGCCGAGAACTGACATGACCTTGCGCCTGAGCCTTGCAGCCCTGTTGACCGCGACCACAGCGGCACTCGCCGGCGAATGCCCATATCCCGAATTCGACGCCTTCCTTGCCGCCTTTGATGGTGATGCCGCCGTTCAGGCCGATCATATCCGCTTCCCACTGGAAATCGCCTTTCTCGATATGACCGCAGAACCGGAACCGGCCAAGGTGACCGAGCAGCGCGCGCAATCCGACCTGCCGCTGCCGCTGACGCTTTTCCCCGGCCCGGATGTCGCGCGAAGGATGGTCTTTGACCCGGCGCCCGATCAGCGCGTCGTTCATGTTCAGGGCTTGGACAGCGGCCTCAGCGTCAGCTATTATTTTGCCGCCCGGCCATGCTGGACGCTGATGCGGATCGACAGCGACAGCACCTGACCCGCCGCACGGCAAGCCCTGCCGGCATCCCGGCGCATGCCCGGCACGCCCCCCGGCAGCATCCTGACCGCCGGCCGCCCTTGATCCGCCGGTCCTCTTCTGTCCCGGAAATATCCCCGCCGGAGGCATCGGCCCTCGCCACAGGCACCCGCGTCACCGCTGGGGAATACGCCCCCGGCCGGCCCGCTGCCTGAACCATCCGCTGGATGAAAATCAGATCCGGCCAGCGGCCAAACCTGAATCCGACCTTGTGCATCAGACCGGCCCGGGCAAAGCCGAAACTGTCATGCGAAGGGACCGAAGGGCCATTCCCGGCCCCGATCCCGGCAACCAGGACCTGCTTTCCTGCCGCCCGCGCATGCGGGATCAACGCCTCCAGCAAGCGCAGGGCCGACACCCCGGGCGCGGGCGTCCCCGTGACCATAGCCCGCATGCTCCACCCTGCGACGATCGCCATCAAAGGGGCGCCAATCGCCATCGCCGGCATAACCGGCCACCCTGCCCGCATCGTCGGTCGCGACCCGCAGCGGATGGCCACGCGCGCCGGTTCCGGGCGTCAGCCTCGGTCTCGTTCCAGATTGCCGTCCTGCCCGCCAACGCGGCATTATCTACCGCCATGATCGCGTCGATACGGGCATCTCTGGCATCGGCGATCTGCATGCTGGCCGGCCCATCACGGGCACAACGCCACAAGGGGCCGGGCTTCCTGGCGGGATTAAGTATTTATAAACCTTTGAGCGCTAGGCTGCGGCGGAATTACTGCAAAGGGGACACCGCATGACAGCGCTTGCATATGAAGATCTTGCCCAGATCAACCAGCTCAGGGCCGAGGCTCAGCTCGACCAGATCAAGTCCGAGACACTGGCGCACAGCTTTGACGATTCGACCGGGCTGAGCTGGCTCTGGGCCTTTCTCTTCGGGCCGATCTATTTCGCCGTCCACGGCTTCTGGGGTCGCGCGGGGATCGTTCTTGTTCTGAATTTTCTGATCATCGGCTTTCTCGTCGCGCCCTTCCTCGCCTATCCGGCATGGAAATCACGCGCGATGAAACGAGCCGAGCAGATGCTGTTGCTGGAAAAACTCCGCCGGTAGCGAGAGGCGGGCCGCGACAGCGCCCCGCAGCATCGCCGGCCTCTGCCGGGGCCTCGCGCAGCCACCCGACAGCCCCGAGGCCCGCCCGCCGGATCATGCGATGCAGGCGCGCCCCACCCGCATCGCAAGGATCATCCTGAAAGCGCAGGCCGGTGGTAAATTCATCCGCCTGCGCCGCGCCCGCGCAAAGCGCCAGCGCTGCGGGCAGCCGCGTGATCGTCCCTCTGGAAGGGTCATCAGATCATCCGCTCTCAAGCAGCCCGCCCGATAGGGGAGAATAACGCCTCATGCTGGATGTGATCACATAGCCGCCGTCAGGCCAGCATCCGACAGCAGCAATGCCGACGGCTGGCCGGGCACGAGGCAAAGGGGCGCTGCCCCCTCGGTGCTGGCGCAGCTCACCCCCGGGATATTTGAGGACAGAAGATAACCGGCGCATCTTCTGTCCTTAAATATCCCCGCCGGAGGCAGCCGCCCCCATCCCCAGGTCCATACCCGGAAAAACCACCCCTTTCCGGGGACGGGTCCGCCACCTTCCTCAGCAAGGCGCAACGAAAAGGGCCGCCCTTTCGGGCGGCCCTCTGTCGCGATATCCCGCGCCCAAAGGCGCAGGGATCACCCGATGATCACGATCACTCGATGATCTTGGCAACCACGCCGGCGCCGACGGTCCGGCCGCCTTCGCGGATGGCGAAGCGCAGCTTTTCTTCCATCGCGATCGGGGCGATCAGTTCGACCTCGAACTTCAGGTTGTCGCCCGGCATCACCATTTCCGTGCCTTCCGGCAGCTTCA
>JAUNTL010000099.1 GCA_030538705.1 Paracoccus sp. (in: a-proteobacteria) | reverse complement strand
GCCAGACACCGGGTGCAGATTACGGCCCGGGACAGGGCGTTTGCGTTGGTCCCCCCGGCCCTGTCACATATCCTGCGCCTCCCGCCGCACCGCAGGGAGTTTCAATATATGGCTGCCATCGCACTCATCCGGCATCCGCCGCCCAGGCGGGGTTGCGCACGATGACCGGCTTGCGGCAGAACGGCTGAGGCGCTGTATCGGGTGCCGGGTTCGGGAGAAGATCATGGCACGGGTTCTGATCGCACTGGCCATGTATCGCGGGGCCGGTCACATCGGCGCACAACTCGACAGTATTGCGGCACAGAGCCATGGCGACTGGCGCCTGATCGTTTCGGATGACGGGCCGGATGATGGGCCCGACGATGGCGGCCCGGCGATTGTGCATGCCTTTGCGACCCGCTGGGCCGAGGGGCGCGTGACCTATGTGACGGGCCCCCGCGTCGGGGCGACGCGCAATTTTCTGTCATTGATCACCCATGCACGCCCGGATGAATTCCTGTCGCTGGCCGATCAGGACGATGTCTGGCGTCCCGACAAGCTCGAGCGCGCGCTTGCGGTGCTGGCGGATACGCCGCGGGCCGGGCTTTACAGCGCGCGGACCACGATCTGTGACCCAGATCTGCGGCCGCTGGCCGGATCGCGCCGCTTTTCCGGGCCGTTCGATTTTCGCAATGCTCTGGTCCAGGCCGTCACTGCCGGCAATACCTGCGTGCTGACACCACCGGCAGTCGCGCTTGCCGCAGCGGGTGCCGGGGCGGCCGCCGCCGCAGGGATCGAATCACATGACTGGTGGCTGTATCAGCTGATTTCGGGCGCGGGCATGACAGTCCTGCGTGACGATGCCGAAGTCCTGCTTTATCGCCAGCACCCGGGAAACCTGAAGGGGCGCAACGATACGCTGGCTGCGATGCGATCACGCCTCGGGCAGCTGTTCGACGGTGATTACGCCGGCTGGCTCCACGCCAATATCACGGCACTGACGGCGATGGACGGGGCGCTGACAGCTGAAAGCCGGCGCCTTCTGGCCGGATTTGACGCCGCCCTGTCCCTGCCGGGCTGGCGCGCGGCCCCGGCAATGGCGCGATTGGGGTTGCGGCGCCAGACGATGGCTGGCAATGCCGCGCTTTATGCCGCGGCGCTGGCGGGGCGGCTGCGGCGGCGCGGCTGAAACGCTGCGCCGCGGGGTTCCCCGCGGCGGCCCGTCGGTTCCCCCACAGGCCGCCACCTGCCAGAAGACCCCGATCCGCGCAGCCAGCCCGGTTGACGCGGGCGGCGTTTCGCGCCTATCCCTCGACCCGAACCGCCCCTGATCCCAGCCCACGGATAACCGCCATGACATTCGACCGCCGCATCAAGATCGCGCCCTCGATCCTTTCGGCTGATTTCGCCGATTTCGGCCGCGAGATCCGCGCGATCGAGGATCAGGGCGCCGACTGGGTTCATGTCGACGTGATGGATGGCCATTTCGTCCCGAACCTGACCTTTGGCCCGCCTGCCGTGCGGGCCTTTCGCCGCCATGTCACCACCTTCATGGATGTGCATCTGATGATCGCCCCCGTCGATCCCTATATCGAGGCCTATGCCGAGGCCGGCGCCGATCTGATCACCGCCCATGTCGAGGCAGGCCCGCATATCCACCGCACGCTTCAGGCGATCCGTGCGACCGGGAAAAAATCGGGTGTCTCGCTCAACCCCGGCACCCCGGTTGAGGCGGTCGCGCATGTGCTGGACCTGTGCGATCTGGTGCTGGTGATGTCGGTCAATCCCGGTTTCGGCGGTCAGAAATTCATTGCCTCGCAACTGGCCAAGATCGAACAGCTGCGCGGTATGATCGGCGATCGGCCGATTCATATTCAGGTCGATGGCGGTGTGGATGTGACGACGGCGCCGCTGGTCGCACGGGCCGGTGCCGATGTGCTGGTCGCCGGCTCGGCGGTGTTCCGTGGCGGTTCGGTCTCGCAGCCGCAGATCTATGGCCAGAATATCCGCGCAATCCGCGACGCTGCCCGGGCGGGGCTGGCGCAGCAGTGAATGTCATCTTTGATCTCGACGGCACGCTGATCGACAGCGTGCCCGATATCCATGCCGCGTCGAATGCGGCGCTCGCGGATGAAGGGCTTGGCGCGCTTGATCTGGCGACGGTGCGCGGCTTTGTCGGGCGCGGTGTGCCCCATCTGATTGCCTGCATGATGAAGGCGCACGGCATCGACGATCCGCGCACCGCCGCCCGTGTTCAGGCCGGGCTGATGGCGCGCTATGACGAGGCGGTGACGCTGACGCGGATGTTCGACGGGGTGCCCGGGGCACTGACGCGTCTGCGCGATGACGGTCACGTGCTGGCCATATGCACGAACAAGCCGGCCGCGCCCGCCCATGCGGTGCTGCGCCATCTCGGGCTTGACGGGTTCTTTGGCGTGGTCATCGGCGGCGACAGCGGGCTGGCGCGCAAGCCGGACCCCGCGCCGCTGAACCATACGCTGACGCTGATGCCACCCGGTCGCGCCATCTTTGTCGGCGACAGCGAGATCGACGCCGCCACCGCTGCGGCGGCCGGCATGCCCTTCCTGCTTTATACCGAGGGCTACCGCAAGGCACCGGCCGGGACGCTGCCGCATCACGCACTCTTTTCCGATTTCGCGATCCTCCCCCGACTGGTGGCAAGCTGCGCCTGAACCCGGTGCCGGCCCGCGCCCACTGGCTGCCCGGCCTGCGGCCGGCGGCAGGGCGCCACGTTATGCGTATGGATCCGTAACCCGCGTTCTGTCCGGGGCACACCCGCCGATATCCGCGCGGTGACCGCGCGGCCTCAGCAGCAAAGCCATCCGCCCGACCGGTGACCGCCCGGCCTGTGGCCGGCGGCGGGGGCGACACATTACGCGCATGGATCCATGACGCGCGCGCTGTCCCCGGGCACACCCGCCGATATCCGTGTGGTGACCGCGCGGCCTGCACCGAGCTGCGCGGCCTTGGCAGCACCATCCGCCCGCGCCGGCTAGGCTGCCCGGGGGGTGCGCGGGGGTTCGTGCCCCGCAGTTCACCAGCCAGTTCAGAGAGCTGCCATACACCGGCCCGGCCCGATGCGCAGGCCAATGGAAGGTGACGAGAAACCGGACGGGCAGGATGCCGATACTGGCCTGCGCGCGGGTCTGCCGGGCGAACCTTTTTCGGCATTCGGTCCGATTGTGATACTGACCCGCGCGCAGGTTCGGCCGACGAACCCTGTTCGGCGCCCGGCCCGATCACGGCACTGGCTTGCGCGCAGGTTTGTCTGCACAGGCATGGCTCTCGAATGCCCCGTCACCGTCTGGTGGCCGGGCAACATAACCCTATCGGGCCGTGCCGGTCCCTCTGCGTCATGATGTGACATCTGTGTTCACACCCGGTCCCGCGGGCCTTGCCGGGGCACCCCGCATATGCCGGCTGTCTTCTGTCGGAAAATATCCTCGGGGGGCGCGGGGGGCAGACAACCCCCCGTATCTGGCCCCGCCCGGGATTACATGCCGATCACCCCCCAGCGGGCAGGGGCGGATGATTTTCCCGGCCTGCCCCGCATTTGCGTAGCGTTCGGGCATGAACATGACCTCGCGCGGGCCAGTCTGGACGCGCGACCGCCCTGCCACGGCAATCCCGCACGGGCCCTTTGCGGCCTGCGCGCCGGATCTGTCGGCCCAGCCTAGCGCAGCAGCGATTCCAGATAGCGGCCGTAGTCGTTCTTGGCGAAAAAGCGCGCGCGCTCGGCAAGCGCGTCGCGGCTGATCCAGCCCTGTTCAAAGGCGATCTCATCGGGGCAGCCGGTTTGCAGGCCCTGCCGGCGCTCGAGCGTGCGCACGAAATTCCCGGCATCAAGCAGGCTCGTATGGGTGCCGGTATCCAGCCAGGCATAGCCGCGCCCCATGCGCTCGACCGTCAGCAGACCATCGTCGAGATAGCTTTCCAAAAGCGTCGTGATCTCCAGCTCGCCCCGGGCCGAGGGGCGCACCCGGGCCGCGCGCTCGGGGGCGCTGCCATCCAGAAAATACAGACCTGTCACCGCAAATTGCGACGGCGGGACGTCGGGTTTCTCGATAATGGCCCGGACCTGACCCCTGTCGTCGAAATCGACGACGCCGTAACGTTCCGGGTCAGCCACCCGATAGCCGAATACCGTCCCGCCGGTCTTGCGCCCGTCGGCCGCGGCCAGCAGATCCGACAGGCCATGGCCGAAGAAGATATTATCGCCCAGCACCATGGCCGAGGGCGCGCCGGCCAGGAAATCGCGCGCAAGCAGATAGGCCTGCGCCAGCCCGTCGGGGCTTGGCTGCTCGATATAGCTGAGCGCGACGCCCCATTGGCTGCCATCGCCCAGCAGGCGGCGGAACTGGGCCTGATCCTCGGGCGTGGTGATGATCGCGATCTCGCGGATGCCCGACAGCAGCAGCACCGAGATCGGATAATAGATCATCGGCTTGTCATAGATCGGCAGCAGCTGTTTCGACAGGCCCATGGTGATGGGATAAAGCCGCGTGCCCGAACCGCCTGCCAGAATGATTCCCTTGCGTTGTGTCATGGCTGATGCCCGGTGGCTGTGTTGGTGATGATCTGATCCAGCACCTCGCGCCAGTCGGGGCGGGCGATGCCAAAGTCGCGGGCAATCGCCGAGCAGTCCAGCCGCGAATTCAGCGGCCGCGTCGCCGGCGTCGGATATTGCGCCGTGGTGATTTCCTCGATGGCGACCTCCATGCCGGCGCGGGCGAAAATCTCGCGGGCAAAGCCGGCCCAGGTGACATCCGGTCCGCCGGCAAAGTGATAGATCCCGCCCTTGTCCGGGTCGCTCAGCATTTGTGTGGTCATCTCGATCAGGGCGCGGGCGATGGCGGTTGCCGGGGTTGGTCCGCCGGTCTGATCGGCAACGATGCGCATCGCGTCACGCGTCGCCCCCAGCCGCAGCATGGTGCGCAGAAAGTTCGTCCCATGGGCAGAAAAAACCCAGGACGTGCGCAGGATCGCCCATTGTCCGCCCGCGCCCGTCACCGCGTCCTCGCCCTCCAGCTTGGTTGCACCGTAAACCCCCAGCGGGCCGGTCTCGGCAGTTTCGTCGCGGGGGGCGTCGCCCGATCCGTCAAAGACATAATCGGTCGAGATATGGATCAGCGGAATGCCCAGCCTTGCGCAGGCAAGCGCCATATGGCCCGGGGCCTGCGCGTTGACAGCGCGGGCAAGGTCAGGCTCGGACTCGGCGCGGTCGACGGCGGTATAGGCGGCGGCGTTGATGACGGCGCGGGGCCGCAGCCTGTCGATCAACAGCCCGCAGCTTGCCGGGCGCGACAGATCCGCCTGATCGCGGCCGGCAAAATGCGCCCGCGGCGCGATCAGCGCCAGTTCGCGCGCGACCTGCCCGCTTTGGCCGAATATCAGCAACCCGTCCATCGCCCCGCCTTTCTTCTGTCCCTAAATATCCATCCGGCCGCGCCGTCAGCCGGTGCCCAGACGCCTGCCGACCCCGTCGCGGTCCATCAGCGGGCGCCACCATGCTTCATTCGCCAGATACCACGCGACCGTGCGGCCCAGCCCCTCCGACAGCGTGACCGAGGGCCGCCAGCCCAGTTCCTCGCGGATGCGGGTCGGGTCGATGGCATAGCGGCGGTCATGGCCGGGGCGATCCGCGACAAAGGTAATCAGCCGGCCATGGGGCGCGCCCTGGGGCCGGATATTGTCCAGATGCGCGCAGATCAGGGCAACAAGGTCGATATTCGCGGCCTCATTCTCGCCGCCGATATTATAGCTGCGCCCGACCGCGCCCCGCGTCAGCACCGTCAGCAGCGCATCGGCATGATCCTCGACATACAGCCAGTCGCGCACATTGCCGCCATCGCCGTAAACCGGGATCGGGCGGCCATGGATGGCATTGAGGATCGCCACCGGCACCAGCTTTTCGGGAAAATGGAACGGCCCGTAATTGTTCGAGCAATTGCTGAGAACGACCGGCAGGCCGTAGGTCTCGTGCCAGGCCCGGACCAGATGATCGCTGGCCGCCTTGCTGGCGGAATAGGGGCTGCGCGGATCATAAGGCGTGGTCTCGGTGAACTGCCCGCTTTGGCCCAGCGATCCGAAAACCTCATCGGTCGAGATGTGATGAAAACGGAATGCCCCGGGCCGGCCCGCGCCGACCCACCAGGCGCGCGCGGCCTCCAGCAAATGATAGGTGCCGTTGACATTTGTCTCGATAAAGGCGCCCGGCCCATCGATCGAGCGGTCGACATGGCTTTCAGCGGCGAGATGCATCACCGCATCGGGCTGGTGCTGCGCGAAAATCCGGTCCAGTGCCGCGCGGTCGCGGATATCGGCATGTTCAAAGACATAGCCCGGCGCATCGGCCACTGCGGCGACGTTTTCCAGATTGGCGGCATAGGTCAGCGCGTCAAGGTTGACGACCTCGTGTCCCCGGGCAATGGCCTGCCGCACCACGGCCGATCCGATGAATCCCGCGCCGCCGGTCACCACGATCTTCATCATTCATCCCCGGTGTGAAACGGGCTTTGCCAGCCGGTGAACGCGGGCGCCGCGCGATCCTTGTCCGACAGGACGGGGGTGTCGATGCCCCATTCGATACCCAGCGAGTCCCAGGCCACCGCGCCATCATGGGCCGGGGAATAATGCGCGGTGCATTTGTATATGATCTCGGTATCGGGCGCGCGGGTGACAAAGCCATGCAAAAATCCCGCCGGGATCCACAGCTGACGGCCATTCTCAAAGCTCAGTTCCGTTCCGAACCATTTGCCATAGCTCGGGCTGCCCTGCCGCGCGTCGACGGCCACGTCGAACAGCACGCCGCGTCCGCAGCGCACCAGCTTGCCCTGCGCCATCGGTGGCGACTGGTAATGCAGCCCGCGCAGCGTGCCCACGGCCCCGGACATGGAATGGTTGTCCTGCACGAATTCAGGCAGATCGACGCCGGCTTCGGCGAGCGTGCGGCGGTTCCAGCTTTCCGAGAAAAAGCCGCGCGCATCGCCATGGCGTCGTGGTGTCAGGACAAGAACACCTGCAAGGGGGGTCGTCTCTATCTGCATTATGTCCTATCATGTCCTAGCGTAGACCTGCGGCCGTGCCTGCCACAAATGCCGCAGGGAAACAACTGTCGCAGCCGCGTGCCAAGGCGGGGTCTGGTTGCGATGAACGCACCGGCTGGCGTCACATATCAGGGCTGCGGCGCATCGGGATTGCGGGCGCGGAATTCGGCCAGTTTGGCGGCCAGCCGCGCCTCGGACCGGGCGCGCAGCGCGTCATAGCGGTCGTTTTCCGACTCCCGCAAGCTGGACACCGCCTCGCGCAGATAGGTCGCACCGAACGGCAGGGTCGTGACGACGCGCAGATGGGTCGCGCGTTCCATGTAACGGTCGATGGCATTGGTGAAGGCGTTGGTGTCGGTGTCATCCCAATCCGCCAGCCAGTCGATCATCCGCCCCCGGTAAAGGTTGCACATCATCATCACCGCCCGGTCCAGCGTGACAAAGGTGATCCCGTCGATCTGATCAACCGCCAGAACGCGCGTATCTTCGTGCAGATCGACGATCAGCCCCGAAAACAGATCGGCGTCGCGGCGGTCCATCACCTGTCGGGCGAGTTGCAAGATATGCTCGAAATCCGCAGGCAGGACCGCATCATCCTCGACGATCAGCGCCTCGGGCGTGCCGGCATCGCGCAGCGCGCGCATCATCATACGATAGCTGAGCGCGCAGCCCCGCCACCCCGGATCAGCCTTGATCCCCGGCCAGACCGGCCAGCCCGGCTGGCGCGCCGCAAAGCCGTGCCGGCGTGCCGGTGTCTCGGGCAGCGACAGGCACAGACGCGGCATGACCCCCGGCATCTGGTCCTCCAGCGGCGAGGGATAGTCCGGGGCGAGGGTTTCGAACTCGGCCGGGGTCAGCAGGTCCAGCCCCTGCATGGCGCGCAAAATCCCCAGCCGAAAGCGGTCGCGGGCGGGTGTTGCCGCCCGTTCCTGCATGGCGGTCAATGTGGCGGGATCGTCCAGCAGACGGCGCAGCGCATCGGCCATCGCGGTGATGTCGCCTTCGGGCGTGAATGTGACGCGGGCGGCCATTTCAGGATCGTCATCCTGATCAGGCGCGGTTTCACTGACCACCACCGCGCCGGCCGCCAGCGCTTCGGATATGCGCGCGCTTTCCAGCACCGCGCCCTCGGTTGCATGAATGTTGACGACGATCAGGGCGCGTTCCAGCCGCGCGGCCATGGCGGGGCCGAAAAGATTGGTTTCGATGTCCAGCTCGGGCACCCGCTCGCGCAGACCGGCCAGCATGGCCTGCCGGCGCGCTGCGGTCACGTCGCCGTAAAACAGCACGCCGCGGCGTTCAGTAGGACCGGCTTGCGCGGCAAGGGGCGAAAACGGCACGTGATAGAGCTTGCGCAGCGGCATATATGCGCGCAGCCGTTCGATATTGGTGGTGGAATAGTCGAAAACGGCGCGGAACCGCGCCAGCCGCGCCGGGTAATCGCTCCCCCAGCGTGGCCATGCGCCATGTGGCTCGACCTGAAAGGCGATGGTGCGATCCGGCGGCAGGTCGGGAAAGTTCTGTGGCGCAAAGGCGATGATCAGATCGAAATCGCGCGCATGGCGGTCGCTGTCGGACAGTTCGGCCGGCCAGCCAGCCTGTGACATCACCGCGGCCATGCGGCGGGCGAAATGCAGCGTATGGGGCGTGGTCACGATCAGCGCCGCGCGCGGCCCTGACGGGCGCGCCGGGCGCAGCGCCGGGCCAAGCGCGTCCAGACGGCCGCGGACCCCGGCCGGCCCCTCCTGCCACAGCACCTTGAGCGCGAGGCCGAGAGTATGGCGCAGCCCCCGCACCCGCACGGCGCGGTCGATCTGGCGCAGCGCATTGATGATCCGGTCGCCTGCTTTCATCCGTTTCCCGATCGCCCCTGTCGTCTTGCCGCGCTACCCTTTCACCTCTGCCCTGTCCGGGCAAGGGGCGGGCCGGCGCCGCCGGGTCGCTAAAATGCCGTGGATTTCGTCATTTTCAAGAGGGGCTGATCTTAACCTCTGGGCGGCATCCTGCCTCAGCTGCGGCGGCATGGGGTGCGAGAATGGGACGTCTGGAACTGGTTGGAAACATCATCCTGCCCAGATCGGGATTCACGCGTAATATCAATGATCTGCTTTTTGTTGACACGCCGCGCGGCACGGTTCTGGTCGCCGCAGGCAACAAGGAATCGGGCCTCAGCTCCTATCTTGTGAACGATGCCGGCAAGCTTGCCCAGCACCTTTCCGTCATCACTCAGGCGACGTTCGGCACCTATTTCAGCGCCCCCCAGCTGGGGGTCGTCGCGACCGGCGGGGCGCGCCATATCGTCATGACCGGCCAGCAGGGCAGCTTGCGTCAAGGGGTCGAGATCGGAACGGACGGCGTGCTGAAACGCCATGTGCAGCTGTTCCCGGCCGGCCAGATACCAGGTGATGTCGTCGCGCTGAAGCTGATGAAGATGGGCGGACAGGATTATATGCTGGCCGGACGGGACGGGGATATGGCGCTGGTGCTTTATCGTCTGGGCGGCGACGGGCAACTGGCCCGTATCGGGCAGGCAGGCCCCGGCATCCGCACCGCGACCGACAGCGAATATGACGATATCGAGGTGGTGGCGATCGGCGGGGCGAGCTATGCCGTCGCGGCCTCGGCGCGCGGCAATCTGGTCGCGGTCTATCAGGTCGGCACGGACGGGCTGCGGCTGGTCTCGCGGATCGACGCGGGCAATCAGATCGGCATCAGCGCCCCCCATCAGATCGAGGTGGTGACGACCGCCCATGGCCGTTTCGTCGTGATCGGTGGCGCGGGCAGCAATTCGCTTTCGGTGCTGCGGCTGGATGCGGCGGGCCAGATGGTGCTGACCGACCATGTCGTCGATTCGCTGGCCACCCGGTTCGAGGGCGTGACCGCCCTTGCGACGGTCGAGGTGGGCGGGCGTGCATTCATCATTGCCGGCGGGGCCGATGACGGCATCTCGGTCATGACGCTGGACGGCAATGGCCGGCTGATCCTGCTTGCGACGATGGCCGACAGCGACCGGATGGCGCTTGCCGATGTCTCGGCAATCGAGGCGCGGGTGATCGCCGGAAAGATCGTGATTTTCGTTACCAGTGCGACCGAGGACGGGGTGACGCAGCTGATCTTTGATCCTGGCCGGATCGGGGTGTCGCGTGTCGCCTCGGGTCAGGTCGCGGGAACGGCGGATAATGACATCCTTGTCGGTGTCGGCGCCTCGTCAGTGCTGTCGGGTGGGGCGGGTGACGACATCCTGATCGCGCGCGAGGGCCATGTCAGGATGCGCGGCGGTCCGGGGGCGGATATCTTTGTGCCGGGTTATGGCGCGCAGATGGTGACGATCCATGACTTTGATCCCGCGACCGACCGCATCGACCTGTCCGAACTGGCGTATATCCGCAGTGTCGCGCAGCTGGAGATACGCCCGACCGCGACCGGCGCGCTGCTGAGCGCGGGGCCGGTGCGGATCGAGATCATCACCGCGAATGGCAAGACGCTGCCGGCCTCGGCCCTTCATGACGGGCTGTTTCTGCTGGCGCATTTTGCCAATGGGATCAACTATGGCGAGCTTGTGATGCCGGTCGTGCCTTCGGTGCCGGGCAAGGGGGGCGGCAATCCCGCAACGCCGGCCACGCCCGGCAGCTATACCCCGCCCGCCCCCCTGCCGCCGGTGCCGCCGGCAACAAAGCCGCTGTTCGGCACGCCCGGCGATGACCGGATCACCCTGGGCGCGGCGGGTGGTATGGCCCTCGGGCTGGCGGGGAATGACCTTATCATCGGCGGGGCAGGCCGCAATATCCTGTATGGGGGCGAGGGGAGTGACACCATATATGGCGGTCCTGGCGCCGATATCATTGATGGTGGCGATGGCAATGATCATATCGAGGGCGGCGCCGGTCATGACCGCATCCATGGCGGTGCGGGGGCGGATTTTATCAATGGCGGGCCGGGTGATGATCGCCTTTATGGCGGTCCGGGCAATGATACGATCTGGGGGGGCGAGGGCAATGACATCATCTTTGGCGGTCCGGGCAGTGATGTGCTGCGCGGTGGGCCGGGGGATGATCTTATTCAGGGAATCGCGGGCCATAACACGATTGATGGCGGTCCGGGCAATGACATCCTGATCGGCGGCGGCGACAATAACCGCATCCTCGGCGGCCCGGGCAATGATCTGATCATGACACATGGGATGGGCAGCGTGATGATCGCCGACGAAGGCGATGATACCGTCTATGGCAGCATGGGCCGCGACTATATCTTTCTGGGCGAGGGCAATGACCTGGCCTTTGGCCGCGGGGGTGATGATTTCATCATCGGCGGTCCGGGCGATGACACCATTCTGGGCAATGCCGGAAATGACCATCTGATCGGCGGGCCGGGCAATGACCGCCTTTTTGGCGGGCCGGGCAATGATATCCTCTGGGGGGTCGAGGGCGACGACTTTATCAGCGGGCAGGAGGGGGATGACGCGCTGCGCGGCGGCGAGGGCGACGATACCCTGTTCGGTGGTCCGGGCAACGACCGGTTGTGGGGCGGCCCCGGCAACGATCTGATGCACGGGGACGATGGCCACGACACCCTGCGCGGCGGTGACGGGGATGACACGATGCGCGGTGGCGCGGGTGATGACTGGATGGACGGCGGCAATGGCAATGACCTGCTGCTGGGTGGTGTGGGTCGCGATACCTTGCTGGGTGGCCCGGGTGACGACTGGCTGGATGGTGGTCCGGGCGACGACAGCCTGCATGGCGGGAATGGAAATGACACCCTGATCGGTGGCACGGGCAAAGATACCCTGACCGGCGGGGCAGGTGCGGATGTGTTCGTATTCCTGCCTGCTGCGGGGGGCGAGGCTGCGGGGACCGACCTGATCACCGATTTTACCAGCGGCGAGGACATGATCGACGTCAGCAAACTGGCGCGCGGGCTGATCTGGATGGGTGATGCCCGGCTCAGCGGGTCGGGCCGGCCCGAGATCCAGCTGCGCGACATGGGTGATCGTCAGCG
>JAUNTL010000205.1 GCA_030538705.1 Paracoccus sp. (in: a-proteobacteria) | reverse complement strand
CTTTCCCTTTCCCCGCACATACCCTAACCATATCGCATTACCCCGCGCGAAAGGCCCGCCCATGTCCATTGCCCCGCCGCCGCGCCGCAGCCCCGCCGATCCGGCCGCCCTTGCCCGCGCCGTGGCCTCGGGCGATCGCCGGGCGCTGGCGCGGGCCATCACGCTGATCGAAAGCACGCACCCCGATCACCGCATGCAGGCCACCGCGCTGCTGGCCGCCCTGCCCCGCGACCGCGAGGCGCTGCGCATCGGCATGTCCGGCACGCCCGGCGTCGGCAAATCCACGCTGATCGAGGCGTTCGGCCTCATGCTGACCGCCGAGGGCCTGCGCGTGGCCGTCCTCGCCGTTGACCCCTCGTCGGCGCGCTCGGGCGGGTCGATCCTGGGGGACAAGACCCGGATGGAGCGCCTCAGCCGCGACCCGGCGGCGTTCATCCGCCCCTCGCCATCATCGGCGGAACTGGGCGGCGTCGCCCGGCGCACGCGCGAGACCGTGCGGCTGTGTGAGGCCGCAGGCTTTGACATCGTGCTGATCGAGACCGTTGGCGTCGGGCAATCCGAAACGCTGGTGGCCGAGATGTCGGACCTGTTCGTGCTGCTGCTGGCACCCGCGGGCGGCGACGAATTGCAAGGCGTCAAGCGCGGCATCATGGAGATGGCGGACCTGATTCTGGTCAACAAGGCCGATGGCGCGCTGCGTCAGACCGCCTTGCGCACCGTGGCCGATTACGCGGGCGCGCTGCGGCTGATGCGTAAACGTCCGGGCGACCCGGAGGGCTGGCCGCGCGCCATGCCGGTTTCCGCGGTCGAGGGCTGCGGGCTGGCGCAGGCATGGGCCGCGATGACTGAACTGGCACAGGCCCGCCGCGCCAATGGCAGCTTTGCCGCGCGGCGCGCCGAACAGGCGCGGCAGGGTTTCGAGGCCGAGTTGCGCGCCGGTCTGCTGGCCCGGCTGCGCACCGAGCCTGCGGCCAGCGCCATCACCCGGCTGGGTGCGGCGGTGGCTGCGGGCGACATCACGCCGGGCGTAGCCGCAGCCGAGGTTCTGGCGCTGTTGGACCGGCCGAAATAAACGCCCGTTTTCGCGCCCCGCATTTGGTGCCGAATCGCTAGACAGGGGTCAGAAATGACGAAAGGCCACGCCATGTTGGATATGACCCCGGACGCGCTTTATGCCGCGCTGATTGCCCGCGATGCCTCGCTGGAGGGGCGCGTGCTGGTCGGCGTGGCCACCACCGGCATCTATTGCCGCCTGACCTGCCCCGCGCGCAAGCCGCGCCCCGAAAACTGCCGCTGGTTCGCCGCCCCGGCCGAGGCCGAGGCCGAGGGGTTCCGCCCCTGCCGCCGCTGTCATCCGCGCGGTCCCGAGGCCGAGGGCGACGCCACCGTGCGCGCCCTGATGGCGGCGCTGGAGGCCGATCCCGAACGCCGCTGGACCGAGGCCGCGCTGACCGAGGCGGGCTATGACCCCTCGACCGTGCGGCGCGCCTTTCGCCGCCAGTTCGGGCGCAGCTTTCTGGCCGTCGCGCGCGAGGCGCGGCTGC
>JAUNTL010000098.1 GCA_030538705.1 Paracoccus sp. (in: a-proteobacteria) | reverse complement strand
TCCGTGGCCGCGAGATGGCGCATCAGGATCTGGGTCTGGACCTGCTGAACCGGGTCCGCGACGATGTCGGCGAGGCCGGCAAGATCGAGAACATGCCCAAGCTCGAGGGCCGGCAGATGGTGATGATGATCGCGCCGAAATAACCCCGCGATGATCGCTGACAGGGCCGCCTTCGGGCGGCCTTTTTCAACCAAGGTGATGCCCATGCCCCCCGAGATCGAGATCCTGATCCAGAAAACCGATGATGCCGACCCCGCGCTGCCCTTGCCCGGCTATGAAACCGCAGGCGCGGCGGGTGCCGATCTGCGTGCCGATCTGGGCGGGGCGGATGAAATCACGCTGGCCCCGCTGGAACGGCGGCTGATCCCGACCGGGCTGCGCATGCAGATTCCGCCGGGATACGAGGTTCAGGTCCGCGCCCGTTCGGGGGCGGCACTGCGTGACGGGCTATCGCTGGTCAATGGCATCGGCACGATCGACGCCGATTATCGCGGCCCCGTCGGGGTGATCGCGATCAACCTGTCGGACCGGCCGCTGGTTATCCGCCATGGTGACCGCATCGCGCAGATCGTGGTCGCCCCGGTGGTTCAGGCCCGCTTTCGCGCGGTGGATGAGCTGGGGCTGACGGCGCGCGGGTCGGGTGGTTTCGGATCAACGGGGCGGGGCTGAGCCATGGCACTGCTGTTGCCGCTCGGCCTGATCAGCGTGGCGGCGATGGCCTGGATCATGGGCTGGAGCCTGTTGCGGATGCTGGCCGCGGTGGCGCTGAGCTGGCTGGCGGTGTTTGCGCTGCTGCTGGCGGCGCCGGCGGCCGAGATCCGGGCATTTTCCGGGCTGGACCTGCGGGTCTGGATCATCATCGGCTGGGTGGTTGCGCTGATGATCGCCTATGGTGCGCTGCTGGACCGGCTGCGCAAGCGCGCCGGCCGGGCATCGGGCGCGGATGATGCGCCGGGTCTTGCCCCCGCCGGCGCAGCCCCGGCACGCGGTGCCGCTGACGCGGCCGGTGAAAACGCGCAGGATGATCCGGTCGAGCGTTATGCCCGCCATCTGATCTTACGTGAAATCGGCGGGCCGGGTCAGGCGCGGCTGCGCAATGCCTCGGTTCTGGTCGTGGGTGCGGGCGGGCTGGGCGCGCCGGTGCTGCTTTATCTGGCGGGTGCCGGGATCGGGCGGATTACGGTGGCGGACCCGGATACGGTCAGCATTTCGAACCTGCAACGCCAGATCCTCTACCGCACGGCGGATGCCGGCCGGGCCAAGGGGCTGGCCGCGGCCGAGGCCCTGCGTGCGCTGAACCCTCATATCAGGATCGACGCCCTGCGCCGGCGCGTCGGGGCGGGGGACCATGACCTGATCGCCGGCCATGATCTGGTGATCGAGGGCTGCGATACGTTCGAGGCCCGCGCGGCCATCAATGCCGCCTGCGCCGACGCGGGCGTGCCGCTGATTTCAGGCGCCATCGCGCAATGGGAGGGGCAGGTCAGCCTTTTCGATCCGGCCGGCGGCACGCCCTGCCTGGCCTGTATCTTTCCTCAGGCGCCCGCGCCGGGGCTGGCATTGTCTTGCGCCGAGGCGGGCGTTGCCGGTCCTTTGCCCGGCGTGATCGGCACGATCATGGCGCTGGAGGCGGTCAAGCATATAACCGGCGCGGGCGAGGGGCTGTCCGGGCGGATGCTGATCTTTGACGGGCTGAGCGGCGACAGCCGCACCATCCGGCTGCGGCGGCGGCCTGATTGTCAGGTCTGCGCCACTGTGCCGCCCCGCAATCAAGGAGACGGGCCATGAACCGCGAACTGACCGACTGGACCGGGCCGCTTGGCCTGCCGCGTTTCGATCTGATCGGGGACGAGGATTTCGCCCCGGCCATGGACGCGGCCCTTGCGCAGGCCGGCGCCGCGATCGAGGCGATCGCCGCCAACCCCGCGCCGCCCGATTTCGCCAATACCGTCGCGGCGCTGGAAACGGCCGAGCAGCCCCTGAACAACCTCTGCGCCGTTTTCTACACGCTGGCCGGTGTCGATTCCAACGAGCGCCGCGAGGAGCTGAGCCGTGATTTCGCGCCGCTGCTGGCCGCGCATGGCAGCCGGGTGGGGATGGATCCGCGTCTTTACGCGCGGGTGGCCAGCGTCTGGGAACGGGCGGATGATCTGGCCCCGCAGGACCGGCGCGTCACCGAGCTGGCGCTGCGCGGCCTGCGCCGCGCCGGGGCCGGGCTGGACGAGGCCGGGCGTGACCGCATGGCCGGGATCCGGGCGCGGCTGGCGGTTCTGTCAACGCAGTTCTCGCAGAATGTTCTGGCCGATGAACGTGATTTCGTCATGCCGGTGGCGGATGGTGATATCGCCGGTCTGCCCGGCTGGCTGCTGGATGCAATGGCGGCGGCGGCGCGTGAACGCGGGATGACGGGGCGGGTGGTGACGCTGAGCCGGTCGCTGATCGTGCCGTTTTTGCAATATGCCGATGACCGGGCCTTGCGCGCCGAAGCGTGGCGCGCATGGGTCGCGCGCGGATCGGGCCGGGGCGCGGGCGGGGCGCGCACTGATAATTGCGCGATCATCGCCGAGATACTCGCCCTGCGGCATGAGCGTGCGCGCCTGCTGGGATATGAGGATTTCGCCGCTTTCAAGCTGGAACCCGAAATGGCCGGCAGTGCCGCACGTGTCGAAGAGTTGCTGACACAGGTCTGGGATGCCGCGAAACCCCGCGCGGATGCGGATGCGGCACAGCTGTCTGCCCTGATGGCGCGCGACGGGCTGAATGACACATTGTCGCCCTGGGACTGGCGTTACTATGCCGAGCGCCGCCGCAGGTCCGAGCATGATCTGGATGAGGATGAGGTCAAACCCTATCTGACGCTTGACGCAATGCTGGGCGCGGTCTTTGACGTCGCCCATCGTCTGTTCGGCCTGAAGATGGAGCCGGTCGAGGCCCCGCTGTGGTCGCCCGATATGCGGGGGTGGCGCGTCACGCGCGACGGGCGCGAGATGGCGGTGTTTCTGGGTGATTACTATGCCCGGCCCGCGAAACGTTCGGGCGCATGGTGCAGCGCGCTGCGTTATCAGCATCATATCGGCGCCGGCCAGCGGGCGATTGTGGTCAATGTGTGCAATTTCACCCCGCCCGCCGCTCCGGGCGCGCCGGCGCTTTTGTCCTGGGATGACGCACGCACGCTGTTTCACGAATTCGGCCATGCGCTGCATCACATCCTGTCGGATGTCGACTGGCCGTCGATTTCGGGAACCTCGGTGGCGCGTGATTTTGTCGAGCTGCCCAGCCAGCTTTTGGAACATTGGCTGGAACAGCCCGAGGTGCTGGACGCCCATGCCCGCCATGCCGAAACGGGCGCGGCGCTGCCTGCTGATCTGCGCGACCGTATCATTGCGGCGGGCAATGCGGATCAGGGCTTTGCGACGCTGGAATATCTGCAAAGCGCGCTTGTCGACCTGGCATTCCATCGCGGCGCGCCGCCTGCCGATCCGATGGCGCGTCAGGCCAGTGTTCTGACCGCCCTGAACGCCCCGGCCGCGATCCCGATGCGCCACGCCACACCGCATTTCGCCCATGTCTTTGCCGGTGATGGCTATTCGGCGGGCTATTACTCTTATCTGTGGTCCGAGGTGATGGACGCTGACGCCTTTGCGGCCTTTTCCGAAACAGGCGATATTTTCGACCCGCAAACCGCCCGCAGGCTGGAACGCGAGATACTTTCACGTGGCGGTGCGGCGCCTGCGGATGAACTTTGGATGAATTTCAGGGAACGAATGCCGGGGATCGCGCCTTTGTTATCAGGACGGGGGTTGATCTGACCTCCGCGTGATCCAACAGCCGGAGGTAGATATGAAATCCATCATCAAACTGGGCGCGGCGGGTGCCGCCATTGTTCTGGCCGTCGCCGCCTGCGAAGTCGAAGAACAGCCGATCACCCGGATCGAGGCCGATGTTCTTGCCGGGCAGACCACCGCGCCCGCCCCGCCGGTCGAGACCGCCGGAACGATTCAGCCCGCCAATACGCTGAACGGCGATTATAACCTGCGCACCACCGAATGCGGTCAGGCCGGCAGTGAGGGCGCGCTGAGCGTGAGCGGCAGCCGCTTTCAGTTCTCGGCCGCGCAATGCACGGCGATCTCGTCCACGACGCGGGCCGATGCGGCCGAGGTGCGCCTGAACTGCACCGGCAATGACGGCAATACCTTTCAGCGTCTGACCCTGTTGCGGCTTTCGCCCGGTATCCTGCATATCGAGGAAAATAACGCCGGTCTGCGTTACTATCGCTGCCCCGCTGCCTGATCGCAGACAGGGGATGAGCAAGGGGCGGCGCCACAGGGCCGCCCCTTTTCGCTGTGTGCGGGCCAGTTGACGCGGCGCGGCGCGGCCGTGCATCCGTTGCCGCCCGCGTCGCCTGCGCATCCGCGCGGCCTGGCCCGCCGCGTCCGGTGTCTGGCGCCGATGCCATGCGGATCGTTCGCGCGGTGGCGGGCGTGGCACATCGGGCATATGCCCCTGCCCAAAGCCGGGCGGTGTTGTCCCCGCGTCCCGGCGGCGGGCGTTCAGATGACCTCGATCCCCTTGCCGTCGATGGCGCGGCCGATGATCGCGGCCTTGGGATGGATGGTGCGGATATGGGCCAGCAGTTCATCCGCCGCCTCGGGTGCAACGGCGACCAGCAGCCCACCCGAGGTCTGGGGATCGCTCAGCAAGGCGCGCTCGGCCTCGGTAATGTCGGCAGGCAGGACCACATCGGCGCCGACCGCGTCCCAGTTGCGCCCGCTCGCCCCGGTCACATGGCCCGAGCCGGCCAGTTCCGCCGCGCGCGCCAGCAGCGGGATCGCACTGCGGTCGATGCGCAGCGCGCAGCCGGCGCCGCGCGCCATCTCCATCCCGTGTCCCAGAATGCCGAAGCCGGTGACATCGGTCAGGGCATGGACCTCGGGCCGGGCGGCCAGATCCTGCCCGATCCGGTTCAGCGTCGTGCATGAGGCGATCATCTCGGCGATGTCAGCGGGTGTCGCCGTGCCTTTCTTGATCGCATTGGAATAGATCCCGACGCCGACCGGCTTGGTCAGGATCAGCGCATCGCCGGGCCGCGCGCCGCCGTTGCGGCGGATATCGCCGGGTGCGCAGATGCCGATCACGGCAAGGCCATAGATTGGTTCAGGCGCGTCAATGGAATGGCCGCCGGCGACCGGGATGCCGGCCTCGGCGCAGATTTCGGCGCCCCCGGCCAGGATGTCGCGGATCGTCGCCGGGTCCATCGCGCTGATCGGCATCCCGAGGATTGCCAGCGCCATGATCGGCCGCCCCCCCATCGCATAGATGTCCGAGATCGCATTGGTCGCTGCGATGCGGCCGAAATCGCGCGCGTCATCGACCATCGGCATGAAAAAATCGGTCGTCGCAATGACGCAGGTCTGCGCGTCAATCTGCCAGACAGCCGCGTCATCGGATTCGGCATTGCCGACCAGAAGCTGCGGAAAAACCTGCGCAACCGGCTGATCCGCCAGCAATTCACGCAGCACCGCCGGGCCAAGTTTGCAGCCGCAGCCTCCGCCATGGGCCAATTCGGTCAGTCTCATCGCATCCTCCTTGTGTATTATGGCCACTCTAACCCGTTGCAGCCAGCGGTGACAGCCTATCTCGCACTTGCGGCATTGGCCGCTGCAAGGCTAATGTCGGGCGGCCATGAATCGCCAGATCAACCCTTCGGAAATGACTGAAATCACCGCGACATCAGCGGTCGAGGCGGCCGTCCACGGCTGGCGGGCAAAGTGCCTGCAACGGCTGGTGCGGATGGAGCTGCCGGTGCCCGGCTCTTTCGCATTCAGCGCGCAGGCGGTGCGCGCCATGGCACAGGGGGCCACGCCCGAGCCTCAGGCGCTGGGGCGGATATTTGAGAGCGGCGAAGGGCTGGTCAGTGTCCGGCCCTCGGCGGTGCGGCCGGAATGGGGCGGTCCGGGCACGGTGCTGAATGTCGGCATCAATGATGCCTGCTATGAGCGGCTGGTCGCAAACCGTGGACGCGAGGCGGCGGATGCGATTTATCTGGCCTTTGTCCAATCCTATGCGATCAATGTGGCACGCCTTGATCCCGACATGTTCGCCGATGGCGGCGAGGGTGCGCTGTCGCGCGCCCTGGCCAGCTACCGCGCCGAGATGGACGAGGATTTCCCGCAAGATCCGGTGCGTCAGCTGACCGAGGTGCTGCGTTCGATGGCGCGGGCCTGGGATGCGCCGACCGCGCGGCTGCTGCGCCATGCCAAGGGCGCGCCCGAAGATGCGCCGCTGGGGCTGGTCGTGCAGAAGATGGCGCTGGCGGTCGGCCCCGGTGTGACCGGATCAGGCACGATCCAGATGATCGATTCGGTAACCGGCGCGCCGGCGATCACCGGGCGCTTTCGTGGCCAGTCACAAGGTCCGATGCGCGGGCAGGGGGCGCAGACGCTTTATCTGACGCGCGACAGCCGCGGCGCCTCGCTGCAAGAGGCCGCGCCCGAGGCGTTTGATACGCTGATCGCCTATTGCCGCGCGGCGCGGTCCCGGCTGCGCGACGAGATGCAGATCGAATTTGTGATCTCGGATGGTGAATTGTCGATCATTGACGCGCTGCGGGTGCAGCGCTCTTCACGTGCTGCGGTGCGTATCGCGGTCGCGCTGGCAAATGACGGCGTTCTTTCCCCCGAGGATGCGGTCATGCGGGTCGAGCCGCGCGCCCTGTCAGAGCTGATGCATTATCAGGTGGATCCGCGCGCGCCCCGCGACATCATTACGCGCGGCATCGACGCCAGCCCCGGCGCCGCGACCGGGCGCATCGTATTCTCTGCCGCCGCCGCTCAGGCCGCTGCGGCGCGCGGCGAGGCTTGTATCCTCGTGCGGCGCGAAACCATCCCCGAGGATATCCGCGGCATGCACGCCGCCGCCGGGGTTCTGACCGAGCGGGGCGGCATCACCAGCCATGCCGCCGTGATCGCGCGTGGCCTTGGCCTGCCCTGTATCGTCGGCGCCCATGCGATCCGTATCGACCCGCGTGCGCGCGTGCTGAGTGCCGGCGGACGCAGCTTCCGCGAGGGAGAGGTGATCACCATCGACGGCACCACCGGCGATGTGCTGGCCGGCGAGCCGGCAATGCTGGAGCCCGCGCTTGACGACAGCTTTAACCAGCTGCTCGACTGGGCTGACGGGCTGTGTGACATGGGCGTGCGCGCCAATGCCGACACGCCCGAGGATGCCCGCACCGCGCGGATGTTCAAGGCGCAGGGCATTGGTCTGTGCCGGACCGAACATATGTTCTTTGACGAAATGCGGCTGCCGATCATGCGCGAAATGATCTTTGCCGACCGCCCCGAGGACCGCCGTGTCGCGCTGAACCGGCTGCTGCCGATTCAACGGCAGGATTTTACTGAGCTGTTCAGCATTATGGCCGGGCTTCCGGTGACGATCCGGCTGTTTGACCCGCCATTGCACGAATTTCTGCCGCAGGACCGCGAGGGTATCCGCGAACTGGCCGAATCTCTGGATCTGCCGCTGTCAGATGTCACGCGGCGCATCGAGGCATTGTCGGAGTTCAACCCCATGCTCGGGATGCGGGGCGTCAGGCTGGGGATCACGGTTCCCGAAATCTATGACATGCAGGCCCGCGCAATATTCGAGGCCACCATTGCGACCGCCGCCAATGGCGCGCCGGTGGTGCCCGAAATCATGATCCCGCTCGTCTCGGCCCGGCGCGAGGTTGAGCTGGTCAAGACCCGCATCGACGCGGTCGCGGCCGCCGTTCACAATGAGACGGGAAAGAGTTTCGATTATCGCCTGGGTGTCATGGTCGAGACCCCGCGCGCCGCCCTGCGCGCCGGCGACATCGCCCGGCATTCGGCATTTCTGTCATTCGGCACCAACGATCTGACCCAGATGACCTATGGTCTGTCGCGTGATGATGCCGGGCGGTTCATGGGGACTTATGTCCAGCAGGGGGTCTATGACGAAGACCCGTTCCATATCCTTGATGAAGAGGGCGTGGGCGAGCTGCTGCTGACGGGTGCGGCGCGGGCGCGGGCCAATCAGCCGGGGATCACCATCGCTGTCTGCGGCGAGCATGGCGGCAATCCGCAATCCATTGCCTTTTGCCACCGCGCCGGACTGGACTATATCTCCTGCTCGCCATTCCGCGTCCCGGTTGCGCGTCTGGCCGCCGCGCAGGCCTCGATTCGGGCGATTCGCGCCGGCGAAGGGTGATTCAGCCTTTTCCCGGTGCCGCCGCGCATATGCTGCAACTGCAAAAGCGGCATTATCTTGCCCAAGCCTGCCGGAGTGGTCGGCGGAAAGTCGCCGGAATAAAGGTTAACGGGCCGCAAACCGGAACCTCGCATCCCTTTGCGTGGCGGCCGGCTCTGCCTTTTGCGTAGTTCTCCGCTCAGCCCGCCGGCATTGGTCCGGCATGAAAGAGACAGGAACTGCCCCCATGCTTACGCATAAACGTAATCTGGCCGCGCTTGCCCTGAGCATTTCGCTTGCGTTGTCGGTTGCGGCCCCCGAGACCGGCCATGCAGATCCGGCGCGTGGCCCCGAAACCCTGAGCAACGCCAGCTATGGCGGCGCCGATTCGCTGGCCTGTCTGGCCGAGGCGCTGTATTTCGAGGCCCGCGGCGAGGGCCATGCCGGCCAGCGTGCGGTGGCCGAGGTCATTCTCAACCGCGTCGACAGCCGCGCTTTTCCGAACTCGGTCTGCGGTGTCGTTCATCAGCCCGGCCAGTTCAGCTATAAAAAAGGCCGGCGCATGTCGAATGCTGCCGCGGCCAACCGCGCCCGCGCCATCGCAACCGAGGCCCTCGCCGGTGCGCCGCGTTCGCTGACCGACGGGGCGACCTACTTTCACACGACGTCCGTCCGCCCCTCGTGGTCCAAGCGGTTCACCCGCACGACCCGGATCGGCAGCCATATCTTCTATCGCGCCGGTCAGCGCGTCGCCTCGAACTGAGGCACGCCCGCTGCGGTAACGATACGCGCGCGCGCCCCGCCTTTGCAGGCGGGGCGTTTTCGCACACGATGCTGCAATGCGGCATTCCGCCGGGCCGCCTTTGACTGCGCCGCCCTGGCATTCGCGGGATCGCCGGGCATGACATTGCCATTCCATGCGGGATTGTCATATTTCACGGGCCGGACCCTGCGGGGCCGGCACATTCGACCGGACGCATGACTTGGCAGAGATCGCACAGGGCGGTGTGGCATGCTGTGCGGCAACAGGGGGCAGGGATGACGCGTAAACTGTTCGGGACCGATGGCATCAGGGGCCGGGCCAACTCCGATCCGATGACGGCCGAGATGGCATTGCGTCTCGGCGCCGCCGCCGGGCGCTATTTCCGCCGCGACGGGCGTAACGGGCACCGTGTCGTCATCGGCAAGGATACACGGCTGTCGTGCTATATGCTGGAAACCGCGCTGACCGCCGGGCTGACCTCGACGGGGATGAACGTGCTGCTGCTCGGACCGGTGCCGACGCCGGCGGTGGGCTTTCTGACCCGCTCGATGCGGGCCGATCTGGGGATCATGATCTCGGCCAGCCATAATCCGGCTGATGATAACGGGATCAAGTTCTTTGGTCCCGACGGTTTCAAACTCTCTGATCAGGCCGAGGCCGGGATCGAACAGATCGTCGCCGGACAGATCCGCCCGTCCGAGCCGGCCAATATCGGCCGCGTGCGCCGCATTGATGACGGGCGCGGGCGCTATGTCGAATATGCCAAGACGACCTTTCCCGCCGGGCAGCGGCTGGACGGGATGAAGGTGGTGATTGATTGCGCCAATGGCGCGGCCTATCGCGCGGCGCCGGACGTGCTTTATGAGCTGGGCGCCGATGTCGTGCGCGTGGGGGTGACGCCCGACGGGCGCAATATCAATGACGGCGTCGGCTCGACCCATCCCGAGGCGGCGGCGCAGGTGGTGCTTGATACCCGTGCCGATCTGGGGATCTGTCTGGATGGCGATGCCGACCGGATCATGCTGATCGACGAAAAGGGCCGGGTGGCCGATGGCGATCAGATCATGGCGCTGATGGCGGATCGCTGGGCGCAGCAGGACCGGCTGCGCGGTGGCGCGCTTGTCGCGACGGTGATGTCGAACCTCGGGCTGGAGCGGTTTCTGGACGCGCGCGGGCTGCGCCTCGAACGCACCAAGGTCGGCGACCGCCATGTTGTTGAACGGATGCGTGCGGGTGGCTTTAACCTTGGCGGAGAGCAGTCGGGCCATATCGTGATGACCGATTATGCGACCACGGGGGACGGGCTGATCGCCGGGCTGCAATTCCTCGCCGCCATGATCGAGACCGGGCGCAGTGCGTCCGAACTGGTTCATCAGTTCGATCCTGTGCCCCAGTTGCTGCGCAATGTCCGATACGGTGCCGGGGGCGATCCCCTGACCGCCGGTTCCGTGCGTCAGGCCATTGCCGATGGCGAGGCACGGCTGTCAGGGATCGGGCGTGTGCTGATCCGCAAATCGGGGACCGAGCCGCTGATCCGTGTCATGGCCGAGGCCGAGGATGAGGCAGCCCTGCGCGAGGTTGTCGAATCGATCGTTGCCGCGGTCGAGGATGTGGCCTGACAGGACCCCGGGCCGCGCTTCCGGCCACCCTTGAATGGATATTTATGGACAGAAGATGAGGCTTTCTTCTGTCCATAAATATCCAGTCTCAGGGTCGTCACGGGCGCTGTTGCCGGGGTGATTGCGGATCAGCCTGTCCGTTCGGCCAAGGGGTCGTAATCATAAATCCAGTCGAACCGTCCGGTCAGCCTGGCCGGCGCCAGCCGCGAGATCGCGCGCAGCCCGCCATGACCGATCAGCCGTGCCGGGCCGCGCAGGTGATAGTTTCCGGCATTTGCATTGGCGGCCTGAATGATGCGGGTCACGCGCGGGATGCGCAGCGCCTGAAAGCGCGCAAGCGCCGCCGCCTGATCGGGGATTGCGTCAAGGCAGGCGGCCAGAATCCCCGCATCCTCGATCGCCATCACCGCCCCCTGCGCCATGAAGGGCAGGGTCGGGTGGGCGGCGTCCCCGATGATGACGCGCCGCCCGTCATGCCAGCACGATGCGATGTTGTGGCGAAACAGGCCCCAGATCCCTGTCTCATGCACCTGTTTGAGCCAGCCGGGAACCGGCCCGCCAAAATCTGCGAAAGCCTTGCGCAGATGGTCGGGGTCGTCGCGATGGGACCAGCCTTCGGCGGTCCAGGTGGCGCGCTCGACGACGGCGACGATATTACGCAGACCGAGACCAAGGCCATAGCTGACCAGATGCCGGCCCGGTCCCATGAACACCCGTGCGAAAGGATCGGCGGCGCCATCATCGGGGATCAGGGCGCGCCATGCCGTCTGGCCGGTAAAAAAGGGTTTTGCCGCGCCGTTCAGTGCCGTGCGGGTCTGGGAATGCAGCCCGTCTGCCGCGATCAGCAACCCGCCCTCGGGTGGAACCGCATCGTCGCCGACCTCGTGGTTCAGCACGATTTCGGCGCCGGCCTGTCGCGCGGCGTCTTCCAGCACCGCGACCAGACGGGCGCGGTGGATCAGGCGGAAAACCTGTGCCGGGCGATGCGCGCCAAGCGGCAGCGCCGCGACCTGCCGGCCTGTGTCGTCATGCAGAACCACGCCCTCGGAACGCGCCGAAACGCGATCGAGCGCGTCGCGCAGCCCGAGCGCATCCAGCACCCGCCCGGCATTGGGCGAGATCTGCAACCCCGCGCCCACTTCGCGCAGCGCACCGGCACGTTCCAGCACGCGCACCCGCGCGCCCCGCTGCGCCAGTGCAGTGGCCGCCGTCAGCCCGGCGACGCCTGCGCCGATGATGGTGATCCCGCGTCCGGCAAGCGCGCTCATGATATGACCCGCGCCGCGGGGCCGGGTGCAGGCGGCCTGCCCATCCGGGCATGAACCTCATGAGCGAGGCGCGCCGCGCCCGGCACGGCAAGCCCAAGGCCGGCGGATATGTCGGTGGCCGGCGCCGCGATGGGGGAGGGGTCCGTGACCACATGGGGCGCGGCGGACCCCGGCCGGGTGCGGTGCTTGCCGCCGGGGGCGGCATGGGGGTCCAATTCTCTGGCGTTGGC
>JAUNTL010000097.1 GCA_030538705.1 Paracoccus sp. (in: a-proteobacteria) | reverse complement strand
TGGGGGATGATGCTGTTTCTGGGCGTTCTGACCGTGGGCTTTGCCTATGAATGGAAGAAGGGGGCGCTGGAATGGGCGTGATGGTTGGTCCCAATGTCTCAGGCCCTGACCGCGATGTGCAGGTCGCCGAACTGTCGCGCGAATTGCAGGACAAGGGCTTTTTGCTGACCACGACCGAGGACATCATCAACTGGGCGCGCAACGGCTCGCTGCACTGGATGACCTTCGGGCTGGCCTGCTGCGCGATCGAGATGATGCAGGCATCCATGCCGCGCTATGATGTCGAACGTTTCGGCACCGCGCCGCGCGCATCCCCGCGCCAGTCGGATCTGATGATCGTCGCCGGCACGCTGACCAACAAGATGGCCCCCGCGCTGCGCAAGGTCTACGACCAGATGCCGGAACCGCGCTATGTCATCTCCATGGGGTCATGCGCCAATGGCGGTGGCTATTACCATTACAGCTATTCGGTGGTGCGCGGCTGTGACCGGATCGTGCCGGTCGATATCTATGTCCCCGGCTGCCCGCCCACGGCCGAGGCGCTGCTTTACGGCATCTTGCAACTTCAGCGCCGCATCCGGCGCACCGGCACGCTGGTGAGGTAGGCCATGGCGATCAGACCCGATACCGATGCGTTGCGCGAACTGGCCGAGCTGATCCAGACCCGGTTCCCCGATGACGTCCACGAGGCGCTGCTCGTCCATGACGAGCTGACGGTGAACGTCGCTCTGGCCGGCATCCTGCGGGTGATCGAGTTCCTGCAATCGGATGCGAGCTGCCGCTTTTCGACGCTGATCGACATTACGGCGGTGGATCATCCCGATCGCCCGGCGCGCTTTGATCTCGTCTATCACTTCCTGTCGATGTATCGAAATCAGCGTATCCGCGTGAAGATCGCGCTGCGCGAGGATGATCTGGTGCCCTCGGCCACCGGCCTGTTTCCCGGCGCCAACTGGTATGAGCGCGAGGTTTTCGACCTGTTCGGGATCATGTTCTCGGGTCACCCGGATCTGCGCCGTATCCTGACCGATTACGGCTTCAGCGGTCATCCGCTGCGCAAGGATTTTCCGACGACCGGCTATGTCGAGGTCCGTTACGACGAATCGCTCCGGCGTGTGGTCTATGAGCCGGTGCGGCTGACGCAGGAATACCGCCAGTTCGATTTCCTGTCCCCCTGGGAGGGCGCGAAATACGTTCTGCCCGGTGATGAAAAGGGCGAGGGCGCGCCGTGAAACCGGGTCTGGAAATCGGTGCCACACATGAACATCGTATGACGGTTCTGCCGTCCCATACGGTGCGCGCGCTGTTTTCCGAGGTCGGCGCGTTTCCGGCCATGCCCGAGGTTCTGGCGACGGCCTATTATACCGGTCTGATGGAATGGGGCTGTGTCGAACTGATCCGTCCCTTTTATGACGAGGGCGAGCAGTCGCTGGGCGTGCATGTCGATTTCAGCCATATCGCCCCGACCCTGCCGGGGCAGGAGGTCACGGTGACGGCGCGGCTGGATGAAAATGACGGCAAATTCCTGTGGTTCACGGTATCGGCGCATGACGGTGTGGACCTGATCGGGCAGGGGCGGCATCAACGCGCCCTGATCCGGGACGATCGTTTCAATGACCGGCTGGCAAGGAAACGTGCCGCCGCAGGGCTGGAGGGCTGAAAGATGGAGAACATCGTCAATGCCCCGGCCGAAACCGGACGCTGCCTGTGCGGTGCCTGCCGGCTGAGTGCCACCCCGGCGCCCGAGGCCGATATCTGCCATTGCGGGTTCTGCCGGAAATGGTCGGGCGGCATGTTCATCGGGGTCGCCTCGGCGACGCCTGTCACCTTCAACGACGATGCGCCGCTGGGTGTTTTCCAAAGCAGCGCATGGGGCGAGCGGGTGTTTTGCCGGAGCTGCGGCTCTTCGCTGGTCTGGCGCTCGCAGGACGGGGCGCATCATGTCGTCTCGGTTCAGGTTTTTGACGATCCGGGCCGTTTCCCGGTCGAATCCGAGATATTCATCGACAAGAAACCCGCCAGCTATGCGCTGGCTGGTCCCCACCGCACCATGACCGAGGCCGAGTTTATGGCCCAATTCGCCCCGCAAGAGGAGGGCTGAGAGATGGACGGCGATATCCGCGCCAACAGCTATGACGACGGCTCGGCCGATATGCTGAACGGCGAGCAGGCGATCCGCAACTTCAACATCAACTTTGGTCCCCAGCATCCGGCCGCGCATGGCGTGCTGCGTCTGGTGGTCGAACTGGACGGCGAAATCGTCGAACGCGCCGATCCGCATATCGGGCTGCTGCATCGCGGCACCGAAAAGCTGATGGAAAGCCGGACCTATCTGCAAAACCTGCCTTATTTCGACCGGCTGGATTATTCCTCGCCGCAAAATCAGGAACATGCCTGGTGTCTGGCCATTGAAAAGCTGACCGGCACCGAGATCCCGCCGCGTGCCAGGATCATCCGCGTGCTGTTTTGCGAGATGGGGCGTATTCTGAACCACCTGCTGGGTGTCACCACCGGCGCGATGGATGTGGGCGCGCTGACGCCGCCTCTGTGGGGGTTCAAGGCGCGCGAGGAACTGATGGTCTTTTGTGAACGCGCCTCGGGGGCGCGGCTGCATATGGCCTATTTCCGCCCCGGGGGGGTGCATCAGGATCTGCCGCCCGATCTGATCGACGATATCGAAGCCTGGTGCGAGACCTTCCCGGCGCTTGTCGATGACCTTGACGGGCTGCTGACGGAAAACCGCATCTTCAAGCAGCGTCTGGTCGATATCGGCATCGTGACCGAACAGGACGCGCTTGACTGGGGCTATACCGGCGTGATGGTGCGCGGTTCGGGTCTGGCATGGGATCTGCGCAAGGCGCAGCCCTATGACGGATACGAGGAATATGACTTCAAGGTCGCGGTCGGCAAGAATGGCGATTGCTATGACCGCTATCTGGTCCGCATGGCCGAGATCCGCGAGTCGGTCAAAATCATGCAGCAGGCCTGCCAGAAGCTGCGCGCCACCCCCGGCGATGTGATGGCGCGTGGCAAGCTGTCCCCGCCCAGACGCGGCGAGATGAAGCGCGACATGGAAAGCCTGATCCACCACTTCAAGCTGTATACCGAGGGCTTCAAGGTGCCGGCGGGCGAGGTTTATGCCGGGGTCGAGGCGCCAAAGGGCGAATTCGGCGTCTATCTGGTCGCGGACGGCACCAACAAGCCTTACCGCGCCAAGCTGCGCGCACCGGGATTCGCGCATCTGCAATCCATGGACTGGATGGCGACGGGGCATATGCTTTCGGATATCCCGGCCTTTATCGCGACGCTTGATATCGTTTTCGGCGAGGTCGACCGCTGATGCCGCGCCGTCTTTGTATATAAGGATCACGAGGGCAGCCATGACCGCAATCCGCGCCATCTTGCTGAGTGCCGCCACGCTGGCCGTGCTGTCGGCCTGTGACCGCTGGCGCGACCCGGAAATCGGTCTGACGCCCGAACGCACCGGCCCGCATGTCCTGCCGCTTGTCGCGGGGGGCGGATGCGGCGCGGGAACGGCGGCCGGGCTGCTGGCCGTGGCGCTTGATCAGGCCGGGGCAAAGATCGCCCGTCTGCCCGGAGTTTCGACGACAACCTGCGGGGCGCATCAGGCGCGTTGACGCGTGCCGGCCGTGCCCTGTCCCAGATCACTGAACGGATAAAATAAGATGCTGCGCCGCCTTAGCCCGATCCAGCCGGACTCGTTCGAGTTCACGCCAGCGAACCTGAACTGGGCGCGGGCGCAGATGACCAAATATCCCGAGGGCCGCCAGCAATCGGCGATCATCCCCGTGCTGTGGCGCGCGCAGGAACAGGAAGGCTGGCTGAGCCGTCCGGCCATCGAATATTGCGCCGATCTGCTGGGCATGCCCTATATCCGCGTGCTGGAGGTCGCGACCTTTTACTTTATGTTCCAGCTCTCGCCGGTCGGCCGGGTCGCACATATCCAGATCTGCGGCACGACGACCTGCATGATCTGCGGTGCGGGCGATCTGATCCGGGTCTGCAAGGAAAAGATTTCTCCCCATGCTCATACCGTGTCCGAGGACGGGAATTTTTCCTGGGAAGAGGTCGAATGCCTGGGCGCATGTTCCAATGCGCCGATGGCCCAGATCGGCAAGGATTTCTATGAGGATCTGACGGCAGAACGGCTGTCGGCGCTGATCGACGCCATGGCGGCCGGACAGGTGCCCCAACCCGGCCCGCAGGACGGGCGCTTTTCGTCAGAGCCGGCTGGCGGGCCTGTCGCGCTGAGCGGGCTGATGCCGCCGGCCGAGGCTCATAACGCGTCGGTGACGCTGGCGCTGGATCTGGGTGATACACTCAAACGCATCGACGGGACCGAGGTGCCGGTTCTGACGCCTTGGGCCAAACTGCCCGAAGGCCCGGATGACGAGCCTCATACCGACGAGGAGCCGCGACCTTCGGCCGGCCTGCCTGTCGACGAAACCGGCGTGACCGAACAGGAGGCACGGGCGCATTCGCCCGGCGTCCCCGAGGGCAAGGCCGAACCGGCGCCCGGCGCGGGTGCCGCGCAGGATGTGGCCGCCTTCGCCGGCCGCCGCCCCGAGGGGCTGGGTGCCGCGCGCGGGGGCATGCCGGATGATCTGAAACTGATCTCGGGTGTCGGGCCAAAACTGGAGGCATTGCTTCACAGTCTCGGCTTTTACCATTTCGATCAGATCGCGGCATGGGACGGTCATGAAATCGCCTGGGTCGATGACAATCTCGAAGGTTTCAAGGGCCGGGTGACGCGCGACGAATGGGTGCGGCAGGCGCAGGCATTGGTCAAGGACGGCAAGACGACGCAGCAATAGGATCGCACAAGACAGACAGGGGGAAAACATGCTGAAGACGGAATGCTCCAGAAACTGCTGGCTGGCCGCAGGGGTGGCCGGTCTGCTGGTCTGGATCTTTAACGGAACGTTCTTTGGCGGGCTGGCTCTGGGTTTTGTGACCTTTGTGCTGCTGGGTGGTTTTCTGGTCTGGCTGGTTTGCGAGGGACGCGGCGGGCAGGCAGAAAGCGCCGAGGTGCTGGGCGCGCATGCTGCCGCGACACCGGCGGCAGAGGAAAGCGCCATTCTGAACCGTGCCGAACAGGCCGTGGCCGATGCCGGTTCGGCCTTCGCATCGCGTGCGGCTGCGGCGCTGGACAAGGGCCGCGATGCGCTGCGCGAATACCGTGCCGGCGAAAAGTCCGGCGACGGTGAGGCGGTGCTGCCCGAGATGGCACCCCGCCCGCTGCCTGCGGCGCAGCAGGCCCGTGCATTGGCCGGGGAGAGCGGGGATACCGCGCAGACCGCCATGCCCGCAGCAGAGGATACCGGCGCGCGTCTGGAAGAGGCCGGCGATTCGGTCAAGGGCGCGATGGGCGCGCTGGCGGCCCGTGGCAAGGCGACCCAATCCGGGGCGGCGGCGGTGACCGCCGCACGCGCGACCGAGATCGCGGATGTGCCGGCGGCGGTTCATTTCGTCTCGGCCCCGGCTGGCCCGGAAGAGGTTTTGCCGACGGCAGATCTGCCCGATGAGGCACAGCCCGCCAAAGCCCGGAAGGCCGCAAAAAAGTCCGCCAAAAAGGGTGCCGCCAAAGGCGCAAAGAAAGACAAGCCGGCGAAGGCCGGCAAGGCCGCCTCGGCTGAGCCCGCCAAAAAGGCGGCGAAATCTGAGAAGCCTGCCAAAGCCGAAAAGGTCGAAAAAGCTGAAAAGCTCGCCACGGCTGAAAAGGCTGGAATGTCTGAAAAGGCTAGAAAATCAGCCAGGTCCGAAAAGCCGGCCAAGGCCAGCGCCGGCAAAAAGGCAAAAGCTGCGGCCGCGGCCGCGCCTGATGATCTCAAGCAGATCAAGGGCGTGGGGCCGATGCTGGAGGGGCTGCTGAACGATCACGGCGTGACCCGCTTTGAGCAGATTGCCGGCTGGGATGACGCTGAAATCGACCGCCATGCCGAACTGATCGGGCGCATGGGCGGGCGTATCCGGTCCGATGACTGGGTGGCGCAGGCGCAGATCCTTGCGCGCGGCGGCGAGACGGAATTCTCGCGCCGGGTTGATAAGGACGAGGTTTACGGATGAACGCGCAGGCGGGCCATGATGTGTTCCAGATCCGGCTGGCCGCGGTGGTCATGGCGCTGACGGCCGTCTTGTGGCTGGCGGCGAACTGGGCCGGGCGGCGGTTTGGCTGGCCTGCGGAATATGCGTTTTTAGCGGATCTGGCCGCGATTGGTGGATTTGTCTGGTCGCTGCTTGTGACCTGGCGTATCTGGCGGCGCAGGACGCCGCCGGGCAAAGAAGGATGACGACCCAATGCTAAAGGATCAGGACCGGATCTTTACCAATCTCTACGGGATGGGCGACCGCAGCCTGAAGGGCGCGCGGGCGCGTGGCCATTGGGATGGCACCGCCGCGATCATCGCGCGCGGCCGCGACAAGATCGTCGATGAGATGAAGGCCTCGGGCCTGCGCGGGCGCGGCGGCGCAGGGTTCCCGACGGGGCTGAAATGGTCATTCATGCCCAAGGAATCGGATGGCCGCCCGGCCTATCTGGTCATCAACGGCGACGAATCCGAACCCGCGACCTGCAAGGACCGCGAGATCATGCGCCACGACCCTCACACGCTGATCGAAGGCGCGCTGATCGCCTCGTTCGCGATGGGGGCGAATGCGGCCTATCTGTATATCCGCGGCGAATTCATCCGCGAGCGTGAGGCGCTGCAAGCTGCCGTTGACGAATGCTATGACGCCGGCCTGCTGGGCAAGAACGCCGCCGGATCTGGCTGGGATTTCGACTTTTACATCCACCACGGCGCCGGTGCCTATATCTGCGGCGAGGAAACCGCCCTGCTGGAAAGCCTTGAGGGCAAAAAGGGGATGCCGCGCATGAAGCCGCCGTTCCCGGCGGGGGCGGGGCTGTATGGCTGCCCGACCACGGTGAACAACGTCGAATCCATCGCTGTCGTGCCGACGATCCTGCGGCGTGGCCCGGAATGGTTCGCAGGCTTTGGCCGCCCCAACAACGCGGGCGTCAAGCTGTTCGGTCTGACCGGCCACGTCAACACGCCCTGCGTCGTCGAAGAAGCCATGTCGATCCCGATGAAGGAACTGATCGAGAAACATGGCGGCGGCGTGCGCGGCGGCTGGAAGAACCTGAAAGCGGTGATCCCCGGCGGCGCGTCCTGCCCGGTGCTGACGGCGGAACAATGCGAAACCGCCATCATGGATTACGACGGGATGCGCGAACTGCGGTCCTCGTTCGGGACCGCCTGCATGATCGTGATGGATCAGGACACCGACATCATCAAGGCGATCTGGCGGCTGTCGGCCTTTTTCAAGCATGAAAGCTGCGGGCAATGCACGCCCTGCCGCGAGGGCACCGGCTGGATGATGCGCGTGATGGAACGGCTGGTGACAGGCGAGGCCGAGGTCGAGGAAATCGACATGCTGCTGGACGTGACCAAACAGGTCGAGGGTCACACGATCTGCGCCCTTGGCGATGCCGCCGCATGGCCCATTCAGGGCCTGATCCGCAATTTCCGCGGCGAGATCGAGGACCGGCTGAAAGCCAAGAAAACCGGGCGCATGGGCGCTCTGGCGGCGGAGTAAGGAATCATGGCTGGCCTTCTCGGGAACCTCAGCGGGCACAGGGCGGCGACAGCCGCTACGGCTGCGTTGTGGCTTGCCGGGCTGTCTGGTTGTTCGTCGGTGCTGGGCTTGCAGGACGATGGAAGCATGCACATCACGGTCGATGGTGTCCCCCTCAGGGTCGGGAATGACAGAAGCTATATACGCTTCAACCCCTTCACATACACGGATCCCGTGACGGGTCGAACCTCGGAGGTCGAGCCAATTCCAACCCCGCCCGCCATTACCGTGACCCGGACCGACGATACAGCGATCACCAGGGCGGATGGGGCCCGCGCAATCGGGGCTATGCGGGCTTATTGCCGCGCGGGCGGCGAAGCCTATCGCGGGACGCCCGTGTTTGAAAAGAACCCTGCCGGGCGGGATGTCTGGAATATGGGCTTTAGGTGCGCGCCATGACCCTCACGACGCGCTCACTCCTCCGTGTCGGGCCTGCGCTGGCTGGCTGTGCTATGGCTGCTTCCATAAACTTATGGAGGCACGAGCCATGAAGAAACTGATCGCAACCGCTCTGACCACCGCCCTTTGGGCCGGGGCCGCGCCCGCCGCCGCGCTCGAACCGCTGAGCCAGGAAAAGCACATCAATGACCAACTGACGGCGGCCCGTGTGGCGGACCGTATCAGGCGCGAATGTCCCAGCATCGACGCGCGTATGGTCAAGGCATGGAACGAGGCCCGCGCGCTGAAACGCTATGCCGAGCGCCGCGGCTATTCCGCCGCCGAGATCGACGCCTTTCTTGACAGCCGGGCGGACAAGGATCGGATCTATGCCGTCGCAGAGGGCTATCTGACCGCGCAGGGCGCGCGCCGGGGCGATGCCGAGTCCTTTTGCCGTATCGGCCGCGCCGAGATCGCGGCGAACTCGGTCGCCGGCTCGCTTCTGGTGGCGAAATGAAGCGGGCGGTGCGCTGGATCGGCGCCGGCATTCTGGTGCTGGCGGTGCTGACGATGGTGCTGGCCGATATCGTGCTGGCAGGTGAAACTGCGATTCCGGCGGGCACAGCCTCTGCCGGGGTGATTGTGACTGATCCCGGGCCCACGGGTCTGGTGGCATATACGCAAGGTGTGACCGGCATGACGGTCGCGCCCGCTAATCAAGGATAGGAATGATGGCAGATCTGCGCACCATCAAGATCGACGACAAGCTGATCGAGGTCGATCCCAACCTGACGCTGATTCAGGCCTGCGAGCAGGCCGGGATCGAGGTGCCGCGTTTCTGCTATCACGAAAGGCTGTCGATCGCCGGCAATTGCCGCATGTGTCTGGTCGAGGTGGTGGGCGGCCCGCCCAAACCCGCCGCATCCTGCGCCATGCAGGTCAAGGATCTGCGCCCCGGACCCGAGGGCGCGCCGTCCGAGATCCGCACCAACAGCCCGATGGTCCGCAAGGCCCGCGAGGGCGTGATGGAGTTTCTGCTGATCAACCACCCGCTGGATTGCCCGATCTGTGATCAGGGCGGCGAGTGCGATTTGCAGGATCAGGCGATGGCTTATGGCGTCGATTTCAGCCGCTACCGCGAGCCGAAGCGGGCATCCGAAGATCTCGACCTTGGCCCGCTGGTCGAAACCCATATGACGCGCTGCATTTCCTGCACCCGCTGCGTGCGCTTTACCACCGAGGTCGCGGGCATCACCCAGATGGGCCAGACCGGCCGGGGCGAGGACAGCGAAATCACCAGCTATCTGAACCTGACGCTGGATTCGAACATGCAGGGCAATATCATCGACCTGTGCCCGGTGGGTGCGCTGGTGTCAAAGCCCTATGCCTTTACCGCCCGCCCGTGGGAACTGACGAAAACCGAAAGCATCGACGTCATGGATGCGCTCGGATCGAATATCCGCATCGACACCAAGGGGCGCGAGGTCATGCGCATCCTGCCGCGCAACCATGACGGCGTGAACGAGGAATGGATTTCCGACAAGACCCGCTTTGTCTGGGACGGGCTGCGCCGGCAGCGCCTTGATCGCCCCTATATCCGCGAGAACGGACGGCTGCGCCCGGCCAGCTGGCCCGAGGCCCTTGCGGCGGCGGCCTCGGCGATGAAGGGCAAGAAACTTGCCGGGCTGGTCGGTGATCTGGTCCCGGTCGAGGCGGCATTCAGTCTCAAGAGCCTGATCGAGGGGCTGGGCGGCAATGTCGAATGCCGCACCGATGGCGCGCGTCTGCCGGCAGGGAACCGTTCGGCCTATGTCGGCACGGCCACCATCGCGGATATTGACCACGCCGAAATGATCCAGCTGATCGGCACCAACCCCCGCACCGAGGCGCCGGTGCTGAATGCCCGCATCCGTCAGGCATGGTCGCGCGGCGCCCAGATCGGGCTGATCGGCGAAGCCGTTGATCTGACCTATGATTACGCCCATGTCGGCACGGACCGCGCCGCATTGGAAAGCCTGTCCGGCCGCGAGATCAGCGACGAGACAAAGGCAAAGCCCAGCATCGTCATCGTCGGTCAGGGCGCGATCCGCGAGGCCGATGGCGAGGCGGTGCTGGCCCATGCGATGCGGCTGGCCGAGAATTCCAACAGCAA
This sequence comes from Paracoccus sp. (in: a-proteobacteria), assembly GCA_030538705.1. Lineage (GTDB taxonomy): Bacteria > Pseudomonadota > Alphaproteobacteria > Rhodobacterales > Rhodobacteraceae > Paracoccus. The sequence continues at coordinate 1,902 of JAUNTL010000097.1, read as the reverse complement.
GCTGCTGGTGCTGCATAGCGCGGCCGCCCGCGTCGGCGCGATGGATGTCGGTGCCGTGACCGAGGGCGGGCTGGATGCGGCGATCAGCGGGGCCGAGGTGGTCTTTAACCTCGGCGCGGATGAGGTCGATATCGCGCCGGGGGCCTTTGTCATCTATCAGGGCAGCCACGGCGACAGGGGCGCGCATCGCGCCGATATCATCCTGCCGGGCGCCTGCTATACCGAGGAAAGCGGCCTTTTCGTCAATACCGAGGGCCGCCCGCAACTGGCGATGCGCGCCAATTTCGCGCCGGGCGAGGCCAAGGAAAACTGGGCAATCCTGCGCGCGTTGTCGGCTGAACTGGGCGCGACCCTGCCCTGGGACAGTCTTGCGGCGCTGCGTCATGCGCTGATTGCGGCGGTGCCGCTTCTGGCTGCGGTCGGTCAGGTGCCGGAAAACCGCTGGCAGGCGCTGGATCGTTTTGATCTGGGGCATGCGGATTTCCGTAATGCGATCCGTGACTTTTACCTGACGAACCCGATTGCGCGGGCTTCGGTGCTGATGGCCGAGCTGTCGGCACTGGCGCGGGCGCGCGCGGGTGCCGGGCAGATGGCGGCGGAATAGGCAGGGGGCGCGATGCGGCGGGGCCGGATCATGGTATGGGTGGCAGCGGCGGCGCTGACAGGCTGTGTGCCTGCCGGCGGCGGGCTGGACACGCCGCCGCGGCCCAAGCCCGCAACCCTGCCGGTCAAGCTGGAAGGGCCGACCGCCGACACCTCGATCCTGGCCAGCGTTTCGACCAAGAGCGGCGAGCTGCTGATCCTGGAACCTGACGGCTCGGTCACGCGCACGCAGGTTGACAGCACCCGCGGGCGCCAGACCTTGCGCCAGTCCGACGAGGTGATGTTCAGCCTGTCTGATGTGCTGGTTGCGGATGAGGGGATCGCGTATGAGGATCTGCCCAAGCCGCCGCGCGCGCAGGATCTGGCGATCGAGGCCTTTGCCGCCCGCCGCCGCTCGGCCCTGCCGGCCGAGATCGCGCGGACGCCGGCAGATGCCTTTCTGGCCGCTGCGGTCGTGCCGGTAAAGCGCCCCGATGCCGGCAAGGATGATCCGGCGGATCTGGTGACTGTGCGGGTGAATCTGCGCCGGGGGGTGGACGAAAGCGCCGCCTTTGCCTATGCCACCTGCACCCTGGCCGCCTGGTCAAAGAACACGAATACACCTTACGGCCGCCATATCCGCACGCTCTCGCGCGAGACAGAGGGCGTGCTGGCGGTCGATTCGATCTTTACCATGTCGCGCACGACGCCCCTCGGGCTGCGGGTCATGGAACGAGAAGAAACCCTGCGCGAATGCAGGGCGCACGGCATACCCGCCCGCTTGACGGCCGGGCCTGTGGAAGGGACGGAAAAGAATGGCTGAGTTCTGGGCATCCCCGCTGGGTTACGCCATCATCATGCTGGCGCAGGGGCTGGCGGTCATCGCCTTCGTGATGATCTCGCTGGTCTTTATGGTTTACGGCGACCGCAAGATCTGGGCGGCCGTGCAGATGCGGCGCGGGCCGAACGTTGTCGGGCCGTGGGGGTTGCTTCAGACATTCGCCGATGCGCTGAAATATGTGTTCAAGGAAATCGTCGTCCCCGCGGGGGCCGACAAGTTCGTCTTTTTCCTTGCCCCCTTCCTGTCGATGACGCTGGCGCTGATCGCCTTTGTCGCGGTGCCATTCGGGCCGGGCTGGGTGATGGCGAATATCAATGTCGGCATCCTGTTCATCTTTGCCGTCTCCTCGCTCGAGGTCTATGGCACGATCATGGGCGGCTGGGCCTCGAACTCGAAATATCCGTTTCTTGCCGGGTTGCGCTCGGCCTCGCAGATGATCTCATACGAGGTCTCGATGGGGCTGATCATCATCGGGATCA
>JAUNTL010000096.1 GCA_030538705.1 Paracoccus sp. (in: a-proteobacteria) | reverse complement strand
GCCTGCGCGATCTGGCCGGGCTGATCGTCATCGACTTTATCGACATGGACGAGCGCAAGAATAACGCCGCCGTCGAAAAGCGCCTGAAGGACCGCCTCAAGACCGACCGGGCGCGGATTCAGGTCGGCAAGATCTCGGGCTTTGGTCTGATGGAGATGTCGCGCCAGCGGCTGCGTCCGGGGATGCTGGAATCGACCACGCAGCCCTGCGCGCATTGCCATGGCACCGGGCTGATCCGCTCGGATGACAGCCTCGCGCTGACCATCCTGCGCGCGATCGAGGAAGAGGGTACGCGCAAACGCTCGCGCGAGGTGCTGGTGCGCGCGCCTGTCGCGGTGGCGAACTTCCTGATGAATGCCAAGCGCGAACATGTCGCCGGGATCGAGGTGCGTTATGGCCTGTCGGTGCGGGTCGAGGCCGATCCGGCGCTGATCTCGCCCGATTTCGCGATCGAAAAGTTCAAGAGCGCGACCCGTATCGTTCCCGAGCCGGTGAGCGCGGCCCTTTCGGTCGATGCGCAGCTGATGGCCCAGATCGACGATGATGAAACGGTGATCGAGGATGAGGCCGACGACAGCGATCACGATGATGGCGATGACGCGGCCCCGGCAGAGAACGGCGAACGCGGCGAAAGCGATGGCGAACGCGGTGATGGCGAGAACGGCACCCGCGCGAAACGCCGGCGGCGCTCGCGCCGGCGCCGGGGCGGCAAGGACCGCGCCGAGGGCGAGAACGGCAATGGCGACGAGGCCGGAACCCTGTCTGATGACGACGGCGAAGCGGATGCCGGTGGCGATGCCGTGGCCGCAGTTGTGGACCGGGCAGCGGCTGACGCGGACAAGCCGAAATCCCGCAGCCGTTCGCGGACCCGCTCGCGTCGCAAGCCGGTGGATGCCGGGGGCAATGATACGGCCGCAGCCGATGCTGGCGCGGCGGCCGCCGAGGCGCGCACGGTCGAACAGGCCGATGATGCGGCCGTGATCGCCGCTGAGGATGCCGCCCCCGCGCCGGAAGCAGAGGGTGTTGCCGGTCAGGACGCCGCAGGTGCAGCGGATAGGCAGACCGCCGATGCCGCGGCAGCCGAGGAAATGGCGCAATCGGTGGAGCGTGCTGATGCCGCCGCCGCCGATGCTGCCGAGGCCGAGGCACCTGCCTCTGAACCTGTGATCGCACAGGGGAATGGTGACGGACCTGCCGATGATGCTGGTGATGATGCGGCCCCGACGGCACCTGCGGCCACCGCAGCCGCAGTGCCCGAGGACGCAGCGCCTGCGCCAGCCAGCGGCGATGCCCCGGCCCCGGCCCCGGCCAAGCGCCGGGGGTGGTGGTCCGCCTGATCTGGCGGGGTGGCCCGCGCGCGTCCGACGCGGCGGCGGGTCACCCCAACCCACGACAGTGTGACGCCTTGTCTGCTGGCATGCGCGCCCGGATGGTTTAATGTCTCGCCATGTTCGGAATTGATATCATCGACGCCAGTTTCTTGCCCGCCATGCTTGTCGCACTGGCTGCGGGTGTGCTGTCTTTTCTTTCGCCCTGTGTCCTGCCCGTCGTGCCGCCCTATCTGGCTTATATGACCGGGATCAGTGTTGGCGGGCTGAAATCGGGTGAACGCAGCGCGGTTCCGGCCGCGCTGATGTTCGTGCTGGGCCTCTCGACGGTGTTTCTGGCCATGGGGTTCACTGCCTCGGTCTTTGGGCAGATGTTTCTGGAATATCAGATCTGGCTGGCGCGGATCGCCGGTCTTGCCGTCATCATCATGGGTCTGCATTTCCTGCACGTGATCCGCATTCCCCTGCTGGATCAAGAGGCGCGTCTGGACACCGGTGATCGCGGCGGCTCGGCGCTTGGGGCCTATGTGCTGGGTCTGGCATTCGCATTCGGCTGGACGCCCTGCATCGGTCCGCAACTGGGCATGATCCTGTCGCTGGCGACGGCCGAGGCTTCGCCGGGGCGCGGGGTCGGCCTGCTGGGTGTCTATGCGCTTGGCCTGGGGATACCGTTCCTGCTGTCGGCGATCTTTATCAACCGCGCGATCGGCCTGATGAACCGTATCAAGCCATGGATGAAAACGATCGAGCGCGTCATGGGCCTGTTGCTGGTCGTGGTCGGGCTGCTGCTGATCAGCGGCCGGATGGCGGATATCTCATACTGGTTTCTCGAGACCTTTCCCGGCCTTGCCGAGCTTGGCTGAGACCGGGCGGCACTGGGTCACGCGACATCGCGGCATGTCTGGCGTTCCAAAGCGTCGCGTGCGGCCCGTTCACCCCGGCGCGTCATGCCAGATGATGGCCGCAGCCTAGCGCCGCACGTTGCGGCGCAGATCTGTCAGTGTGATCGCCCCCGTGGCAAAGCTCAGCGCGAAATAGACCGCCGCGCCGCCGAAAACCAGCAGTGCCAGCTCGGGGATACGGGCCATGCCGATGCGGTCGGTCCAGCCGTTCATTGCCCACAGCGCCACTGCCATCAATGACGAGGACAGGACGATCCGCGGTGCGCGCCCTCGCAACCGTGCATCCCAGCGGGTGGCCTGCCCCATCTGCCGCGTCCCCCACCACAATTGTGCCACCATGACCCAGGCCGCGACCGATGTGCCGATCGCGGCGGCCAGAAAGCCCACGCTTCCCATCAGCCCGAACGCCACGCCCGCGTTGATCACCATCGAGATCAGCGCAAAGCGGAAGGGGGTGCGCGTATCTTCGCGCGCGAAATAAAGCGGTTGCAGGATCTTTTGCAGCACAAAGGCCGGCAGACCAAGCGCATAGACAATCAGCGCGTTGGCGGTCTGGCGCGAATCATGGGCGGTGAATGCGCCGCGCTCATAGATGGTCTGGACCATGGGCAGCGCGATCACCGCAATGGCAAAGGCCGCAGGCAGGGTTAGAAACAGGCCGAATTCGGTGGCCCGCGAGAACGCCGATTGCCCGCCCGCGTCGTCCCCGGCACGCAGCCGGCGCGACAGTTCAGGCAGCAGCACGACCGCGACGCCCGCCCCGACCACGCCGAGGGGCAGCTGATAAAGCCGGTCAGAATAGTTCAGCCACGGGATCGCCCCCTCGAAGAATGAGCCGACCTGCCGCCCCACCAGCAGGTTGATCTGCACCACCCCGCCCGCGAAAATCGCCGGAAGGGCGATCACCAGCAGGCGGCGCATATCCGGTGTCAGGCGCGGGCGGCGCGGGATCAGCGTCCAGCCCGTGCGATGGGCATCCCACCACACAAGGCCAAGCTGGGCGATCCCGGTGATCGGCGTGGCCCATGCCAGCGTCAGCCCCAGATCCCAGCCGAAATGCCGCCCCAGCAGCATCCCTGCCACGAACAGCACATTCAGCAGCACCGGCGCGGCAGCGGCGGCGGTAAAGCGGCCATTGGCATTCAGCACCCCGCCGATCATCGACGCCAGCGAGATCAGAAGGATATAGGGAAATGTAATCCGCCCGTATTCGACCGCGAGTTCGAACCGCTCGTCGCCTGCGAATCCTGCCGCCATCGCCATGACCAGAAACGGCATGAGGATCATCCCGAGCGCCGAAAAGATCAGCAGAACAAAGCTCAGCCCCGAAAAAGCATCGCGGGCAAAACCCTGCGGATCATCGCCACCTTCGAGCTTTTTGGAAAACAGCGGGACAAAAGCAGTGTTAAAGGCGCCCTCGGCAAAGAAGCGGCGGAACATGTTGGGCAGCGACAGCGCGACCATAAAGGCGGCCGCGACAGGCCCTGTGCCCAGCCATGCCGCCATCAGGATATCGCGCACGAACCCTGTCAGCCGCGACAGGAATGTCCACAGGCCCACCGAGATGAACCCGGACACCAGCGATTTCTTCATCTCATGCTCCTGCCCGCGCGGCACCTTCGCGGATGGCTTGCCGCAATTTCTTTTCCAGCGCCTCGCGCCGCGCAGGCTGATGAATCTTCAGCCCGAAAGCATCCTTGACGTAAAATGTATCAACCACCTGCGCACCATAGGTCGCGATGACGGCGCTGGCGATCTGGATATGGTTGGCGGCAAGTGTGCGCGTCAGGTCATAAAGCAGGCCGGGCCGGTCGCGGGCATCAACCTCGATGATCGTATAGATGTCGCTGCCCTCGTTGTCGAAGGTCACATGGGTCGGAAATTTAAAGGCACGGTCGCGCTTTTTCATCTGGTCGCGATCGGCAAGGGCGTCGCGGGCCACGACCTCGCCTTTCAGCGTGCGGTCGATCATGCGGCGTAATTTGGGCAGGCGCTCGATATCATAGGGGTGGCCCTCGGCATCCTGAACCCAGAAAACCGCGGTCGCGAAACCGTCCTTGGACGTATAGGTCCGCGCATCGACGACATTGGCGCCCACAAGTGCAAGCGCGCCCGCCAGCCGCGAAAAGATACCCGGATGATCGGCCAGCACAAAGGCCGCGCGGGTCGCGTCCCGGTCGGGGTCGGGATGCAGGTCGATGCGGATTTCGTTATCGGGCAGATCCTTCAGCAGCCGCGCGAATACGGCCTGCGTCTCGGTCGGCAGGCCCTGCCAGTAGTTGGCATAATGGCGCGCGGTCTCGGCGCGGATTGATCGCGCCTCCCAGCCTTGTGCGACCAGCAGATGGCGCAGCGAGCGCTTGGCCTCGTCGCGGCGCTGATCACGGTTGAGCGCCTCCATCCCGCTTTCCAGCACGGTCGCGGTCTGCTGGTAAAGCTGACGCAGCAGCACCGCTTTCCAGTTGTTCCATGTCCCCGGCCCGACGCCCCGGATGTCGCAGACCGTCAGCACCAGCAGCAGGTCCAGCCGCCGGCGCGATTTCACGGCCTTGGCGAAATCGCGGATGGTGCGCGTGTCCGAGATATCGCGTTTCTGCGCGACATCCGACATCAGCAGGTGGTTGCGCACCAGCCATTCGACCGTTTCAACCTCGTCGGGGCTGAACCCCAGCCGCGTGGTCACGCGCCGCGCGATCTGGGCGCCGATGATGGCGTGGTCCTCGGGCCGTCCCTTGCCAATATCATGCAGCAGCACGGCCAGATACAGCACCCGGCGGTTGATATCACCCAGCATGATCTTGCTGGCGATGGGCAGATCCTCGATCTCCTGGCCCTGCTCGATCTGCGCCAGCGCGGCGATGCACTGAATGGTGTGTTCGTCGACGGTATAGTGATGATAGACGTTGAACTGCATCATCGCCACGATCGGCTCGAACTCGGGGATAAAGGCGCCCAGAACGCCCAGCTCGTTCATGCGGCGCAGCGCGCGCTCGGGGTTGCCGTGTTTGAGCAAAAGATCAAGGAAGATGCGCGTGGCTTCGGGGTTTTCGCGCATCCCGTCGTCGATCAGGTCGAGATTGGCGGCAACGATACGCATCGCATCGGGATGGATGAGGATACCGGTGCGCAATGCCTCTTCATAAAGGCGCAGGATGTTCAGCGGATCTTTCAGCGCCTCGGCCTCGTCAGCAAAGCTCAGCCGCCCCGACTGTTCGGCAAATCCCGGCCGCAGCTTGCGGCGGCGGCGAAAGATGCGGTCGAGCAGCGGCTGCTGAAAGACGTGGCGGCTTTCCAGCGCTGTCAGGAACACCCGCGTCAGATCACCGACGCGGGTCGCGTGGCGGAAATAATCCTGCATGAACAGCTCGACCCCGCGGCGACCGGGGCGGTCGGCATAGCCCATGCGGCGGGCAACCTCGATCTGCATGTCAAATGACAGCACATCGGCCGGCCGGCCCGAAATCAGATGCAGATGGCAGCGCACGGCCCAAAGAAAATCCTCGGCCTGCCAAAAGCTCAGATGCTCGTCACGCGAGAAGAAACCCAGATCGACAAGCTGACTCGCGCGGTCGACGCGGTGGATATATTTCGCGATCCAGTAAAGCGTTTGCAGGTCGCGCAGCCCGCCCTTGCCTTCCTTGACGTTTGGCTCAAGCACATAACGCTGGCCACCCTGCCTTGTGTGCCGCGCATCGCGCTCGGCCAGCTTGGCCTCGATGAAATCGGGGATCGTGCTGGTGAACAGCTCGTCCCACAGCCTTTCACGCAGGGTTTCAGCCAGTTGCAGCCGGCCGGCGACGGCACGGTGTTCGACCATCGAGGTGCGGATGGTCATGTCCTGTGCGGCCAGCCGCAGGCAGTCATCGACGCTGCGGGTGGCATGGCCAAGCTTGAGCTTGAGATCCCACAGCATATAGAGCATCGATTCCACGACACTCTCTGCCCAGCCCGAGGTCTTGTAGGGGGTCAGAAACAGCAGGTCGACATCCGATTGCGGCGCCATCTCGGCACGGCCATAGCCACCGACGGCAAGAACGGCCAGTTGCTCGGCCTCGGTCGGGTTGGGGCGAGGATGCAGGTGGGTGGTGGCGACGTGATGCACGGTGATGACGATGGCATCGGTCAGGCTGGCGATGGCGCGCACCGTTTCGCGCGCGGCACGCGGGTGGGTGTCGAAACCCGCAATGATATCGGTCATTGCGCCTGCGCGGGCATCCAGAAGGGCGGCGACGGTGCGGGCGCGGATCTCGCGCGCGTCAGCAGCCGTTTTCAGCCGGGCATCGAGATCGGGCAGAAAGGTCGCCGGGTCGAAAACGGAATGCGCACCGGGCAGGGCCGGTGCGCTTTGTGGCGGCAGTTCCGCGTCCCTGGTCAATCTCAGAACCCGAAGCCGCCAAAGCTGCGCGGTGCGGGGTCAATGATGACGACCTGTCCGTTGCTGATCGTCGCGATGGCCATGCCACGCTGATTGGTTCCGTCGGGCCGCAGACGAAAGACCCCGTTGATCCCGGTGAACCCGGCCGCGCGCGTCAGCCCCGTCCTGTTCACCGCGTTGCGGTTGCCCGCGCCGACAAGCGCCGCAATGGCCGCGACACCGTCATAGCCCAGCGAGCCAAGCTCATGCGGGGCCTCGCCATAAGCGCCGCGATAGCGCGACACGAATTGCGCCTGCATCGAGGTGTCGGGCAATGCGAACCAGGCGCCTTGCACACCCGGCAGTTGCAGCCGCGCGGCCGGGATGTCCCAGCGGGTCAGCCCCATCATCTGCGCCTCGCGCGAGGTGACGCCGGCCGCATGCAGCCGGTTGCTGAGATAGGGCAGCACCGCCTGCTGATTGGCGGTCATGAAGATCGCGTCGATCTGCCCCGATTTGGCGGCCTGGCTGACAGCGGGAATGATGGCGTCGATGCTGTCTTGCGACAGGGCATGCTGCCGCTTGCCGCTCAGCGTCGCGCCGTTGCGCGCGATGGCGCTTTCGATCGCACCTGCGCCGATCTGGCCGGCGGCGTCGTTTTCATAGACCATCAGGAAACGGCGCAGCCCCTGCCTGGTGCCATAGCTGACCAGCCGGTCGGCGACATTCTGGAACGTATTGCCCAGCACATAGACGTTACCGCCCGCGATCTCGGCATTATTCGAGAAGGACAGCACATTGAGATTGCGCGCCCGCATCGCATGGCCGACAGCGTTTGAGGCATCGGCGAAAAGCGGGCCGAGAATGATCTGCGCGCCCTCGGCTGCGGCACGTTCGGCCGCGGCAACCGCCGAAGCCTCGGCCGGCGTGGTGGTATAGACCCGCAGGTCGATCTGGGCGCCACGGGCATCGGCGGCGGCCATGCGTGCAGAGTTGGCCAGCGACCGGCCCAGCCAGTCAAGATCTGTATCACCCGTGCCGCCGGGAACGAGCAGAGCCACCTGCACAGGCTTGGACGGGTCGATCTGCGGGCCGATGGCGGGGCCGGAGCTGCCCAGGCCGGTGGGCTGGCAGGCAGCGAGGGCCATGCCGGCGGCAAGGATACCCCCCATCGCGGCCCGGCGCGTGATTCGCTTGGCAATGGTGAACATGCGGATGATTCCCTATTGTCACGAGAGACGGCTGTTTTGCCGCAGCCTATTCACAACGCCCCGCATTGGCAACGCGCGGGCCATGAAGGACGAAAATGACGTGACCCGCATACCCGCCGATTCCGCCCCGCATCCCGCCCCGGCCCCCCTTGTCGCGCGGATCGAGGCGCCGCGCCTGGCGCCCGGCCTTTATCTGGTGGCCACGCCGATCGGGGCGGCGCGCGACATTACGCTGCGTGCGCTCGATGTGCTGAACGCGGCCGAGGTGCTGGCGGCCGAGGATACCCGCACCTTGCGGCATCTGATGGATATTCACGCGATCCCGCTCAGGGGCCGGCGGATTATTGCCTGTCATGACCATAACGAAGAACGTCAGTCCGCCCAGCTTGCTGCCGCGCTGTCCGGCGGGGCCTCGGTCGCCTATTGCTCCGAGGCCGGCACGCCGCTTGTCGCTGATCCCGGCTTCCGCCTTGCCCGCGAGGCGATCGCCGCCGGCGGTCAGGTGATCGCAGTCCCCGGCCCCTCGGCCGCGCTTGCCGCGCTGAGTGTGGCCGGGCTGCCGAGTGACCGCTTTGTATTTGCAGGCTTTCCGCCACAGCCGGTCGCTGCGCGGCGTGGCTGGCTGACTGAGCTGGCGGCGATCCCGGCCACGGCTATCATCTTTGAAAGCCCGAGACGCGTTAAGCAAACATTGGGAATTTTGTGCGAGATTGAGGCGAATCGCCATACAGTGATCTGTAGGGAACTGACCAAGAAATTCGAGGAAATCATGCGTGGGACCGCCTGCGAACTGGCCGAACGGCTGCCCGATGGCGGGCTGAAGGGCGAAATCGTACTGGTCCTCGACCGGCCGGCGCCTTTGCAACCAGAACAGGCTGATCTGGAAAGCGTGTTGATGGAACTGATCCCGCAGATGTCGGTCCGCGATGCAGCGGCGGCCGTGGCCGAGCGGTTCGGGATCGCGCGGCGCGACGCCTATCAACTGGCCCTCAAACTCGACAGGGGACGCTGATGCAGCTCTATTTCGATTTTGATCGCGTGGCGGTCATGCCGGTGTCTGTGCCACATGCCCGCCCTGTGCCGCCGGCAGCCTTGCCTTCGTCGCGCGATCAGCGCCGTATGCGCGGCGCGACCGCCTATCATTCCGGCCGTCTGGCCGAGGCAGCGGTGGCTGATCGCTATCGCGCTGCGGGCTATCAGCTGCTGTATGAAAGATGGCGTGGCAAAGCCGGGGAGATAGATCTGATTTTGCGTCGCGGCGACCAGTTTATCTTTGTGGAGGTAAAGTCCTCGCGTGATTTTGCGCGTGCCGCCGAACGGATCAATCGCCGGCAGATGGACCGGATCTGTCTTGCCGCATGTGAGTTTTGCGGTGAACTGCCGACTGGATTGATGACCGATATGCGGCTGGATGCCGCATTGGTCGACAGATACGGCCGGATCGAAATCATCGAGAACGCGTTCGGGGAGGGTTGAAGCCGACAGTGTCATTGTCTCGCACCTTGCGCTGGAGGACGGATCGTCCGACAAGGCGGCAAATGGAGGATGACCTGATGAGCCTTTATGTTGCGTTGCAGATGGACCCGATCGAGAATCTGTCCATTGATGCCGACAGCACCTTTCGCATCGGGCTGGAAGCCGAAGCGCGTGGTCACCGGCTGTTTCAATATACAGTTGACCGGCTGAGCTATCGTGCCGGACGTGTCTATGCGAGAGGGCGGCCCGTCACATTGCGGCGCGAATATGGCAACCACGTTGATTTCGGTGACTGGGCCGTGGTTGATCTGGCGGATTTTGATGTGGTCTGGCTTCGTCAGGATCCCCCTTTCGACATGGGATATGTCACCTCGACACATCTGCTTGACCGGGTTGGCGGAGATACTCTGGTGGTGAATGATCCCTTCTGGGTTCGTAACAGCCCCGAAAAGCTGATGGTTCTTGATTTTCCCGATCTCACGCCAGAGACGCTGATCACCCGCGATATCGACCAGATCCGCGAGTTCCGCGCAGCGCATGGTGATATCATCGTCAAGCCGCTCTATGGCAATGGCGGCGCCGGGGTCTTTCACCTGCGCCCTGATGACGCCAATCTCTCATCATTGATGGAGTTATTCTCTGGCATCAACCGGGAGCCGGTTATCGTGCAGCGCTATCTGCCGGCCGTAACCAAGGGCGACAAGCGCATCATCCTTGTCGATGGCGATCCGATCGGCGCAATCAACCGTGTCCCGGCGGCGGGCGAGGCGCGCTCGAACATGCATGTCGGCGGCCGCCCCGAGCCAACCGCGCTGACCGCGCGCGAACATGAAATCTGCGCCGCGATCGGGCCGGTGTTGCGTGAAAAGGGATTGTTGTTCACCGGGATCGACGTGATCGACGGCTGGCTGACCGAAATCAATGTGACCTCGCCGACCGGCTTGCAGGAGTTGGAGCGTTTTGACGGGATCAACGGTGCCGGACTGATCTGGGATGCGATCGAGGCCAGGCTGGCAGCGCGCTAGGTTTCGCCCGGTCTGGCCAGAGCTGCGCGTATATATGGCTGTGGTCTATGGCCGGGATTGTTGGACCGGCTGAGGCTGGCGATGTCATAGCCGCCTGTGATGATCAGCATTGGTGATCTGTCTGCGTCAGCTGCACTCCGGGGACGAAGATGCCGGCCATCAGGGACGCTGATCGTGCTGCGCCGCAGATCCGGCTTTCGAGGGGCAGTTGCTCAGCCCCGGCGTCTGGTGAAGCGGATGTGTTTCTGATTCTGCTGACCGTATCCAGATGGATGAGGCGCTTGGGCATCTTGGGCATGCGCGCGACATCCTGTGCCGCATTCGGCCGGCGGGGTAATTCCGTCGCAGATCGTAATGGCCATGGCGCAATCACCTTACCTTTCCATGGTCTGGCCGCGCTGCTCCCGTTGAGGACAGGCCATCCGCCTGTTGCAAAGAACGGCCCGGGCCATCCAGCCGCCGGATCGGACGGTCAGGCGACGGTCGCCCGGTCACCTGCGCAAGCGGCGGGCTGTTGGTCTGGCTGATCTTGCTGTGATGATCGGATCCCGGATGCCGGACTCATGCAGGTTTGGCCATGCCACGGATCCTGTCGGTCTCACCGGGGTGGGCGTGCGGCAGGTGGGGGCGAACGGGCCGCGTGTGGATGGGGCGCCGGTATGTCGGGGTCGCGGTCCGCCCTGCGGGCTGCAAACGTCGCCTTGCCCCTATCCGCCGCTGAGGAAGGGCAGGCGATAGCTGATGGCCTCGGCGATATGGCCGACCTGTAACTCAGCACTGTCGTCCAGATCGGCGATGGTCCGGGCGGTGCGCAGGATGCGGTGATAGCCCCGGGCCGTGAGGTTCAGCCGGCCAGAGGCGCGGCGGATCAGATCGCGGCCTTCGGCATCGGGGCGGGCGATCTGTTCGAGCAGCGCCGGCGGGGCTTCGGCATTACAGCGTGGGGCGGTTTTTTCGCCCGCACAGGCGGAAAACCGGTCCTGCTGGCGGGCGCGGGCTGCGGCGATGCGGGCGGCGACCTCGGCCGAGGTCTCGCCCGTGGCGGGCAGATCCAGATCGCCGAATCCCACGGCAGGCACCTCGATACGCAGGTCAAAGCGGTCGATCAGGGGGCCGGAAATCCGGCCGAGATAATCCCCGGCGCAGCCCGGCGCGCGGGCGCAGGCGCGGGCAGCATCGGCCAGATAGCCGCACCGGCAGGGGTTCGCTGCCGCGATCAGCAAAAAACGGCAGGGATAACGCATATGCGCATTGGCCCGCGCAACGACGATCTCTCCGGTTTCCAGCGGCTGGCGCAGCGTGTCCAGAACATGGCGCGGAAATTCGGGAAACTCGTCCATGAACAGCACGCCGTTATGGGCAAGGCTGACCTCGCCCGGCCGTGCGCCGCGCCCGCCGCCAACGAGTGCCGCCATGGAGGCCGTATGATGAGGGTCGCGGAATGGCGGGTCGCGGGTGATGCCGCCATCCTTGAGCAGACCCGCAAGCGAGTGGATCATCGAGGTTTCCAGCGCCTCAAGCGGGGTCAGGGGCGGCATCAGGCCCGGCAGGCGGGCGGCCAGCATGGATTTTCCGGCACCGGGCGGGCCGACCATCAGCAGATGGTGGCGTCCGGCGGCGGCGATTTCCAATGCACGCTTGGCGCGCTCTTGTCCCTTTACGTCGCGCAGATCGCCGCGCGGCGGGACCGGCGCCATCTGGCCGGGGCGCGCCGGGGGCAGGGGGGCGCGGTCGTTCAGATGGTCGATGACCTGACGCAGATGGGCCGCGCCAAAGACGGCATTGCTGCCAACCCATGCGGCCTCTGCGCCGCTGGCGGCGGGGCAGATCAGCGCGCGGTCGCCCTCGGCGGCGGTCATGGCGGCGGGCAGGGCACCGGGAACCGCGACCAGCCGCCCGTCAAGCGCAAGCTCGCCCAGCGAGACGATCCCGGCAATCGTCTCGTGCGGCAGGATCTCCAGCGCCG
>JAUNTL010000095.1 GCA_030538705.1 Paracoccus sp. (in: a-proteobacteria) | reverse complement strand
AGCCGGCATTTCCGGCTGTCATGCGACGGGCGTGCGGTTGCGTCCATATCCACAACGGAACACGCAAGCCCAACCTGCCGGCCTGTGGCCAAGCTCTGCCCGGCAAACGGCCCGGGTCAGGCCGCCCTTTTGCCGGGCCGCATGTCGTTTTAAGCGTTCACAGCCTAGGGCCGCAGCGTCACAACACCGCTCGCTGAACGGATCTCGATCCCGCGCAGCCGTGACAGCTGCACGGTCGAGATCGGGCGCGCGATGTTCAGCACATCGGTTTGCGGGTTGGCGGGCATCGCCGCCTCGGGGCTGCCTTGCAGGGGCGGGCGGCCGACCAGAACCAGCCGCAGGATGCCGTCATCATCCGGGCGCAGCTGGCCGGCGGGCTGGGCGCGTTCGGTCACGAGGCGCAGATCCCACCAGCCTTTGACCGGTGCGAATGCCTGCACCACCAGCAGCCGGCCCTCGCTGATCGGCTGCATATTCGCCGACAGGATCTGTGGCACCGTCTCGCGCGTGTCGGTGCTGCGGTCCAGCCAGCCGCCGCGCGGCTCCAGCGTCGTTGGTGCCTGTGTGCCGCCACGCAGCCATCCCAGCGGGTTCAGCCCGCTGTCACCGCCAAGGCGGCCACAGCCGCCCGCGATCAGGACGGCGCCAAGGGTCAGGGCAAAAGTCGCGATGCGCATGATCTCTCCAGCGTTCCGGTTGCGCCAGTGATAGGCGATCACCGGGCGCGGCGCAAAGCCTCTTTGACCTTATCTGCGGCGCGGGTTAGCAGGAGGCAGCAGATAAGGAGCGATCATGGCCAGCCCCGCATTCGAGGAAATCGCCGAAACCTTCGCCTTTCTGGATGATTGGGAGGATCGTTATCGCCACCTGATCGAACTGGGCCGCGCGATGCCGGCGATGGATCCGGCGCTTCAGAACGCGGGCAGCAAGGTCGAGGGCTGTGCCAGTCAGGTCTGGATCGTCCCGCGTGTCGTCGATGGGCGGTTCGACTTTATCGGCGACAGCGATGCCCTGATCGTGCGCGGTCTGGTTGCGGTGGTCCATGCGCTTTATGCCGGGCTGCCGCTGGCCGAGGTCGGCCAGGTCGATGCAACGGCAGAGCTGGCCCGGCTGGGGCTGGAGGAGCATCTCTCTGCGCAGCGATCCAACGGGCTGCGCGCGATGGTGGTGCGGATCGGCGAACAGGCGGCCGCGCTCGGCTGAGGGGCGCGTCACGCGCCGCTGCTCAGCAGCCGGGCGAAAAACAGGGCCGTCATGCCAAAGCCGACCGCCCCGATCAGCAGCCGCAGCATCGGGATCGGGATACGCCGCGCCACCGGCGCGCCGGCCACGCCGCCCAGCACCGTGCCCACAGCCATCATCGCCGCCGGTCCCCAGGCGATGGCGCCCCCTGCGGCGAATACGCCAAGCGAGATCAGCGAAAGCGCAAAGCTGAGCCAGCATTTCAGCCCGTTCATCGCATGCAGGTTGGTCATTCCCCACATCGCGAACAGTGCCAGCAGCACGATGCCCAGCCCGCCATTGAAAAACCCGCCATAGATCGCAACCGGGATCATCGTGCCGGCGCCATAGGCGGTCACCGCCCCGCGCTGACGCGCCGCCCATTCGCGGATCTGCGCCCCGCGCAGAAACACCAGCGTCGCGCCCAGCAGCAAAAACGGCACGAGGATCGCGAATGCCTCGTTTGAGGATATCAGCAGCAGGCCCGACCCGGCCGCGCCCCCCGCCATGGCCCAGCCCGTCAGCCGCAAGAGCAGCGCCCGGTCGATTTCGGCGATATCGCGGCGAAAGCCGATTGCGGCCGACAGATAGCCCGGCATCGCGGCAACGGTCGAGGTGGCATTGGCGGCAATCTCGGGGATGCCGACATAGACAAGCGCGGGAAAGGTGATGAAGGTGCCGCCGCCCGCGACCGCGTTCAGCAAACCGCCGAGGAAACCGGCAACAAGGATCAGAATCATATCAGCCATGCGCGGCAGGCTGGCACTTTGTCTCGTCCGTGGAAAGGGCCGGCGAAAAGAGGGACGCGCGGGGGCGGGACGCCCGATGCGCCGGCGGGTGACCACTCTGATCGTGAGAGGGGCGACACGCGATAGGCGGCAGTCGGGGCACGGCCCAGCATGCCCGGATGAGATGGCCCCCGCGACGACCTTGCTGACAATCCAGGCGGCACAGGCCCCGCATGCCCGGATGAGATCTCCACCACCGCAGGCGCCATCGGGGCGCGATATGACGGCCGGGGCCTGTTCCCGGCTCAACAGGCGCGGCTGCGGCATCCTGTGACCTGCGGTGGCGGGCCGCGGCTGGCCGGAGAGGTCGCGCATGGGGTTGGTTGCAAAAGGGCAGAAGCCACCCGGCCGGCGATCACGGGCGCAAGCGGCGCGGGATCACTGTCTGGCCGCTTATTGGCCGTTGCAGCTGGATCTGGCGGGGCCTGTCCCTGATCAGCGGCGCGGGCGCGGCATTGCCTGACGGGCTGTGGCCAGTGGTGGCGCGGATGGCCGGATGCGGGTCTCGCAGGGAGGGGTGATCCGGGGGCCGCCGGCCGGTTGGGGATCATGGGAAACGGGCACGGGTGCCATCACCGGGCCGGGCGCAGGAACAGGCGACCAGACAGCACATCACATGAGCCGGCACATCCCGGCGGTCGGCGTGACCTCAGTCCTCGGCCGCGCGGTCGAGCAGGCGGCGCAGCCAGCGGGCGGCCAGCCATGTCACGGGCAGGCCGACGAACAGCGCCAGAAACAATGCCCGCGATGCCGGAATATTCTGCATGTCCACCCATGTCAGCAGCAATCCTGCCATGAACAGGTTGATCCACACCGCCATAACCGTGAAGGGATAAAGCAAAAGCCCCAGTCGCCACAGCGGCCAGGGGCGGTCGGAAACGGATCTGCCGGGAACGGGGTCGGGCATGGTCATGCGCTACTCGGATAATCCGGGGGCGCGACGGGCGCGCCCCCGGACAGGTCGATCAATAGACGTCTTTTTGGGTATTAAAGACGTTGAACTTGCCGGTCGGCGTGATCAGGCGCGGATCCTTGATGACATGCTTGAGTTCAAGCGTCTTGTCATCGACAACCACAATCGCCGATTCCTGATCCTGGGCGTTCCAGACCGAGAACCAGACCTCGGTCCCCTGCTTGTTGAACTCGCCCTGCACGACGCGCGGCTGACCGCCGGAGACCTCGGCCCATTCCGCGATCGGAAGGGTGATGATTTCCGGGTCGGCATCGGCCGTCATCTTGCTTACGTCGAACACGGCGACCGAAGCGGAGATTTCCGCATCCGGATTCAGTGTCGCATCGACATAGAGATGGGTCGATTCAGGATGCGTCTTGACGAACAGCGAACCACCGCCAAGCGCCGGGAAGCTCTGGACGATCTGCCATGCCTGATCGGGGTGCCCTTCGGGGTCGGTGCCGATCAGCGCGACCGAATCGTCGCCAAGGTGCGAGGTCGCCCAGACCGGACCGAAATCCGGGTGGGTGATGTTGGCACCGCGGCCCGGATGCGGGGTCTCGCCGCCGGTATCGGTGATTGCCTCGAGCTTGCCTTCCTTGGTGTCGATGACGACCAGCTTGTTGCGCGCATTCGCTGCGGTGATGAAATAGCGATGCGTGCTGTCCAGACCACCATCATGCAAGAAGCGCTCGGTTTCGATCTCGGTGATCTTGAGGTTCTTCAGATCGGTGTAATCGACCAGCTGGATCTTGCCGGTTTCCTTGATGTTCACGATGAACTCGGGCCGGTAATGCGACGACAGGATCGCGGCGACGCGCGGCTCGGGGTGATATTCCTGTTCATCATAGGTCATGCCGCGGGTCGACACGATCTTCAGCGGCTCCAGCGTGTCGCCGTCCATGATCACATATTGCGGCGGCCAATAGGTGCCGGCAATGGCGTATTTGTCCTCCCAGCCTTCCATCTTGGAGGTCTCGACCGAACGCGCTTCGGAGCCGACCTTGATCGTCGCGACGACATCGGGATCTTCCATCCACAGGTCGATCATGTCGACCTTGGCATCGCGGCCGATCACCAGCAGATAGCGGCCCGAGGCGGACATCCGGCTGATATGGACGGCATATCCGGTATCGACGACCTTCTTGATCTCATAGGTGTCGCCGTCGATCAGGGCGATCTGGCCGGCATCGCGCAGCGTGACCGAGAAGATATTGTCCAGATCCCAGTCGTTCTGCTTTTCGGTCGGGCGGTCCTCGGGGGCGACCTTGACCTCCCAGGTGTCCTTCATGTCGGCCATGCTGTATTCGGGCGGCGCGGCCGGATCAAGCAGCAGGTAATTCGCCATCAGCTCGATCTGTTCGTCGGTCAGCTCGCCCGAAGTGCCCCAGTTCGGCATCCCCGCCGGAGAGCCATAGGTGATGAAGCTGTGCAGATAGTCATAGCCCAGCTCTCGCGTCAGATCGGGCGTCAGTGCCTTGCCGGTGGCGCCTTTGCGCAGCACGCCATGGCAGCCCGCGCAGCGTTCGAAATAGATCTTGTTCGCCTCGGTATACTGGGCGTCGGTGAATGCCGGAATGCCCTCGGGCGAGGGCGGGGCCGCGACGTCTTGCTGGGCCAATGTGTCCAGCGAAGGGACATACTGATCCTGTGTTGCGGTGCCATGTTCCTGCGGTGCTGCCTCCTCGGCTGCTTCGGCGGTCTGGGCCTCCTGCGCCCAGCCGGCGCCGGCGCCGAGAATCAGCGCAAGTGCCGAGGCGGCCAGCGAGGCGCGTATCGGTGTAAGCTGACTAGTCATGCGAGCTGTCTCCATCAGGGATTGCTGTTCACGCGTCTGTTTCCATGATCACGCTTAGGTGAGGAACCCGTCCGTCGCCTTGACTGTTGTTAAGGCCGTCCGATTTCCGCAGGCGCATCAAGGCAGCAGCAACCCGGCCGGGCATGGCGATGGCCACCGGTCAGGCAGCGATTCCGACAGTGATGGGGCAGGGCCGCAGGGCCGGCGTCCCGGCAGCAGCAGGCGGGGCAGGGTGATGAGCGCGGACAGACAGATGGCAAACGCGTGGCCGGCGTTGTTCGGCGCCGGATGGCGCGTGTTTTTCTGGGCCGCCGGGGTCTGGGCGGTCATGTCGATGCTGCCCTGGGTGATCTGGGTCGCAGGCTCGGGCCAGGTGCCGTTTGGCGGGCTGCCTGCCCCGCCGCTCTGGCATGCGCATGAGATGATCTTTGGCTATGCAACAGCGGCAATCGGGGGGTTTTTTCTGACCGCCGTGCCGAACTGGACCGGCGCACGCGCTGCGCCGCGTCGTTTTATCGCGGCAGTCTTTGCGATCTGGCTGGCCGGCCGTATCGCCGTGGCGGCTGCGGGGCTGTTGCCGGCATGGCTGGTCGCCGGCATTGATCTGGCATTCCTGCCGGTGCTGGCGGCCAAGATCGCGACCCAGCTCATGGCCCGGCCGAAACCGCAGAATATGGTGTTTCTGGGTCTGATCTCGGCGCTGTGGCTGGCCAATCTTCTGGTTCATCTCGACTGGATGGGCGTGACCGCGACGGGCTGGCAGGGGCTGCGCGGTGGCATGCTGGCGGTCGCGGCCATGATCGCGGCGCTTGGCGGACGTGTGACGCCCGCATTTACCCGCAACGCGCTGATCCGCGAGGGGCGCGAGGATGTGGCACCGCAAAGCCGCGAGATGCTGGATCGTGCGGGGCTGGTTCTGGCGTTTGTCACGGCGCTGGCGGTGTTGCTTGGTCTGCCGGATGCCGTTGCGGGGGGGCTGGCGCTTCTGGCCGGGCTGGCGGCGGGGGCGCGGTTGTCGGGCTGGAAGGGCTGGCAGATGCGCCATCAGCCGATCGTCTGGTCGCTGCATCTGGGCTATGGGATGCTGGCGCTCGGGCTGGTGCTGTGGGGGCTGTCGCAGTTGGGCGCGGGGTCCGAGCTGGTGGCGGTGCATGTGCTGGGGATCGGGGCCATCGGCGGGATGACACTGGCGGTCATGAGCCGGGCGAGCCTGGGCCATTCCGGCCGCCCGCTGATCGCGCCGCGCGCCGTCGCATGGGGATATGCGCTGTTGCCGGTTGCCGTGGCCTTGCGATGGGCCGCACAGCTCTGGCCGGACTGGCATGCCGCGCTTGCAGCCATGTCGGGGGTGGTCTGGATCGTGGCTTTCGCGATGTATCTGGTCGCGCTCTGGCCGGTATTCTGGGGGCCGCGCGCCGATGGGCGTGCGGGCTGAGACGGTCGCGCTGCGCCGGAATGGCCCGGCGCCAGAATGCCCCGCCCGGCGCCGGCTGGTCCCGCGCCGGTCACGGGTTTGCCTGCCCCTCGGTCAGCGCCGGGCAGCGCAGGGCAGCAAGAGGCGATGCGTGATTGCGTGATCCCCGCCCGCGATCCCGGTCCGTGGCCAGTCGGGGAGGGGGGGGGATGCGGCGCGCAGGACCGGTGCGCAAGACCGGCGCGCGCGCCTGTTTCGCGACGATTCGGGGCGGATACCCGGCCCGCCATCTGCGCCCCCGGTCGCGACCCGGCCCGTGGCGGTGATTCGACCCGTCCCCCGGTCCGCCCTCACGCATTCTCACATTCAGTTGACTTTTCTCAATGACCCAAGGGGCCGCGCGGTTCATGCCGGAGACATCGCAACAGCAATGAGGGACCTTTGGCATGAGCGATATCATGACCAAGAATATGGCCCGCAACGTCTTCTATGGTGGGTCGCTATTCTTTATGGCGATCTTCGTGGTGCTGACGGTGCATAGCCACATCTACGCCAGCACAACCGCAATCGACCGCGAGGGCCTGAATGACAGCGTCGCGGCCGGTAAACATCTCTGGGAACGCCATGCCTGCGTGAACTGCCATACCATTCTTGGCGAAGGCGCCTATTTCGCGCCCGAGGTCGGCAATGTCATGGTCCGCTGGGGCGTGCAGGATGATCCCGAGGCCGCAACCGATGCGCTCAGGACCTGGATGGACGCCATGCCCACCGGGATCGAGGGGCGCCGGCAGATGCCGAACTTTGGTCTCAGTGACCAGGAATACGAGGATCTGGCGAATTTCCTGCTGTGGACCAGCAAGATCAATACCCAGAACTGGCCGCCGAACGACGCAGGCTGAGAGGGACGTCATGAAATATTATTCTCAACGTATCGCGATGGCCTATTTCGTGACTGCGATGGCGCTCTTTGCCGTTCAGGTCTCGATGGGCCTTCTGATGGGCTGGATCTATGTCAGCCCGAACTTTCTGTCTGATGTGCTTCCGTTCAACATCGTGCGGATGCTGCATTCCAACAGCCTGATCGTCTGGCTGCTGCTGGGGTTCTTTGGCTCGGCCTATTATCTGATCCCCGAAGAGGCCGAGCGCGAAATCTATTCGCCAAAGCTCGCCTATCTGCAACTGGCGATCCTGATCATCGGCACGGCCGGCGTGGTCGTGACCTATCTGTTCGATCTGTTCGCCGGCAACTGGCTTTTGGGCAAGGAGGGGCGCGAGTTCCTCGAACAGCCCAAATGGGTCAAGATCGGCATCGTCGTGGCGGCGCTCATCTTCCTTTACAACGTCACCATGACCGTGCTTCAGGGCCGCAAGACCTCGATCAGCAACATCCTTCTGATCGGCCTCTGGGGGCTGGCGCTGCTGTTCCTGTTTGCCTTCTACAACCCCTCGAACCTTGTCCTCGACAAACAATACTGGTGGTGGGTCGTTCACCTGTGGGTCGAAGGCGTGTGGGAACTGATCATGGCGGCCATCCTGGGCTTTCTGATGCTCAAGCTGACCGGGGTCGACCGCGAGGTCGTCGAGAAATGGCTCTATGTCATTGTCGCCACCGCGCTGTTCTCGGGCATCCTCGGCACCGGCCACCATTATTACTGGATCGGTCTGCCGGCCTATTGGCAGTGGATCGGCTCGATCTTCTCGTCATTCGAGATCGTGCCCTTCTTTGCGATGATGGCATTCGCCTTTGTCATGGTCTGGAAGGGCCGGCGTGATCACCCCAACAAGGCCGCGCTCCTGTGGTCGCTGGGCTGTGCGGTGCTGGCGTTTTTCGGCGCCGGGGTCTGGGGCTTTCTGCATACGCTGCACGGGGTCAACTATTACAGCCACGGCACGCAGATCACCGCAGCCCACGGGCATCTGGCATTCTATGGTGCCTATGTCTGCCTTGTGCTGGCGATCATCACCTATGCCATGCCGATCATGAAAAACCGCGATCCCTATAATCAGGTGCTGAACATGGCGTCTTTCTGGCTGATGTCGGCGGGGATGCTGTTCATGACCTTTACCCTGACCTTTGCCGGCACGGTCCAGACCCATCTGCAACGGGTCGAGGGCTGGTATTACATGGACGTCCAGGAGGGGCTGGCGCTGTTTTACTGGATGCGCTTCGGCTCGGGCGTGGCGGTCGTGCTGGGTGCGCTGCTGTTCATCTATGCCGTGATGGTGCCGGGCCGCGAGGTCATCGACCCCGGTCCCGTGCAGGACAACCGTGATACCCGGCTGGAGCCGGCGGAGTAAGACATGAACGCATATACCAACCATACGGAGGGGGCTTCGGCCCCCTTCTATCTGCCGCAATCCGACGAGATCGCGGTGTTCGAGGCCGCCGCACGCGCCGATATGCCGGTGCTGCTGAAAGGGCCGACCGGCTGTGGCAAGACCCGCTTTGTCAGCCATATGGCGGCGCGTCTGGGCCGCCAGCTTTATACGGTGGCCTGCCATGACGATCTGTCGGCGGCCGATCTGATCGGGCGCTATCTGCTGAAGGGCGGGGAAACCGTCTGGGTCGACGGCCCGCTGACGCGCGCCGTGCGCGAGGGCGCAATCTGCTATCTCGACGAGGTGGTCGAGGCGCGCAAGGATGTCACCGTCGTTCTGCACCCGCTGACCGATGACCGCCGCATCCTGCCGATCGACCGCACCGGCGAAGAGCTGGAGGCAGCCCCCGGTTTCATGCTGGTGGCGTCCTATAACCCCGGCTATCAGAACATCCTGAAAACCCTCAAACCCTCGACCCGCCAGCGGTTTCTTGCGCTCGAGTTCGACTTTCCCGAGCAGGCGCGCGAGGTTGCGATCGTGACGCGCGAATCCGGGCTGGACGAGGGGCGCGCGACCGCTCTGGTCAGGCTGGCGGGCAAGCTGCGCGGTCTGAAGGGGCAGGATCTGGAAGAAGGCGTCTCGACCCGGCTGGTCGTCTATGCCGCGACGCTGATCGCGGGTGGCATGGGGCTGAACCGGGCCATCGACGCCGCCATGATCGAGCCGCTGAGCGATGATGCCGATGTCAAGCGCGGCCTGCGCGATCTGGTCGTCGCGGTCTTTGGCTGAGTGAGTTCAGGCTGAACCGGTGACCGGGGGTTTTCCACCCCCGGAACCCCCGGAGGATATTTAAGGACAGAAGATGAAGGCGGAGTGGCGCGAGATCGAGCCGTGGGAGCCGGAGGAATCGGTCGGCAAGCTGTGGCATGCCTATGCCAGCAGGCTGGATGCGCCGGCGCGTTTTCCCGATGCGATGGTGTCGCTGGAACAGGTGGCCGGGCGGCTTTCGGTGCTGTTTCGCGGCCTTGGCGGCAGTGAAACGGTTGTGCTGCGCCCGGCACTGGATCAGACCGGGCAGCACAGGATCAGCTGGCGGCGGCGCCTTGGCACCGATGCCGAGGCGCTGCCGCAGGCCACGTTCGACGGCGAGGCCTTGCGTCTGCCGGCGGTGCTGGATGTCTTTCCGACGCATGATGCCAATGGCGCGCTGTATATCTGGCTGGCGGCGGCCGCGGCCCATGCCGTCCGGCCGGCGCCTGATGATGATCCCTTGCGCGCCGATCTGAATGCACTGGCGGCGGCGCGTGCCATGGTCGCGGCCACGCTGGATCAGGCGCGCGGGCTGCGCGGTCTTTACCACGATCTGTCGGCCGTGGTGCTGTCGCTGCGCCCGCCGCGTGCCCTGCCGCCCGATGAGGCCGCGTTGGAGGCCGTGGCGCGGCATCTGCTGGGTGATGAGGCGCCCTTGTCGTCGCGCGCGCAGTCCCTGCTGGCGGCACTGGATGATTCTTCGGGCGAGGTCGCGCCGCGCGGCTATCGCCCGCTGCGGCCCGTCGTTCTGTGGCCTGCCTTTGTCGGGATCGGACGTTCCGAGGCCGCCACGGTCGAGAGCCGCGACACAGAGGGTCCGCCCGAGGAAAGCCAGAACGAGCGCACCCTGCGCGCGCGGCGCCGCAAGGCCGATCAGGCCGAGCGCCGCGACAGTCTGATCCTTTACCGGCTAGAGGCGATCCTGTCCTGGGCCGAGTTTCTGAACCTTAACCGCCGCGTCGAGGATGACGATGAGGACAGTGCCAAAAAGGCCGCCGACGATACGGAGGAGCTGGGCCTTGGCCAGATCAGCAAGGCCCCGGCGACGCGGCTGAAGCTGCATCTGGATCTCGCCCCCGAGGATGCCGATCTCGAGGCGGTGGCGGGGATCGTGACCTATCCCGAATGGGATGCGCGGCGTGGTCATTATCTGCCTGGCCATGTCCGCGTGCTGGTCAATGAGGCCGGCGGATATGACGATGAGGCGCAGCCCGGCCCGCTGGACGATCCCGCCGCGCAGCGTCGCATCCGCGCCGTGCGCCGCCAGTTCGAGGCGATGCGGCCCGGCCGGGTCAGCACCACCGGCCATCGCGACGGGGATGAGCTTGACGTCGGGCTGGCGGTGCGCTCTGCCGTCGATCTGCGGGCCTCGGGTCAGGGCAATGACCGCATCTGGCGGCAGACGCGGCCGGTGGCGCGCGATCTCGCGGTCTCGATCCTGCTGGATGTGTCGCGCTCGACCGAAAGCGCGGTGACGGGGCGCGCGGTCATCGATATCGAGCGCGAGGCGCTGGCGGCGCTTGCCTGGGGGCTGGATGCCTGTGGCGATACATTCGCCGTCAACGCCTTTTCCTCGCTCAAGCGGGATCGGGTGTTCGTGACGGAATGCAAGCGGTTCGATGAACCGATGTCGCATCTGATCGAGAACCGTATCGCCGGGCTGCGGCCGCGGTTCTACACCCGTCTGGGCGCCGGTATCCGTCATGCCAGTGCCGGGTTGTCGCAAGAGGCCCGCAAGCGGCGGTTGCTGCTGGTCATCACCGATGGCAAGCCCAACGATCTGGACCATTACGAGGGCCGCCACGGGATCGAGGACAGCGCCATGGCCGTGCGTGAGGCGCGCCGTGCCGGCCATGCGGTGTTCGGCATCACG
The DNA here is from genome assembly GCA_030538705.1 of Paracoccus sp. (in: a-proteobacteria). GTDB lineage: Bacteria > Pseudomonadota > Alphaproteobacteria > Rhodobacterales > Rhodobacteraceae > Paracoccus. The sequence continues at coordinate 1,121 of JAUNTL010000095.1, read as the reverse complement.
GTCGACCGCGAGGCAAAGGGCTGGTTCGCGCGGATCTTCGGGCAGGGGGGATATGCGCTGATCCCGCATCCCGACCGGCTGGGCGCCGCGCTGCCCGAGATCTATCGCCAGCTGGTCGGGGCATGAGCGGACGGCGGGCACCAACAGAGGAGCTGCCCGGAGAGCTGATCCTGTGGGTGCTGATCATCAGCGAGATCGCGGTGTTCGCGGTTGGTCTGTGGCTGTTTCTGGCCCTGCGTCTGCACGATCCGGCCATGTTCGCGACCGGGCGGGCCGAGCTGCACCCGATCGCGGCGGGCATCAACACGGTCGTTCTGGTCAGCTCTGGTTATGCGGCCGCGCGGGCGCATCATGCCTGTCTGAAGGGTGCGCCCGCGCGGGCGTGGCTGCTGCTGGCGGCCGGGCTGGGCGCGGTGTTCATCGCGATCAAGGCGTTTGAATATGGCGATCTGTTCAGCCGGGGTATCGGGATCGAGACGAATGTCTTTTTCACCTTTTACTTTCTGCTGACCGGCTTTCATGCCGCCCATGTCATCGCGGGGATGATCATCCTGCTGATCGTCGCGATCCGGCCGCAACCCCAGCCGGTGCAGGCCGGCGCGCAATTCTGGCATATGGTGGATCTGGTCTGGATGCTGCTGCTGCCGGTCGTCTATCTGATGGGGTAAGGGATGCTGGAACGCGCCTGGCTGGAGTTGATCGTGCTGAGCCTGACGGCGACGGTGCTGGCATATCTCGCGCCCATGCTGCCCCCGGTGGTGGCCAGAGGGGGCGGGCTGGTGCTGTTGCTGATCGCCGGGATCAAGGCAGATGTGATCCTGTCGCGCTATCTGGAACTGGAGCGCGCGCCCCGTATCCGCCATGGCTTTCGTCTGGGGATCGCCGGCTTTGTGCTGATCGCGGGCGGGCTGTATCTGGCCGGATGACGTGGCAGGCTGGCAGGTCGCATGCAGCCTGCGGATGCTGCGCCGTGAGCGGGCCGGCGGCCGTGAACGCCAACCCTGTGCGGCGCCGAGGGGGCGCGGGCCGGTGTGCGCATGCTGGCGGTTTGCCGCCATATGGCTGCCCGGCAGTGATTGGCGCTTGCCTGCACATATCATCCCGTCCAGGACCGGTCAGCG
>JAUNTL010000004.1 GCA_030538705.1 Paracoccus sp. (in: a-proteobacteria) | reverse complement strand
GGACCGGGGTCACGGAATGGCAGGCCGGTTGCGCGCGCCAGTGCCGGCTCGGATGTCACAATGCCCACGCGCCAGCCACCAAAGCGCGCGCGCATAACCTCGCCCATCGCGGCATGCAGCCCGAACAGCGGGCCTTTATTGCCGATGCGCGTGCCATAAGGGGGGTTGATGATGATCAGGCCGGGCGGCCCCTCGGGTGGCGTGGCATCCGCGATCGCACCTGTTTCAAAGCGGCACAGATGATCGACCCCGGCGCGCAGGGCATTCGCCGCGCTCATGCGGATCGCACCGGCGTCCCGGTCGCGGCCGTAATGGACGGGGGCGGCCTCTGACACGGTTGCGGCCGCCTTCAGACCGGCCCAGATCCCGGCATCGAAATTCGCAAATTTCTCAAAGGCGAAATGCCGTGACCGTCCCGGCAGCAGGCCCGCCGCCATTTCGGCCGCCTCGATCACGAACGTCCCCGAGCCGCACATCGGATCAAGCAGGGCCTGACCCGGCCGCCAGCCGCATTCCCGCAAAAAGGCGGCGGCCATCGTCTCGCGCATGGGGGCCTTGGCCACCGCCTCTTTATGGCCGCGCTTGTGCAGGCTCTCGCCCGAGGAATCGAGGCTGATCACCGCCATATCATCCTCGATCCGCAGCTTGACGGTCACGGCATTCCCGTCGTCCGCGCCGGAAATGACGGGCGCGCCCAGCACGTCGCGGATCGCACGCTCGATCCGCTCGGCGGCGGCGCCGGCGTGATAGATGCGCGACTTGCGGCAACTCGCCTCGACACGGACCGGCACATCGGGGCGCAGCAGCTCGGCCCAGGGCAGTTTGCGCGCGCGTTTGTCCAGCTGGGCCAGATGAAGCGCGCGAAAAGCGGCCGCACGGACCAGCACCCGCGTCGCGCTGCGCAGCACCAGATTGGCGCGCCAGACCTCGGGCCAGCCACCCGACAGCTCGACCCCGCCCGGCACGATGGTCACGCCGGAAAAGCCCGCCTCACGCGCCTCATCGGCCAGAGGCTGTTCCAGCCCCGGCGTCGCAACAAGGAAAATGCCGCGATCGGTCAGTTTGCCTCCAGCCCCTCGGTCGAGGCAAAGAACATTGCCTGGCTCAGCGCCGAGCTGACCTGATCCTCTGTATAGGGCTTGGAGATCAGAAAGGCCGGTTCGGGCCGGTCGCCGGTCAGCAGCCGCTCGGGGAAGGCGGTGATAAAGATCACCGGCAATTCGCCCAGCGTCGACAGCAGTTCGTTGACCGCATCCACCCCCGACGAGCCGTCGGCAAGCTGGATATCGGCAAGGATCAGATCGGGCCGCGCCTCCTGGGCCAGATCAATCGCGGCGGAATGGGTGCGTGCGATGCCGGTCACATCATGGCCCATGGCCTGCACGATCCCCTTGAGATCCATCGCGATGATCGTCTCGTCCTCGATGATCATGACCTTGCCGCGGACGCTCTGGCTCATTTCATCCATGGCGATGCGGACCAGATCCTCGACCTCCGGGACCTCCATCTGCATGATCCCGGCGATCTGTTCGGTGCGCATGCCCTCGATCGTGTTCAGCAGCAGCGCCTCGCGCGAATTGGGCGTCAGCCGCGCCATCAGCGCCTGCGCACGCGCGCCGCGCGCGCCGCCATCGGCCTCGGCCACCGGCTGTCCGCTGGACTGCCAGATGACGTGAAAGGCACGGAACAGACCGACGCGCGGCTCCAGCCCGTCCATCACGCTGCGGTCGGTCAGAATGGCCTCCAGCGCGGCGGCTGCGTAATTGTCACCGGCACTCTGGCTGCCTGTCAGCGCACGCGCATAGCGCCGCAGAAACGGCAATTCGCGCCCGATGGACTTGGCAAGGTCGGAAGAAGACATATAAACCTCGATCGTCACGGCCCGTTATGGAACCTCTGCTCCATCTACCGGTTGATCGGCGTGTACACAAGATTGTCGGGATTAACATAACATGACCAGCAAGCGGGACGGGCGGAAAAAAGCCGCCCTGGACAAGCAGATCGACGAGAACCTCAAGCGCGTTTATCAGCAGGACAGCAAAGAGGACATCCCGGATCGCTTTCTCGATCTGCTGGCGAAACTGCGTGAGCAGGAGTGATCGGATGACCCGGAAAGCCGATGCCGCGCGGGACGGGATGTCCGGCGCCTCGCCGCGCGACGAACTGGTCCAGCACCTGCCTGCGCTGCGCGCCTTTGCCCTGTCCCTGACCCGCGAAGGCTCATCCGCCGATGACCTCGTGCAGGATACGATTGTCAAGGCATGGACCAATATGGACAAGTTTCAGGCCGGCACAAATCTGCGCGCCTGGCTGTTCACGATCCTGCGCAACACCTTCTATTCCGCCCGCCGCAAGACCCGGCGCGAGGTCTCGGACAGCGACGGCATTCATGCCGCGCGGCTGGCGACGCGGCCCGAGCATGACGGCCGGCTGGCGCTGAATGATTTCCGCGCCGCCTTCCGCCAATTGCCCGACGAGCAGCGCGAGGCACTGATCCTGGTCGGCGCCTCGGGGTTTTCCTATGAGGAAGCCGCCGAGATGACCGGCGTAGCGGTCGGCACGGTCAAATCCCGCGCCAATCGTGGCCGCCGCCGGCTGGCCGAACTGCTTCAGCTTGCTGATGGCGAAGAGCTGGAGATGACAGACCGCGCGACACTGGCCGCGATGGCGGCAAACGCGCCCGTAATGCGCTGAGGGGACATGCTGCGCGGTCTTGCCGAAACCCTGAGCTTTACCAAGGGTCTGGGCTTTCGGCTGGCGGCGCTTTTGTCTGTGGCGATCCTGCCCATCGGGCTGATGTCGCTGATCCAGACGCTTTACCTTTCGGGCGAGGCCGAGCGTTCGGCCCAGACTGCCATCGTCGGGCGCACCGGCGCGGCGGCCGCAGGCGAGCGCGCATTGCTGCAAAGCGCGCTCGGCACCGCCGATGCGCTTGGCCCGGCCGTGCTGCGCGAAATGGATGATCCCGCGGCCTGCTCGGAAATGATGAAGAGCTTTGTCGAGCGCGGCGCGACCTATGCCTATGCCGGCTTTGTGCGGCTGAGCGGGCAGACGGACTGCAATTCGGGCCAGATCGCGCATAATCTGACCGGTTTCGCCGCATATGAGCATTTCATCGCCAATCCGACCACCATGGTTGTGCCGATGGATCAGGGCGGTATCAGCGGGCAGTCGGTCGTGGTCGTCGGTCAGCCGCTTTATCAGGACCGCGCGCTTTTGGGCTATGTATCGGTGTCGATGTCGCGCGACCTGCTGAAATCGACCCACAGCTCGATCTATGGCACCGATGGCGCGCGCACCATCACCTTTAATGCCGATGGTCAGATCCTGTCGGCCGATGACGGCGTATTGCAGAATATCGACACCATGCTGCCCCGCAATGAGACCCTTTCCAGCCTGATCTCGCGGACCGAGACGACATTTACCGACCTGACCGCCTCGGGCGAACAGCGGGTCTTTGCGGTTGTATCGGTCGTGCCGGGGCTGGTCTATGCGCTCGGCAGTTTCAGCCTGCACGAGGCCGGGGTGCAGGGTTACCGCGTGACCAAACTGACGGCGGTGATGTTTGCCGTCGCGCTGTGGGCGGTCTCGCTGGGGGTTGCCTATTACGCGGTCTACCGGCTGGTTCTGCGCCATGTGCGCGAGCTGCGCGGCCAGATGCGCCGCTTTGCCGTGGGCGACCGCGCCGCGCCGCCGCGCATCATGGAGGACGCACCGACCGAGATCGCGGATGTGTCGCGCACCTTCCACAACATGGTCCGCATTCTCAACCGCGACGAGGCCGCGCTGGAGGCCGCGATCGACGAAAAGACCGTGCTGCTGAAAGAGGTTCATCACCGCGTCAAGAACAACCTGCAACTGATCGCCTCGATCATTTCCATGCAGGGCCGCGTGATCGAGGACGAGGACGCCAAGCGCACATTGCGATCCGTGCAGGAACGCGTCGCGTCGCTGGCGGCGATCTATAAGAACCTGTATCAGGCCGAGCATCTGGAATCGGTCGAGGTCGACCGCCTGATGGGCGAGATCATCAGCCAGATGACCCGCGCCTCGGTCAGCCCCGACCTGCGCGTCAGCGTCGAGACAGAGCTGGAACCCCTGGTCCTGACCCCGGATCAGGCCGTGCCGCTGACGCTGCTGACGAATGAGGCGTTCACCAACGCGCTGAAATATGCCGGCACACCCGAGGGCGAAGAGCGCGCCTGGGTCCGTGTCTCGCTGACGCGACAGGATCAGGAACATGCGCGCCTGACCGTCACCAACTCGATCGGGCAGAGCGACCTGCGGCTGGAGGGGACGGGGCTGGGCAGCCAGCTGATCGAGGCCTTTGCCATGCAGCTGGGCGGCGAGGCCGAAATCACCACCGATGACCGGGAATACCGCCTGTCGCTGCGATTCCGTATGGATGAAATCACCCTCATCCCCGAAGAGGAGCGGACGGTGGTCCTGACCTCGGCGGCGCGGCAGGGCGCGCGGCACTGATACCGGTCAGGCGGGCTGCGGCCCGCGGGCTTTTCATCCCCGCCGCCACGCGTTAGCGTCCGCCTCAAGCGACAGGAGACCGCATGAAACGTGAATTTCTCGGGCAGAGCGATGTCGAGGTCAGTGCCTTTTGCCTTGGCACGATGACCTTTGGAAATCAGACGGATGAGGCCGATGCCCATGCCCAGATGGATCATGCGCTGGCGGCGGGCCTGACGTTCTGGGACACGGCCGAGATGTATCCCGTGAACCCCGTGCGCGCCGAAACCGCCGGCCGGTCCGAGGAAATCATCGGCCGCTGGATCGCCAGCCGGGGCCGGCGGGCCGATATCCAGATCGCCACCAAGGTCAGCGGCGACAGTGAACAGATCCGGGGCGGCGAAGGCTATGACGGGCGCATCATTCCGGGCTGTATCGACGCATCGCTGCGGCGGCTGCAAACCGATGTGATCGACCTTTATCAGCTGCATTGGCCCATGCGCGGCAGCTATGCCTTTCGCCAGAACTGGGCCTTTGACCCCTCGGGTCAGGACCGCCAGCGCACGCTGGATCACATGAACGAGGTGCTGGCCGCGCTGAAGGATGCGCAGCAGGCCGGCAAGATCCGCGCCTTTGGCCTGTCGAATGAAAGCGCATGGGGAACCACGCGCTGGATTGATCTGGCCGCGCAGACCGGCGCGCCGCGCGTGGCGGCGATCCAGAACGAGTATTCGCTGCTGTGCCGCCTTTTTGACACCGATCTGGCAGAGCTTGCGGTGAACGAGGGCGTGACGCTGGTTTCTTATTCTCCGCTGGCGGCGGGGATACTGACCGGGAAATATGCCGGCGGCGCCATCCCGCCCGACAGCCGTGTCGCCGTTGATCTGGCGGCGGGCGGCAAGGGCAATCTGGGCGGGCGCAAGACCGACCGTGCCGTGCGGGTGGTCGACAGCTATCACCAGCTGGCGCGGATGGCGGGCCTCGATCCGGTTCACATGGCGCTTGCCTGGCAAAAGGCCCGGCCCTTTCACACCGTGCCGATCCTCGGCGCGACCAGCCTCGGGCAGCTGGAATATCAGCTGGCCGGGCTGGATGTGCATATCCCCGAAGACCTTGCACGGGCCATTGACGATCTGAACCGCTCATGTCCGATGCCCTATTGACCCTGACCGCGGACGCGGGGCTGACTGCGGCACTCGCGCGGGCGCTCGCGACGGAATTGCGGGCAGGCGATACCGTTTTGCTGGATGGCCCCGTCGGCGCCGGCAAGTCGCATTTCGCCCGCGCGCTGATCCGTGCCCGGCTGGATGACCCGTGTCACGAGGTGCCCAGCCCGACCTTTACGCTGGTTCAGACCTATGAGGGCGATCCGGCGATCTGGCATGCCGATCTGTATCGCCTGACCGACCCGGCCGAGGTCGACGAGCTGGGCCTGACCGACGCGCTGCCCGATTCCATCGCGCTGATCGAATGGCCGGACAGGATGGGGCAGGTCGCGGATGCGCTGACCATCCGTATCCAGCCGGTTGCCGATGATCCCGACCTGCGCCGCATTTCGATCCATGGCGACGGCCCGCGCGGGCAGATGGCGCGCCGCGCGGCGCAGCGGGCGGATTTCGTCCATCGTGCCGGCTGGGGGGCGGCGCGGGTCGCGCGGCTGGCGGGGGATGCCTCGGCCCGGCGCTATTTCCGCCTGACGCAAGAGGGCGGGGCGACATCCGTGCTGATGGACAGCGATGCGACGACGCTTGCGCCCTATCTGGCGATGACCGGCTGGCTGCGCGCGCGCGATTTTGCCGCGCCCGCTGTGCTGGCCGCCGATCCCGGCGCCGGGCTGGCGCTGATCGAGGATCTTGGCGATGCCCAGATCGCCGGCATCGTCGCCGCCGATCCCGATCGGGCGGGGCCGCTTTATCTGCGTATCGCGGGCCTGCTGGCGCGGCTGGCCGCCTGTCCGCCGGCACCGGGGATTGCGGCGCTTGACGGCGCGCGCATGGCCGATCAAGTCGGGCTGTTCGCGCAATATTACCCCCCCGCCGCAGGGGCGGAGGCCGATGCACGCGCCGCGGCGGATGAAATAGCACCTGTCATCGCCGGGCTGTATCGCGTGCTTTGTGCCGATATCGCGCCGGTCACCAGCCTGCGCGACTTTCACGCCGAGAACATCATTCTGACACCGGATGATCGGCTGGGGCTGATCGACTTTCAGGACGCGGTTGCGGCGCATCCGGGCTATGATCTGGTATCGGTCCTGGATGATCCGCGCCGCGCGCTGCCCGATGGCGTGGCCGAGGGCGCGCGCGCGCATTTTCTGGCACTCACCGGGCTGGAGCCGGATCGCTTTGCCGCCGCCTCGGCCCTGCTGAGCGCGCAGCGCAACCTGCGGATCATGGGAATATACACAAGGCTTTGCACCGATTTCGGCAAGCCGCGATATCTGGGCTTTATGCCGCGCACCTGGGCGCTGATCGAAAGCGCGGTCGCCCATCCGGCACTGGCACCGCTGGCGGGGCTGGTTGCGCGCATTCCCGCGCCGACGCCCGGCATCATTGAAAGGATAGCCGCGACATGCCGCCGCTGATGATCTTTGCCGCCGGTCGCGGCACCCGCATGGCGCCGCTGACCGACAGCCTGCCCAAGCCGCTGATACAGGTCGCGGGCCGCTGCCTGCTGGACCATGCGCTGGATCTTGGCCGCGCGGCCGGGGCGGGGCGGATCGTCGTGAATACGCATTATCTGGGCGATATGATCCGCGATCATCTGGCCGGGCGTGATGTCGCGGTATCGGACGAATCCGATCTGTTGCTGGAAACCGGCGGGGGCCTGCGCAAGGCGCTGCCGCTTTTGGGTGCGGGCCGGGTGATGACGCTGAACCCTGATGTGATCTGGACCGGGCCGAACCCGCTGACGACGCTGGTCTCTGCCTGGGACGAGGCGCGGATGGATGCGCTTTTGATGCTGATCCCGCATGGCCGGGCGCGCGGGCGTATCGGGCCGGGGGATTTTTCGCTGGATCATACCGGCCGCATCACGCGGCGCGGTGATCTGATCTATGGCGGCTGCCAGATCATCAGGACGGAACGGCTTGCCGCGATCCCGGATCAGGTGTTTTCGCTGAACACGCTTTGGGATCTGATGATGGCGGACGGGCGCGCTTACGGCGTGACCCATCCCGGAGGCTGGTGCGATCTGGGCCGCCCCGAGACGATCCCGCTGGCCGAGGCGATGCTGAAAGAGCAAGGCGATGTGGTCTGACTGGCAGGGCGGCACATTCGCGCTGCCGCCCGGTGCCGATTTCTGCCGGGGTGTGGTCGAGGGGCTGATGGCCCGCGCGCGCACCCGCCCGCCCGAGGCGCTGGCGGCGGTGACGATCCACGTCAATTCGGGCCGCACGCTGGTTTCGCTGCGCAGCGCATTCGATGATTACGCGCGGCGTCACGGCCCGCTGCTGGTGCCGCGCCTGCGCTTGCTGAGCGATCTGGGCGCGGCCCTGCCGGGCGAACGCGCGGCCCCGCTGGCGCGCATGCTGGATCTGGGAAATCTGGTGGCCGGGCTGATCGCGCGTGATCCCTTGGCGGGCGCGGGCCAGTCGGTGCCGGAGCTGGCGCAATCACTGGCCGCCCTGATGACCGAGATGCAGTCCGAGGGCTGTGACGCGGGCAGCCTGTCACGCATAGACGCCCGCGACCATGCCGCGCATTGGCAACGCGCATTGACATTTTTGCGGATCGCGGCCGGGTTCTATCTGGACGGCCCGCCCATTGATGCCGCCGCGCGTCAGCGCCATATGGCCCAGGCTCTGGCCGATGGCTGGGCGGCGGGGCGTGATCTGCCTCGGGCGCCGGTTCTGGCTGTCGGCTCGACCGGTTCGCATGGGGCGACGCGGCTGTTTCTGCATGCGCTGGCGGCGCAGCCGATGGGCGCGGTGGTGTTGCCCGGCTATGATTTCGATCAGCCGGAAGCCGTCTGGCAGGGCCTGACCGACGGGTCCGGGGATCACCCGCAGGCCCGGCTTGCCGCGCTGCGCGGGGACGGGGTGCGGCCATGGGTGCCGGTGGCGGATCATCCGCGTAACCGGCTGATCTCGCTCGCGCTGCGTCCGGCGCCGGTCACGGATCAATGGATCAGCGAAGGCCCCGGCCTGCCCGATCTGGCCGCACCCACGGCCGGGCTGACCCTGATCGAGGCCGACCAGCCCCAGCACGAGGCCGATGCCATTGCCATCCTGATCCGTGATGCGGTCGGACAGGGCCGGCCGGTGCGTCTGTTTGCGGCTGATCGCGGGCTGGTGCGGCGGGTCGCGGCGTCTCTGGACCGCTGGGGGCTGGAGATCGACGACAGCGCCGGCGAGCCGCTGCACCTGTCACCGCAGGGGCTGTTTCTGCGCCAGACGGCGGCCCTGTTCGGCAGCCGGCTGGGGATCGACGCGCTGATCGCCTTGCTGAAACATCCGGTGACGGCGACCGGGGCCGGGGAACATGGCGATGCCTTGCGCCATACCCGCGATCTGGAATTGCATCTGCGTCGTCACGGCCCGGCCTTTCCCGATGCCGTCATGCTGCGCGACTGGTCACAGCGCGGCGATGCCGGCCGCAAGGTCTGGGGTGAATGGCTGGCTGCGGCGCTGGACATGTTCGATATCGCCGGCGATGACCGCCAGCCGCGCCCTGTCCCGGACCGGATCGGCGATCATCTGCGGCTGGCCGGCTGGCTTGCGGCGGGGCCGGGCGGGCAGGCGGGGGATTCGCGGCTATGGGCCGATGCGGCCGGCCATGCGGCCAGGGCGGCGATGACGCATCTGTCCGATCACGCCGCGCGCGCCCAGCCCATGGGTCCGCGCGATTATGCCGATCTTGTCGGCAACCAGCTTGCCGCCCAGGCCGTGCGTGCCGGTGACCGCGGCCATCCGCTGATCCGCGCCTGCGGCCCGCGCGAGGCAAGAACCGAGGCCGTGCTGTCGGACGGCGCGCTTGTCATCCTTGCCGGGCTGAACGAAGGCGGTTGGCCGCAGGCGCTGCCGCCTGATCCATGGCTGTCGCGGGCAATGCGGCTTGAGGCCGGGCTGACCCTGCCTGAACGCCAGATCGGCCTTTCGGCGCATGACTTTCAGCAGGCGGTCGCCGCGCCCGAGGTCGTGCTGACCCGCGCCCGCCGCGATGCCGAGGCCGAGACCATCCCGTCGCGCTGGCTGAACCGGCTGGTCAATCTGATGTCGGGCCTGCCGGATCGTTCTGGTCCGCAGGCATTGGCGGGTATGCGCGCGCGCGGCGAAAAATGGCTGGCGCTGGCGCGGCATCTGGGCCAGCCGCGTTTCCGGCTGGACCCGGCGCCGCGCCCCTCGCCCGTGCCGCCCGCGCCGGCATTCGCAGAGATTTCGGTCACGCAGGTGCGGGGGCTGATCCGCGATCCCTATGCGATTTACGCCGACAAGGTGCTGGGGCTGCGCCCGCTTGACCCGCTGCGGCCCGAGCCGGGGGCGGCGCTGCGCGGGCAGGTTCTGCACCGTATCGCCGAACGCCTGCTGACCCCGCCGCCCGAACCCGGCATTGATGTGGATGAGCTGCGGGCACGGTTTCTCGCCATCACGCAAGAGGTTCTGTCCAGCGAGGTGCCTTGGCCCGCCGCGCGGGCATTCTGGCAGGCGCGGATGGAAAAGATCGCCGGCCAGATCGCTGTGGACGAGGCCGCGCGGCTGCAACTGGGCCGGCCGCTGGTCGTGGAAACCCGCCACAGCCTGCCGGTGCCGGGGCTGGCGCTGAAACTGACCGCGCGGCCCGACCGTATCGACCTGCTGCATGACGGACGCGCGCATGTCTATGACTATAAATCCGGCACGCCGCCCAGCGATGCCCAGATCGAACATTTCGACAAGCAGCTGTTGCTGGAGGCCGCGATGGTCGAACGGGGTGCCTTTGACGCGCTTGGCCCCGTCGGGGTCGCGGGGATCAGCTATATCCAGCTTGGCGGCGCGGGCCAGACCCATGCGCGCAGATTTTCCGATCAGGCAGCGGCCGAGACATGGGCACGCTTTGTTGCCCTGATGCATCGCTATCTGGCCGGGGGACAGGGGTTCACGGCGCGGCGCGCGCTGGAAAAGGCCGGCGATGTCAGTGACTATGACCACCTGTCGCGCTTTGGCGAATGGATGGCCGGGGACGAGCCGCAGGTGCAGAAGGTCGGCGGGGATGACTGAGCCGGGACAGATTGACGACGCCACGCTGCGCCAGATCGCGGCCGCCGATCCGGCGCGCTCGACCTGGCTGACGGCGAATGCGGGATCGGGCAAGACGCGGGTGCTGACCGACCGCGTGGCGCGGCTGCTGCTGGCGGGAACGCGGCCGGAACGGGTGCTGTGTCTGACCTATACCAAGGCCGCCGCGACCGAGATGCAGAACCGCCTGCTGGCGCGTCTGGGCGAATGGGCGATGCTGCCTGACGCGGGGCTTGCGGCGGCGCTGGAAACGCTTGGCGTTGCCGGGGTGGCCGATCTGGGTGCCGCGCGGCGGCTGTTCGCCCAGGCGATCGAGACACCGGGCGGGCTGAAGGTGCAGACCATTCACAGCTTTTGCGCCGCCCTGCTGCGCCGCTTTCCGCTGGAGGCAGGGGTGCCGCATGGCTTTGCAGAGCTGGACGACCGTTCCGCCGCCCTGCTGCGTGCCGAGGTGCTGGAAGAGATGGCTGCCGGTGCCGCGCCCGGGATTGCGGATCTGACGGCGATCCATTCGGGCGAACGTCTGGACGGTCTGCTGGCCCTGCTCGCACGTGATGAGGGCGGCGCGGATATTGCCGCCGTCATGCGCCAGGCTGCCGGTCTGGCGCCGGGGCTGGCGCCCGCTGATCTGGTGGCGCAGGTCATCACGCCGGGCGACCCGGCCCTGATGCGCGATCTGACCCCGCTGCTGGCGGGTGGCGGGGCCACGGATGCGACGCTGGCCGGACGGCTGGCGGCGATCCGCTGGGACAATCCCGGCACCGGGGATCTGGCCGCGCTGGAGGCCGCGCTGCTTTACGGCGAAAAGACAAAGGTCCCGTTCGGATCCAAGGCCGGCAAGATCCCGACAAAGCCGCTGCGGCAGGGGGTCTGTGCGCCCCTGATGGCCGATTTCGACGCGCTGATGGACCGGGTGGCCGATGCCCGCCCGTCGCGCATGGCGCTGGATTTCATCGACCGCAACGCCCGGCTCGGGCGGTTCGCTACAGAATTCGCCCGCCGCTATATGGCCCGCAAATCCGCCGCCGGCTGGCTGGATTTCGACGATCTCATTACCCGCACCGGCGCGCTGCTGTCCGAGGCGACGATGGCGCAATGGGTGCTGTTCCGGCTGGATGGCGGCATCGACCATATCCTTGTCGACGAGGCTCAGGACACCTCGCCGGAGCAATGGCGCGTGATCGAGAAACTGACGGCGGAATTCACCGCGGGCGATACCACGCGCGAGCGCACGCTGTTCGTCGTCGGTGACCCCAAACAGTCGATCTATTCCTTTCAGGGCGCCGATATCGCGGTTTTTGAATCGCGGCGCGATCAGTTCGGCGATGCCTTTGCCGGCGTCGGGCGCCCGATGCAGCGGCTTGATCTGGAATATTCCTTCCGCTCTTCTCCGGCGATTCTGCGCGCGGTCGATGCGACCTTTTCGGGCGAGGCCGGGCGCGGGCTGGGACAAGACAGCCATCACCGCGCCTTTTTGTCCGGCCGGCCGGGGCGCGTCGATCTGTGGCCCGCGATCGTGCCGCAGGAACGGCCCGAGCCGGCCGCCTGGGACGATCCGGTAGACCAGCTTGCCCCCGACGCCGCGCCGACCCGTCTGGCCGAGGAAATCGCCCGCCGGATCGGGGCGATGCTTGATCCTGCGAGTGGCGCGATGCTGCCAACGCGCGAGGGCGCGCGGCGGGCCGGGCCGGGGGATATCCTGATCCTCGTGCAGGGCCGCAGATCGCCCCTGTTTTCCGAGATCATCCGCGCGCTGAAGTCGGCCGGCCTGCCCGTGGCCGGGGCCGACCGGCTGAAACTCGCGGCCGAGCTGGCGGTGCGCGATATCCGCGCGATGCTGAACTTTCTCGCGACACCCGAGGATGATCTGTCGCTGGCGGCGCTGCTGCGCTCGCCGCTGATCGGGCTGGATGAGGACGCGCTGTTCCGGCTGGCGCATGGTCGCGGGCGGGGCGAATATCTGTGGACGCGGCTGCGGGCCTCGGGTCATGACGATGCGCGGGCGCTGCTGGGTGATCTGATCGGCCATTCCGGCCTGCGCCCGTTCGAGCTGATTTGCCGCATGCTGAACCGCCACGGCGGGCGCGAGCGCCTGCTGGCGCGCCTCGGACCCGAGGCCGAGGATGGCATCGACGAGCTGCTGACACAGGCGCTTGCTTATGAGCGGACCGAAGTGCCTTCGCTGACCGGGTTTCTGGTCTGGCTTTCGGCCGATGATGTCGAGGTCCGCCGCCAGCCCGGATCCGGGGCCGGGCTGATCCGCGTGATGACGGTCCACGGCGCCAAGGGTCTGGAAAGCCCGATCGTCATCCTGCCCGATACCCGTGCCCGCGGGTCGTGGCGGCCGCCGGAACTGCTGCGCGCGCCCGGCATGCCGATGCTGACCGGCCGTGCCGGCGACCGCCCCGGCTTTGCCGCCGATGCCGTGGCACGCGCCGCCGCACTGGACGCCGAAGAGCGCAAGCGCCTGCTTTATGTCGCGATGACGCGGGCCGAAAGCTGGCTGATCGTTGCCGCCGATGGCGAGGCGGGCAGCGGCGAAGAAAGCTGGTATGCGCTGATCCGCGACGGGCTGGGCCGGGCTGATCTGACGCAGGAAACCCTGCCCGGCGGGCTGGGCGAGATCAGCCGCCACAGCTTTGGCGACTGGCCAGAGGCCGCGTTGCCCGACGCGGCCGCCGCCGCCGTGCCCGGCGCCGCGCTCGGGGATACCGGCTGGCTGTGGACCGATCCGCCCGCTGTGCCGTCGCGCCGTGATGTGCGTTCGGCATCGGGTCTGGGCGGGGCCAAGGCATTGGCCGGACCCGAAGGCGACGACCCCGTTGCGGCGATGCGCTTTGGCACGAGGCTGCACCTGCTGCTGGAACAACTGCCGGCCAGCCCGCGCGGTGACTGGCCGGCCCGCGCCCGCGATCTTTTGGCCGGGGCCGAGGGGGGGATGCCTGATGCCGTGATGCTGGATCACCTGCTGGCCGAGGCGGTGGCCGTTCTGGATGCCCCGGATCTGGCGCAGGTCTTTACCCCGCCGCCGGATGCGCAGGTGCTGGCCGAGGTCGAGATGTCGGCCGAACTGCCGGGCATCGGGCTGTTGCGCGGCATCGCCGACCGGCTGATCATCATGCCCGACCGGGTCTGTGTCATCGACTATAAATCCAACGCCACCCTGCCGGCCCGCCCCGAGGACACACCCGAGGGCATCCTGCGCCAGATGGCCGCCTATCGCGCCGCGCTTTGCGCCATTTATCCCGGCCGGGCGGTCGACGCGGGGGTTCTGTGGACCGCGGGGCGCAGCCTGATGTGGCTGCCCGATGCGCTGCTTGACCGCGTGATGGCCGCCCTTGACCCTGTCGCGCCCGGCTCCTAGCTGTTAGACCAACCCTTTGCCATTCAGGAGATCCCGCCATGGCCACCCATCCCGTAACCGATGCCCAGTTCGAGGCCGAGGTCGTTAACGCCGATACCCCTGTCATCGTCGATTTCTGGGCGGAATGGTGTGGCCCCTGCCGTCAGATCGGCCCGGCACTGGAAGAGCTGTCGGACGAATATGCCGGCAAGATCAAGATCGTAAAGGTCAACGTCGACGAGAACCCCGAAACCCCCGCCGCCCTGGGCGTGCGCGGCATCCCGGCGCTGTTCATGTTCCGTGAAGGCAAGGTCGTGTCGAACAAGATCGGCGCCGCACCCAAGGCCGCGCTGAAGGCGTGGATCGACGAGAACGTCTGAGGCGCAGGCCGGACGGCTGACAAGGGGGGCGGCGGTCAGATCGGCCAGCCGCCCTTTTTCATGGCCGCGAGGATATGCAGATCGGCGTCCGGCGCCATGGCGTCGATGGCCTGCCGGCGCAGGAACCACCACAGATATTTCGCATAATGCGCCCTGTGGCCGGGGGCCTGTTCCAATGCGCGCGCGACACCGGTATCGGCGACGTTCAGCGCGATATGGTGAAAATCGGTCTGGGCAAACAGCACCACCGGCCGGGCCAGCAAATAGGCGTCAAAACCGACCGCGCTGTTTTGCGTTGCCACATATTCCGCCGCCGCGAGCAGTGAACGGCTGTCGCCGCCGACGGACAGATTTGAATAGCGCGCGGCCAGATCGTCCAGCGCCGCCAGCTCGGCCGCGCTGTAGTGCCCTCCGGGGTGCAGCGTGGCGATACAGGTCTTGCCGGTTGCGGCGACGGCTGCGACCATTTCCAGCGGGCTCATGGTCTGAAATGATCGCGTCTCGGTCAGCTGCGCCTGCAAGGGGATCAGCACATGTTCCGGCGCGACCGGCGTCAGGCCCGGCATGATGCGCTGGCGCAGCTGATGGATAAAGCGGCGCGCCCCGGCTGTGTCGATGCGGTTGGGGTTGAATGCCGCCCTTGCCACCGGCCAGTGCCAGCGGCGCGGATCAGATTCGATGTGCCAGAACGGGTAATAATAGGTCCGCCGGAATATCTTGACCCGCGGATGGGCCGGCCCGCTCATATGATGCAGCGCATAATGATAACGTTCCGGCCGCTGGCCGGTCTCGGGGGCGAGCGCGGTCTGCCAGCCCCGGCTTTCTGTGGCGGCGCGGACACGGTTGATGAAATTGAACTGCCCCGACAGGGCATGTTCCGTCATCGCCGGGTCAAGGTGAATCGTCAGGACACGCTGGGTCATGATGCATGGATAGGGCTGGTGCGCGCCCCCGGCAATGGGCTGCGGCTTGCGACCATGTCCGCGCGGACCTATCTGATCCATAACGAAGGAGTATCGCATGGCAGAAGACAGATTTCCCGGCTGGCATGGAACGACCATTCTCGCGGTCAGGCGCGACGGCAAGGTCGTCGTCGCGGGTGACGGTCAGGTCAGCGTCGGCCAGACGGTGATGAAGGGCAGCGCGCGCAAGGTCCGCCGCCTGTCGCCGGGCGGGCGCGATGTGGTGGTGGGCTTTGCCGGATCAACGGCGGATGCTTTCACCTTGCTGGAACGCCTTGAAAAAAAGCTGGAGGCCGCACCCGGCCAGTTGCAGCGCGCCTGTGTCGAGCTGGCAAAGGACTGGCGCACCGACAAATACCTGCGCAACCTCGAGGCGATGCTGATCGTGACCGATGGTGCGCAGATCTATGTCGTGACCGGCGCGGGCGATGTGCTGGAACCCGAACATGACGTGGCCGCCATCGGCTCGGGCGGGAACTATGCGCTGGCGGCGGCGCGCGGGCTGATGGAGAGCGATCTGGATGCCGAGGCGGTCGCGCGCAAGGCGATGGCCATCGCTGCCGATATCTGCGTCTATACGAATGGAAACCTGACGGTCGAAACCATCGGCGGCTAGCGCCGATCCCGATGATCTGTGCGAGGTGCGCATGACGAACGGGACAGAACCGCTGCCCGGCGCGCTGCAAGCGGCGATTGACGCGGCATGGACGGTCTTTCCCTGGCATGGCCCGCATCGCAGGCTGATCCTGTGTCATTGCAACGTCTGCGTTTCGCAGCAGCATGCCGATCTGCTGGCGCGGACCGACCCGCGCCAGATGCCTGCGGCCTTGCTGGCGGAATATACCAACTCGGCCCATGGCTATGACGAGGATATCGAGGCCGAGTTCAAGCAGCTTTTGCCGCGCTATTTCGAGCTGCTGGCGCGCCTCGACCCGCCATCTCTGGATGGCGGCTATGATTTCACATTGCAGCGGCTGCGTGATGCCGGTTATCGCGCCCGTTGGCCCGCGCCCGAGGCGGCGGCGGTCGATGCGTTCTTTACCGCATGGCTGCCCCATGCGGCACAGATGAGCGCGCCCGAGACCGGCTTTTGCGCCAGTTGCGGGCAGCGTCACCGCCCGTTCACGCGGCTGGTCGACATGATTTCAATGCTGGTGCTGGCGGAGTTCGGGGCGGACCGGATCATCGCCGTAGCGGATGCCGACCGCTCGCCGGCGATGTCGCTGCATCTGGCCATCGCCATCCTGACCAAGGTCAGACCGGACGGCGCCGGCCATGCCCTTGACGGCATCATCCTGTCCGATGTCCCGGACGAGGCGCGGCTGCTGGGCAACTGGCTGATGTCGCCCGAAATGGGCACCCGGCTGGAGGCGGCGTTCTTTGCCACCGATGATCCCGCCCATCAGACGCTGCTGTCCGAAGCCGCGATATGCTGCGGCTGAACGGGCAGCCGCCAACTGCCCGTCTCTGGCGGGGGACGTGGCATGCGCTCAGCCGGTATGCGGGTCAGGGTCATGGCCAATGAGCGGCCATCCGTCCGTCCGGGCCAAGCCACAGGTTGCGCCGGTATCGGGCCTGCCGCCATGGCCGCAATTGCATGCCCCGCATAAGACAGGAAAACAAAAGCAGGGCCATAGCCCTGCCCTTATCTGGTGCAATCAAGCTGCTTGTTAACGGCCCTGCAACGGTATTGCCGGATCGCACCAAAGCCGCCCGGGGATAGCGCTTCAGAAACCGCAGGCCAACTGCAACAGTTTTTCGCCCTGTGGCGTGATGCCCATGAGGATAGCGCAGGCCAACTGCAACATAGCCGGCGTTCGACAGCTCAAACCCCAGAGGACGCCACCCCGGACACCGCTCGCCGACCGCGATGGCTTGCCGACCCCCCGGCGCGACACGAAAGCTGACAGAGTGAAGAGGGGCGCTTATGCCCCCTCTTTCTCGGCCAGACCTTGCAGCAGGGACAGGCGGTCGGCGGTGAAATCGCCCTCTTGCATGCTCAGATCTGCGACTGCACGGACAAAGAACTGCCGGTAATCCCCGCGTTCGCGGCAGAAACCCAGCAGCTTGACCCCCTGTGGCGGGTGGACAAGGGCCAAGGGCAGAACCTCGCGCCGGGTCGTATGGCCCTCAAGGTCGGTATAGGAAAAACCGACCGGCCGGCAGGCGGCGATGGCGTCATGCAGCGCGGCCAGATCGGGGGCGGCGGGCGCGCGCTCGTCGCCGCGCATGGGCCGGCCCTCGGCCCAATAGGCGGCGGGACGGATATCCAGCCGGGCGTAAAGCCGCGCCAGCAACGCGCCTTCGGGATCGGTCGCGGCCAGCGTGGCGATCAGCGCCTGCGCTGCGGCCGCCGCAACCGGATCGCCGCGCTGGCCGGCAAGCGCAAGCCCGCGCAGCGCCGCATCACGCAGCACCGGATCACCCGCGACGCCACCGGACGCCGGGCTTGCGACGGCCTGCCCGCCGGCCAGCGTTGCCGCGGCCGTTGCGGCCAGCCGCGCGGCCAGCCCCCTGCGTGTCATGGTCGTCGTTTCGGTCGTCGCGCGGACGGGTCGCATTGATCGGTCCTTCGGATTGCGTTGAAAGGCCGCCCAGAATGCGGCCTCGGACCGATTCCTCAAAGCCTCTTGGTTGAAACGCCGCATCCCGCTGTCTAAGTGGTGCGAAAATGAGACAGGAGCCCCGATGACCGACCTGACCCCCCGCGAGATCGTGTCCGAGCTTGACCGCTTTATCATCGGGCAAAAGGACGCCAAGCGCGCCGTTGCCGTCGCCCTGCGCAATCGCTGGCGCCGCCGCCAGCTGGCCGATGATCTGCGCGACGAGGTTTACCCGAAAAACATCCTGATGATCGGCCCGACCGGCGTCGGCAAGACCGAAATCAGCCGCCGTCTGGCCCGGCTGGCGCAGGCACCCTTTATCAAGGTCGAGGCGACCAAGTTCACCGAGGTCGGTTATGTCGGGCGCGATGTTGAACAGATTATCCGCGATCTGACCGACGCCGCCATGATCGACACGCGCGAGCGGATGCGCGACGAGGTTCGCGCCCGCGCCCACAAGGCCGCCGAGGATCGTGTCATCGCGGTGCTGGCCGGCGAGGGTGCGCGCGATCAGACCCGCTCGATGTTTCGCGACAAGCTCAAGCGCGGCGAGCTGGACGACACCATAATCGAGATCGAGATGCTGGATAACTCCAGCCCGCTGGGCATGATGGAAATGCCCGGTGGCGGCCAGCTGGGCGGGATGATGGACCTGTCGGGCCTGATGAAGGCATTCGGCGGGCGCCGCGTGACGCGCAAGGTCACCGTTGCCGAAAGCTATGACCTGCTGCTGGCGGAAGAGGCAGACAAGCTGCTGGATGACGAGGCCGTCAAGACCACCGCGCTTGAGGCGGTGCAGCAAAATGGCATCGTCTTTATTGATGAGATCGACAAGGTTTGCGCCCGTGCAGATGCCCGTGGCGGCGATGTCAGCCGCGAGGGCGTGCAGCGCGACCTGCTGCCGCTGATCGAGGGGACGACGGTTTCGACGAAATACGGCCCGGTCAAGACCGACCATATCCTGTTCATCGCCTCGGGTGCGTTCCATGTGTCGAAACCCTCGGATCTGTTGCCCGAATTGCAGGGGCGTCTGCCGATCCGGGTCGAGCTGCGCGCCCTGACAGAGGATGACTTTGTCCGCATTCTCACCGAAACCGACAATGCGCTGACCCGCCAGTATACGGCGCTGATGGGGACCGAGGGTGTGACGGTCGAATTCACGCCCGAAGGCATCGCCGCGCTTGCGCGGATCGCGGCCGAGGTCAATGCCAGTATTGAAAATATCGGGGCGCGCCGGCTTTATACCGTGGTCGAGCGCGTGTTCGAAGAGCTGTCTTTTTCGGCGCCCGACCGCGACGGGGAAACCGTCCGCGTTGATGCCGGATTTGTCGAACAGCATCTGGGCGATCTGTCGCGTTCGACCGACCTGTCGCGCTATGTTCTGTAACCTGTCTGCGGGGCCGCTGCTGCCGGGGTGGCCGCGCCGTCATGCCGTGCGGGCGCGGTGCGCCGCATGATCTGATCACGGGTGGAACCGCGGGCGGGCCGGCCTCGTTGAGGGACAGAGGTCATCCAACCCGACGGAGCCAGTATGCAGTTCAACATGTTCACCGGCCTGATCAGCCTGATCGTATTCGTGCTTGCGGTATGGGCGATTGCCCAGATCATCAACTCGAATGCCGAGCGTAATGCAAAAATCATCTGGGTGCTGGTCGTCGCGGTTTTCCCGGTCGTCGGCTTTATCCTGTGGTATTTCGCCGGTCCCAAATCCGACCTGCGCCTGCCGCCGCCACGCTGATCCGTGATAGGGCCGGGGCGCGCGCGCGCAAAGCAGCGCCGTCCCTGCGGGCGCCTGATCCGTCGCCGGGGCTGGCCGGACCCGCCCTATCCCAGATGCCAGATCGTCAGCGCGGGTACCGCGACCAGCAGCGCCAGCCGGACCAGATCCGCCAGAATGAATGGCAGGATGCCGCGGATCACGGCTTCCTGCCGCAGCCCCGGAACACAGCCCTGCACCACGAACAGGTTCATCCCCACAGGCGGGGTGATCAGGCCGATCTCGGCCACCGTAACGACCAGCACGCCGAACCAGACCATGTCATAGCCAAGGGCCACCGCGACCGGCGCCAGCAGCGGAACGGTCAGCAGCACCATCGACATCGAATCCATAAAGCAGCCCAGGACGATGTAGAAGATCAGGATCAGCACCATCACCGTGGTCGGATGCAGCCCCGAGCCGGCAATCGTATCGGCCAGCATCCTTGGCAGACCGGTGGTCTCAAGGAAAAAGTTGAAAAAGGACGCCCCGATCAGGATCAGAAAGATCAGCCCGGTCAGCGCCGCCGTCTCGCGCAGGATCTGGCGCAGCACCGGCGCGTTCAGCCCGCCCATCACCAGGGCCAGCAGCGCGGCCCCGACGGCCCCGACGGCCGCGGCCTCGGTCGGCGAGAACCAGCCAAGCTGCATCCCGCCGATCACCGTGCCAAACAGCAGCACGACCGGCCAGACGCGCCGGAACAGGGCCAGACGCGGCAGCCAGGGGACGCGCGGACCGGCGGGCGCCAGTTCAGGGCGCAGCCGCACGCGCAGGATCACCGCAAGCGCATACAGCAGCGTGCCCAGCAGGCCCGGCACGATGGCGCCGATGAACAGCGCCCCGATCGAGGTCTGGGTCAGCAGTCCGAAGATCACCAGAATGATCGAGGGCGGGATCAGCACCCCCAATGTCCCCCCGGCCGCGACCGATGCCGCCGCAAGGCTGTCATCATAGCCAAAGCGGCGCATCTCGGGCATGGCGACCCTCCCGATGGTGGCGACCGTCGCCAGTGACGATCCGCAGATCGCACCGAACATTGCCGAGGCGCCGATCGACGACACGCCCAGCCCGCCCCGCCAATGGCCGACAAAGGCGTTGATCAGGTCGAAAAGTGACCGCGATAACCCCGCATGCGCGGCGAAGACCCCCATCAGAACGAACAGGGGGATGACGCTGAAACTATAGGGAAATATCGCCTCGAATGGCGCGGTGCCCAGCGTATAGGCGGCCTGATCCCAGCCCCCGGTCAGCACCACACCGCCCAGCCCGACTACGGCCATGGCCACCGCGACGGGAAAGCCCAGCCCGATCAGCGCGAGCGTCAGAACAAAGCCGGCAAGGCCGATCAGGGGAATTGTCATATCATCCTCAATGCGCGGCCTGAGGGGTGACCGGCTGGCCCGAGATCAGCCGCGCCAGCATCGCCGCCAGCGCAAGGATCGAGGCCGCAGCGCCCGCCAGCAGCGGCAGCCAGTAAAAGCTGATCGGGATGCCAAGCTGTTGCGATTTGTCGCCGAGCATGTGCTGTAGCTGCCAGGCGCCAAAGCATTTCCACAAGATCAGCGCCATCAGCGCGCAGGCGGCAAGCCCGGCCGCGATCCGGCAGGCACGGGCGGCGTGTGCGGGCATGCGGTCGACCAGAAAATCGACGCCGACATGGGCGCCGACGGCAAATCCCCACGGGATCACCAGCCAGGCCCCGGTCATGACGAAAAGCTGCACGATATCCACCACGCCGACCACGGGCATTCCGATGCGGCGCCCCAGAATATCGGCCACGGTGACCACAGCGGCCGCGCAATAGGCCAGCACGCCCAAAGCAGCGAGGCATTCGACGATCACATCGGCTATTCGCAGAAATCTCATGGCTGCCCCGGATAAGCAAAGGGGGGCGGACCTGCTGCCCGCCCCCGGTATGGTCAGTTGGCGGCGGCCGGCGTTGCGCCTGCCTCGAACGCGGCAACCTTGTCCTGGAATTTCTGATAAAGCTCGGCGGCATCCGCGACGCCTTCGGACTTCATCGTCTCCAGATATTTTTCGATCATCGGTTGCAGCGCCGCGCGCCAGCGGTCGCGTTCGGCATCGTCAAGCGTGACGATCCTATGGCCGGCGGCCTCGGCCTCGGCGCGGCCCTCCTGATCCCATTTGTTCCACCACGCGCCGAACCGGGCCACCAGGGCATCACCGGATGCCTCGTCAATACAGGCGCGCAGGTTTTCCGGCAGGCTGTCATATTTCTTCTGATTCATCACAAAGAAAAAGGACACCGTATAGGCACCCATATCGAGGTGATCGGTCAGCACCTCGTTCAGGCCGAAGCTTTTCACCGGATCCCACGGAAAGACAGTGCCGTCGATCACATGACGCTGAAGGTTTTCATAGACTTCGCCCGGTGGCAGGCCCTGCGGCATGGCGCCCAGAAAGGTCAGCATCTCGCTGACCGGCGGCGAAGGCGTGCGGATGCGCAGGCCGCTCAGATCTTCCATCTTCGTGACCGGTTTGTCGTTGGTGTGCAGCAGACCGCCATTATGGGCATGCAGCGCCAGCACCTTCAGCCCGTTATATTCGTCGCCCAGATCGCCCTCGGAATAAAGCGACCACAGCGCATGTGTCGCGGCCCCGCCGTCACGGGTCAGGACAAGTCCAGGCCCGGACAAATCGGCCGCGATTGCCCGTTATCGTCCGGCGGATCGTTCGGTGGGGCTGGCCATGACCGGTTCGCCGCGCTGCTCGGGGTTGCGGCGTTGGGCGGGGCGCGCGCCCGGTGAGGGGCTGGCGAATGTCACCATGCGCTTGCCGCCGGGCAGCGCGGTCACCACCCAGTTCAGCACGCCGCGGTCACCGGGACCAAAAATCACCCCGCTGCCCGGACCGGCCGTATCCTCGCGGCCGAGTTCCTGTTCCAGTGCCTGAAGGCCCGGCGCGTCGGCCCATTCACCGCGCCATATATGGAACGCATCACCCAGCCTGTCGGGCGCATCGCCCCACAGATCGGCATAGGCGCGGTTGCTGGCGACCACCTGCCCGACGGCGTTGAACACGATCAGCGCCTGCTCCAGCCCGTCAAGAACCTGCGCGCCGAGGATCAGCTCGGCCCGGAACTTGCGTGTCAGCGTTACCTCGGATGTGATATCCTCGAACAGAAAGGCTATGGCGCCGCCGGGATGCGGCCGGCCGGTGACGCGATAGGTGCGCCCGCCGGGCAGGGACCAGTTTTCAACATGATGGCCGGCGGCCGCGGCGGATTCCAGCGTCGTGATCTGGCGCCGCCAGGACCGGTAATCGCGTGGTTCGGGCACCATGCGCAACTCGCGCAGCTGATCCAGAAAGCTGAACAGCGACGGCCGGCAGGTCAGAAAACTGGCAGATAATCCGGTGAGGTCGATCAGCGCCGGGTTGAACAGCTGCAACTGACGCTCGCGGTCAAAGATCGCCAGACCGATGGGCAGGTCGGCGAATGTCTTGGTCAGGGTCTGAAGGAATTCGCGCAGGCTCTGCTCGGCGCGCACCTCGGCATCGGCGGGCAGGGCATAGGTCGTCAGCCCGTCCGCGCCCCCGTGATCATAGCAATCGAACCAATGCCGGCCGTCGCCGGTGGTGATGCTGGCGCGGCAGCTGATCCCGTCGGGTGCCGGCGCGCTGTCCGGGCTGAGGATATCGGGCAGCGGCCATTGCGTCCGCGACGGCTCGTCCTGTTCGGCGGCCTTGAGATAGGCGGCATTCGCCCAGGTGATCCGGCCCGCGTCATCGCGCCGGGTGATCATCATCGGCGCATCGTCAACGATGGCGCGCAGCAAGGCCAGCTCCTGCTCCATCGCGTATTGAGACAGGGAATCGACGACGACCCCGGCATGTTCGGCATCATTCTGGACAAGGATCAGACGCAGCGCGCCATCATCCGTTTCCTGCGCCGTCAGCCGCATCGGTGTGACGCTGCCGGCGGTGCTGATGGCGGCCTGCCCGCCGGTTTCGGCCAGCCGGTCAAGCGCCGAGATATCGCCAAACCGCTGCATCAGCCATGATCGCAGCGCCGCCAGATCGCCGCCGGCACAGCTGCCCATGATGATGCGCGCCGGTTCGGTCGCGTCGATCAGCTGGCCGTCGCGAAACAGAAAGATACAGGGCGCGACCAGATCGACCGAAAGGGTCGGCGGCCGGCCCGGCCTCTCGCTCCAGCGGATGATAAAGATCGCCAGAACGACGGACAGCGCCCCCAGAAACAGCGCGGCAATGATGGTCAGCATCTCGGATGTCTATCGCCTGCAACTCGTTTCGCAAAGCCTCACACGCGAGACGTTAAAATAAGGTTAACGCAATCAACCGATTTGCGGGTTTTCGTCCAGAGCGGCGCGGTCATCGGCGATGATCCGGCCCATCGGCCACGAGACCGTGACCTCGGCGCCGGGTTCCGCGTTGCGAAAACCCAGCGTCGCGCCGCTTGCCTCCAGCAGGGTGCGGGCGATGAACAGGCCAAGGCCCATGCCCTCGTATCCCGGCCGGTGATCGCCCCCGCGCCGGCCGATGGGAAAAGGATCGGCCAGCCGCCCCAGCATGGCCGGAGAAAACCCCGGCCCGTCATCGCGGATGCGCAGCCACAAAAGCCCTGCATCCTGTCCGGTTTCGATGCGGACCTCGGCGTGGGCGAAATCGACCGCGTTCTGAATGATGTTGCGCAATCCGTGGATGACGCCGGGGTCGCGCAGGATCACCGGCTGCGGCGCGGGCGGCGGCAGGGTGATGCCGATGCCACGATCCGCGTGCGGTGCCGCGGCCTCATCCAGCACGGCGCGCAGCGGTGCGGCGCGCAGTTTGAGGTCATCCTTGCCCGCGCGCCCCATCGACCGCAGGATATCGCGGCAGCGGTCAGCCGAGAGCGACAGCGCCGCGGCATCCTCGGCCAGATCAATACGGCCGGGCAGCGCCTCGGCCAGCTCGTCATGCAGCTCGGACGCGATCAGCTTGATCGTCGCCAGTGGCGTGCCCAGCTCATGCGCGGCGGCGGCAACGACGCCGCCCAGATATTGCAGGCGCTGCTCGCGGGCGAGGGCAAGCTGGGTTACCAGCAGGGCGTCCGATATGGTCGACAGCTCGTCTGCGACGCGGCCGGAATAAAGCGCAAAGAACACCACTCCGATCAGGATCGCGGCCAGATGCGCCAGTTGCAGCGCGGGCGGCATGACCAGATCCAGCGTATCATGGCGAAGCGGCACCGCCAGCCATGCGGCCAGCAGGATCATCACCACCGTTGCCACGCCGATTTGCAGGGTCCGCCGGTTATCAAGCGCGGTTGCCGCGATGGTCACCGGTGCCAGAACCAGCAGCGCAAAGGGGTTTGACAGCCCGCCTGTCAGCCCGATCAGCACCGAAAGTTGCGCCAGATCGAACACCAGTTGCCAGGTCGCCCCGGTCGTCGTGACCCGCGCCGGGCTGAGCGTCGTCCACAGATTCAGCGCCGCCCCCGCCGCAACGACGCCAAGCGCCGCCCCTGCCCCGAAGCGCACGCCGATCACCAGCGCCAGCACGATCGCGATCACCTGCCCGCCCAGTGCGACCCATCGCAACAGAACCAGCGTGCGCCGGCGGATTGCCTCGGCGCGGGGCGGATGAGCGGCGCCGGCCATGGGGCCGGATGGGCGGACGGGGGACATCTGCTCTCCCATGTGCGGATTCGCCCCGTTGATATCCGGCGTCCTATGCGCGATCAATGCGTCGGGCCGGACAGGCCAGGACAAGAGGACCAGGCATGAACGACAAGAAGATCCTGATCGCCGGCGGCATCGCCGCCATTGCCGTGCTGGCCGGTGGCTGGCTGTGGCTGGGCAGCGGCGGCAGCGATCCTTTCGCCCCATGCCGCACCAGCGTCGTCGCCGGCGGCTCGGCGACATTGGGCGGGCCGTTCGAGCTGACCAGCGAAACCGGCGAGCGTGTGACCGACACGCAGGTATTTACCAAACCGTCGCTGGTCTATTTCGGCTATACCTATTGCCCCGATGTCTGTCCGCTGGATAACGCCCGCAACGCCGAGGCACTGGACCTGCTGGCGGAGCGGGGCATTGATGCGCAGACGGTCTTTATCACCGTTGACCCGAAACGCGACACACCCGAATGGATGGCCGCATATACCGAAAATATGCATGAAAATATGCTGGGCCTGACCGGATCGGACGAAGATATCGCGGCGGCGGCGCGGCAATGGCGGGTATCCTATCAGGTGCAGGATGACGGCACCGATCTGTATCTGGTCAGCCATACGACCATCACATATCTGGTCCTGCCCGGCCATGGCACGGTCGAATTCTATGGCCGCAATGTCACGCCCGAGCAGATGGCCGATAACGTCGCCTGTTTTGCTGACGCAGCGGCGTAGGACGGCAGGATTTGATTCCCCTCCCGCTTTTGCCTAGACAGTGTGGAATCTGATCCGCCGGAGGCAAAGCATGGCTGATGAACTCAAGGTCGATCTGGGCGCCGACCCTTCGCTGTTACTGGTTGATGATGACGAGATTTTCGCTAACCGTCTGGCCCGCGCCATGGAAAGGCGGGGCTTTCGCCCGGCCGTCTGCATGTCGGTTGCCGACGCCATGGCCGCGATCCGCAGCAATCCGGCGGCCTATGGCGTGATCGACCTGCGGCTGGAGGATGGCAGCGGGCTGGATGTGGTCGAGGCCCTGCGCGAGGCACGTCCCGAAGCGCGCATCATCGTTCTGACCGGATATGGTGCCATCGCGACCGCCGTCGCCGCGGTCAAGATGGGGGCGACCGATTATCTGTCAAAGCCCGCCGACGCCAATGACATCGTCTCGGCCCTGCTGCAAACCGGCGAAACCCTGCCGCCGCCGCCCGAAAATCCGATGTCGGCCGACAGGGTCAAGTGGGAGCATATTCAGCGCGTCTATGAGCAATGCGACCGCAATGTCAGCGAGACTGCGCGGCGTCTGCATATGCACCGGCGCACGCTTCAGCGAATTTTGGCCAAACGCAGTCCGCGTTAGCCGCGACGCAGAAAATCTGTTTTGACAATTGTAATCTTGTCGTAATAATTACGTCATTCTTGATTTATGGGGATATTATGTTTGATCTGGATAAGCTTTCGTTAAAAGAGTTACGTGAATTGCAAACCAGAGTCGGGCGCGCAATCACTAGCTTTGAAGAGCGCAAGCGCAAGGAAGCCATTGCCGCAGCCGAGGAAGTGCTGCGCGAGCATGGGTTTTCGCTGGCCGAACTGACCGGTGCCGCAAAGCCGCGCAAAAGCGGCAAGGTCGCGGCGCGCTACGCGAACCCTGAAAACCCGTCGCAGACCTGGGCTGGCCGTGGCCGCCGCCCCGCATGGGTTCAGGAAGCGCTCGAAACGGGCAAAACTCTCGAAGACCTCGCGATCTGAGAAAAAAGGCCCGTAATACGGGCCTTTTATTTTCACATTTTCGCGATGAGGTCAAAGCGTGCCGATCAGGGTTGCGAAACGATCCAGATAGGCGCGGCGTGCCTCTGCCGGGGGACGCAGGCGTATTTCCAGACCTGCGCAATGTTCTGACTGCGGCACCTTAAAGATCGTGCGGGCCTCGGCCTCGGAAAACCCGGCGATCTCGATCGCCTCAAGCCAGGCTGAAACATGATCCGCCTGTTTTATACGCTTTTTGACCGCTGCCGGCAGTTTCGCCGGCAGACCAAAGCGGCGATGCACCGCCTCGGCAATGCGTTCATCCATTTCCCCGTATTCCGTGCCGAGCGCGCCCTTTACCGGCGAAATCATATCGCCCAGCACATATTCGGGCGCATCATGCAACAGCGCGGCAAGCTGCCATTGCGGTTCCATATCGGGGTTGATCCGGCTGAAAGCCTGTTCGACCAGCAGGGAATGCTCGGCCACGGAATACGGCCAGTCGCCGCGCGTCTGCCCGTTCCAGCGTGCCACAAAGGCCAGCCCATGCGCGATATCCGCGATCTCGATATCGAATGGCGTCGGGTCCAGCAGATCCAGCCGGCGGCCTGACAGCATCCGCTGCCAGGCGCGTTTGGGTCGCGGTGCCACGGATCAGGAAACGGGCGTGCCGGCCGGGCGTTCGGTCTGCGCGCGCCGCGCGATTTCCTGACGGTAGAGCGCGACGAAATCCACCGGGTCCAGGTTGACCGGGGGGAAGCCGCCGTCGCGGGTGGTGTCGCTGATGATGCGGCGCACAAAGGGGAACAGCATGCGGGGGCATTCGATCATCAGAAAGGGATGCAGCTGATCCTCGGGGATACCCTCGACGCGAAAGACGCCGCCGTAATCCAGTTCGCACAGGAACAGGTTGCCGCCGTCGACGGTGTTCTTTGACGCGACGCGGAACTTGCAGATCACCTCATACTGATGTTCGACGTTGCGCTTGCGGGCGTCCAGGCTGACCTGAATCGAGATCTCCGGCGTCACTTCGGACCCGCTCAGCCCCTTTTGTGCGACGACGTTCTCGAACGACAGATCGCGGGTATATTGCGCGAGGATCTGCATCCGCGGCGCTTGGGGCGCGGCGGCGCCATTTTCGGCTTCGGCCGGCTGATGGTTGGTGTTCTCGTCGCTCATGATCCGTCCTTTCGGCAATGCTTCGCGCGCTTCTATCACCCCGTGCGCGCTGCCTCAACGCCGCGCAGGGCCATGAGGCGGTCTTAGTCCGGTCGCGTCCAGCCCGAAGGGTTTGGTCCGCGACCGCGCGACTTGGGCTTGCCGTCCTCGGGCAGGTCGATGTCATCGCGGCTGGTATAGGGGTCTTCCTGCACGACATAATCGCCGTCGATCAGCTGATCATCGCGGCCGGGCCAGCCATGGCGCGGCTGGCTGGCGCTGTCAAAGCCAAAGCCCGCGCTGCGCGTGACCGTCGCACGCCGCCCGATCAGCCGCAGCAGCCCCTCGCGCACACCGGGGATCAGCAGCGCAAGGCCGACGGCATCGGTCAGGAACCCCGGAACGATCAGCAGCGCGCCGGCCAGCATCCGAAAGGCACCATGCGCCAGCGGACGGGCGGGATCACCAAGGGTCTGGAATGACTGCTGCAACTCTATCATCGAGCGCCGCCCGGCGCTGCGGATCAGCGCAATGCCGGCGGCGGCAGAAAGCAGCACCAGGGCGATCGTCGGCCAGACGCCGATCACCCCCCCGATCTGGATAAACAGGGCGATTTCGATCACGGGGATCAGAATCATCAGAATCAGCAACGGCATCTTACACCTCATGCCGGGGAAAACTGGACTTGGCCCGGCTGCATCCCTACATAGGTGCGGGCGGCGGGGTTTGCCAACCGTCCGTAACAGGTCGTGAAGGATGGAAGATGTCGAACCCGATGATCCAACTGATTGTGCTTGCCGTGATAGCGATTGTGCTGATCTATCGCCTGCGCGGTGTTCTGGGCACACGGGACGGGTTCGAACCGACGCAGACCCAGCAGCCCGTCGAGGCAGATTACGACGTCATGGACGAGGATCAGGCGGCAGATGACGAAGATCTGTCCGATCACGTCGATCCGCAAAGCCCGGCCTATGCCGCGCTTGTCGCGATGAAGCAGGCCGAGCCGTCATTTTCGCTGGGCGAGTTCCTTGGCGGGGCGAAATTCGCCTATGAGATGATCCTTGTCGCCTTTGAGCGCGGCGATCTCTCGGAGGTCCGCGCCTTTCTGACGCCCGAGGTCGCCAGGGCCTTCGACAGCGCCATCGCCGCGCGCGCCGAATCGGGGCACAGCGTCGATGTCCAGTTCCTTGGCACGCGCGAGATCTCGCTTGCCGTGGCCGAGTTCAATCCATCAGATAACACCGCCGAGGTTTCGGTGCGTTTCCTGGGCGAGATGATCGTTGTCACCCGTGACCGCGATGGCAATATCGTCGATGGCGACCCGAAAAAGGCGCGCAAACAGCGTGATACCTGGACATTTGAGCGTCGGATGGGTTCGGATGATCCCAACTGGCGACTGGTCGCGACCGGCCTGTGATGTCACGCGGGCGCGGTCTCACGCCCGATGACCGCCAGCTGTGGGCAATGGTGCGCGGCAGCGTCCGGCCCCTGCACCCCGAACCACGCAGGCCCGCCGACGATCCGGCAGTTCAGCCCAAGGCCAAGCCCGGTCCCCGCCAACCACCCGCCGCGCCGCGCGCCCTGCTGCCCCCTCCGGCGGCGGTTCTGCGCATTGCCGGGCCTTCGCCCGCGCGTGCGGCGCTGCCCGATATCGCACCCACCCCGGCCGAGGCCCTGCGCGCCCAGCCGGTGCGGATGGATCACAAGACCCACAAGCAGATGACGCGCGGCAAGCTGCGCCCCGAGGCACGGCTGGACCTGCATGGCATGACATTGGCCGAGGCCGGGCCGGAGCTGGCGAATTTCATTATCTCCAGCCATGCGCGCGGGTTGCGGCTGGTGCTGGTCATCACCGGAAAGGGCAGCCGTGGCGGCGATCATGGCCTGTTGCCCGGCCGGTCAGGTGCGCTGCGTCATCAGGTGCCGGTCTGGCTGCACCACGCGGCCCTGTCGCGTATCGTCCAGCAGGTCGCACCGGCCCATCTGCGCCATGGCGGGACGGGCGCGTATTATGTCTATCTGCGCCGCGACATATCAAGATAGGCTGCGCCCGCGCTGTAACGGTCCTGTCCGGCGGCGGTCGGGTCGCGTAACGCATCGACCCCTGTGCGCGCGCCCCGCGCCGTAACGCCCACCCCCCTGACCGGCGAAACCGCCGCCGTGCCGGCGCAGGCGACAGATATGCCGGCGGCCAGCCCCTTTCCGGCCCATCCGTGCCGTCTTTCCTGCACGGTCTGTCCGGTATCCCGCCCGGCCGGGGCGGCCGCGCGCGCGCCCCGTCAGATATTGGCAAAGACCTGATCAACGATTGCCTGCAAGGCGGCCGCATCATCCGGCCCAAAGGCCGCGGGCTGGTCGCTGTCGATATCCAGAACGCCGATCAGCCGCCCGCCCGCCCCGCGCACCGGGATCACCAGCTCTGACCGGGTCGAGGACGCGCAGGCGATGTGATCCGGCCGCTGGCTGACATCGGCGACGATCTGCACTTCGCCGCGCCGCGCCGCTGCCCCGCAGATGCCGCGCGCGAACGGGATGGTCAGACAGCCATGACCCCCCTGATATGGCCCGATCTTCAGCAGGTCCGGTGCCGTGACGCGGTAAAACCCGGTCCAGTCAAAGCGGGTATCGGCGTGATGGATCTCGCAGGCCAATGTCGCCATCAACGCGATCTCGTCCGTCTCGCCCTCGCATAGCGCGGTGATCCGTGCCGCCAGCTCGTCATAATGTGCCATCATCCCCCCAAGGCGGTGACCTTCCTGCCCGGCATTGAATCACGTCCGGCGCGCGCGGAAAACCGTCTTGCGCGGGAAAGGGCGGGTTAATCCTGCGGGGCCACACAGGTCGAGGCGCGGATGATCAGCTCGGGTTGCAGGATCGTATCGGCGGGGTGATCGCCGCCGATCATTCTCAGCAGGCTGCGCGCGGCCTCGCGGCCCAGCATCCGTTTGGGCTGGCGGATGGTGGTCAGCGGGGTGGACAGATGCGCCACCCAGTCGATGCCGTCAAAGCCGATGACGGAGACGTCCTGCGGCACGATGACCCCGGCGCGCTGAACCTCGCCCATGAATCCGGCGGCGGATTCGTCGCTGAAGGCGATGATGCCGGTCGGGCGGTCCATGCGCGGCGTGGCCAGCCACCGGCGCGCCGCGCCCTGCCCCGATTCCAGCGAGAAATCGCCATCATAGCCCGGCGGCAAATGGCCAAGCGTGCGGCGGATCCCACGCGCGCGGGCACGATGCAGCACATTGCCCTTTGGCCCGCCGATCCA
The DNA here is from genome assembly GCA_030538705.1 of Paracoccus sp. (in: a-proteobacteria). Taxonomy (GTDB): domain Bacteria; phylum Pseudomonadota; class Alphaproteobacteria; order Rhodobacterales; family Rhodobacteraceae; genus Paracoccus. The sequence goes on along the minus strand of JAUNTL010000004.1, from coordinate 37,930 downwards.
GCCGATCCTTTGATGACCCAGCCCCAGCAGATGGCGCGTGGCCAGCCCGGTCCCGGCGGAATTATCCAGCGCGACGCGCGGCAGCGCCATGTCCTCGATCCATTCGCATGCCATGACAAGGGGCGGTGCCGCCGGCAGTGCCGCCAGATCATCCGCCGTGACGCGGCCATCCAGCAAGATGATCCCATCAGCGCGCGAGGGATCGAGAAAGCGCGACAAGGCCCGGTGCCGCCCGCCCTCTTCCATCGTGTCGCCAACCAGCAGGTCATAGCCGGCCTGCGAAATCTCCTGTCCCATGCCAGAGAGGATATTGGCAAAGAACGGATTTCCCAGATTGGGCACCAGTGCGACGACCGCCCCCGTCCGCCCCCGGCGCAGATTGCGCGCCGCATGGTTGATGCGATATCCCGTGGCCGCCACGGCCTCGGTCACGGCGGCACGTGTCTGTGCAGACACCATATCGGGGCGCGACAACACGCGGCTGACGGTCGCCACCGAGACGCCCGCGCGCCGGGCGACATCGGCCAGCCGGGCCGGGCCGGGGTTGATCGGGTCATCCATCATCCGCGCAGGCTAAACCCCTGCCTGTCTCCGGCGCAAGCGCGGAAAATGACGTATGCAATCGTTTACACCTGCCGAAATGACCTGTTGCAAACGATTGCAGAACGGTTCAACCATATCGGGGAGAGGGGAGAATCAAATGCGGACGATCAAAGGCCCCGGCCTGTTTCTGGCGCAATTCGCCTCGGATGTGGCGCCGTTCAATGACTGGGACACGATCACCGCCTGGGCGGCCTCGCTGGGATATGTCGGGGTGCAGGTGCCCAGCGGTGACCGGCGGCTGTTCGATCTCGACCTCGCGGTCAGTTCGCAGGACTGGCGAGACGAGTTTCTGGGCATTGCCGCGCGCAACGGTGTGGCCGTGACAGAGCTGTCCAGCCATCTTCAGGGCCAGCTTGTCGCCGTTCATCCGGCCTATGACGCGGCCTTTGACGCCTTTGCCCCGGCCGCGGTCCATGGCCGGCCCGCTGCACGGCAGGAATGGGCCACGGATCAGGTGGCAAAGACGATCCGCGCCAGCCGCCTGCTGGGGCTGGATGCGATGGCGACGTTTTCGGGGGCGCTCGCCTGGCCCTATCTTTATCCGTGGCCCCAGCGTGCGCCCGGTCTGGTTGAAACCGCCTTTGACACGCTGGCCGGGCGCTGGCGTCCGCTGCTGGATCTTGCCGAGGAAAACGGTGTCGATATCTGTTACGAGATCCACCCCGGCGAGGATCTGCACGACGGCATCACATTCGAGATGTTCCTTGAACGGGTCGGGGGCCACGGCCGCGCGAACATGCTGTATGATCCGTCGCATTATGTTCTGCAACAGCTGGACTATCTGGCGAATATCGACATCTACCACGACCGGATCCGCGCCTTCCACGTCAAGGATGCCGAGTTCCGCCCGACCGGGCGGCAGGGTGTCTATGGCGGCTATCAGCCGTGGGTGAACCGCGCCGGACGGTTCCGCAGCCCCGGCGACGGGCAGGTCGATTTCGCACAGGTCTTTGCCAGGCTCGCGCAATATGACTTTGCCGGCTGGGCCGTGGTCGAATGGGAATGCGCGCTGAAACATCCCGAGGATGGCGCCCGCGAGGGGGCCGCGTTCGTGCGCCGCAATATCATCCGCACGACCCCCCACGCCTTTGACGATTTCGCCGCGCAAAGCACCGATGACGACGCCATTGCGCGCGCCCTGGGGATCACGCGATGAGCGCGCCGGTCCCGCTTGGCATGGTCGGCGGTGGCGAGGGCGCCTTTATCGGGGCGATCCATCGCATCGCCGCGCGTATGGACGGCCAGTTCCGGCTGGTCGCGGGGGCGCTGTCATCGGATGCCGACCGCGCTGCCGCCTCGGCGCGCGGGCTGGGGATCGCGCGCAGCTATGACGATTATCGCCGCATGGCCACGCAAGAGGCCGCGCGCCCCGACGGGATCCGCGCGGTTGCCATTGTCACGCCCAACCATCTGCACGCGCCGGTGGCGCAGGCATTTCTGGACGCCGGCATTCATGTGATCTGCGACAAGCCGATGACCGCGACGCCGCAACAGGCCCGCGATCTGGCCGATACCGTGGCGCGCAGCGCGGCGCGGTTCTTTCTGACCCATAACTATTGTGCCCATCCCATGATCCGCGAGGCCCGCGCCATTGTGGCCGAGGGCGGGATCGGCCGGCTGCGGCTGGTTCAGGCCGAGTATCTGCAAGGCTGGCTGGCCGAGGATATCCGCAACAAACAGGCCGACTGGCGCACAGATCCCGCGCGCTCGGGTGCCGGCGCGATCGGTGATATCGGCACCCATGCCTGGCAGCTGGCCGAATTCGTCACCGGCGAGACCCCGTCCCGGCTGTCGGCCGAGCTGTCGAGCATGGTCGCGGGGCGCCGGGTGGATGACGATGCGCGCATCGCGCTGCGCTATGCGTCGGGCGCAAAGGGCGGGCTGTGGGTCAGCCAGGTCGCCCTCGGGCAGGAGGGCGGGCTTTCGCTGCGGCTTTTCGGCACCGCCGGCGCGCTGGAATGGCGTTTGCAGGATCCTGAATATCTGGCGCTGACCAGCCCCGACGGAACCCGGCACATCATGACGCGGGCACGGGATCGTTCGGCCTCGGGGCGCACGCCACCCGGCCACCCCGAGGGCTATCTGGAGGCGTTTGCCAATCTCTACCGCGACATCGCCGAGGTGATCCGGGGCGATCTGACGCATCTCGACCGCATTCCGGGGCTGGAGGCGGGCCTGTCCGGGATGGCCTTTATCGCGGCGGCGCAGGCGTCCTCGGCGCAGGATGGCGCATGGATCGAGGTCCGCCCATGACACCCGTTCTTGCGCTGGAAAACGTCACCAGATCCTTTGGCCCGGTCGAGGTGTTGCACGGCGTCGATCTGGCGCTTCATGGCGGCGAGGTCCATGCGCTGATCGGCGAGAACGGGGCCGGAAAATCGACGATCATGAAGATACTCGGCGGGTTTCTGGCGCCGACTTCCGGGCAGGTGCTGCTGGATGGCCGGGCCGCGCCCTATCGCAGCGGCCCGCAGGCCGAGGCCCTGGGCGTCGTGGTGATCCATCAGGAGTTCAACCTCGCCCCCGATCTGTCGGTTGCCGCGAATATCTTTCTGGGCCGCGAACTGACCCGTGCCGGGCGGCTGGATCATGCAACGATGCGGGCGACCGCGGCCGCGCTGCTGTCGCGGCTGGAAACGCGGATCAGCCCGGATACGCGCATCCGCGATCTTTCGGTTCCCGACCGCCAGATGGTCGAAATTGCCAAGGCCCTGTCGCGCGAGGCCCGTGTTCTGATCATGGACGAGCCGTCGGCCGCCCTGACCCATCGCGAGGTCGAGGCGCTTTATGCGCAGGTTGACCGTCTGCGGGCCGAGGGGGTGGCGCTGATGTTCTGCTCGCACCGGCTGGACGAGGTCGCCCGGCTGGCCGACCGCATTACCGTTCTGCGTGACGGCAGTGTCGTTCACCGCGCCTTGCGCGGCGAGCTGACCGAAGAGGGTATGGCGACCGCCATGGTCGGGCGCGAACTCAACGACATCTATCCGCCCAAGCAGACCGCGACCTCTGACGAGCTTTTGCGCATTGACGCCCTGCGGGTGCCCGGCACGATCAGCGTCAGGGATGCGACGCTGGGTCTGCGCCGTGGCGAAGTGCTGGGCATCGCCGGGCTGGTCGGCTCTGGCCGGACAGAACTGGCCGAGGCCATCGCCGGGCTGCGCGCGTCAAGCGGACGCATCACCGTTCGCGGCGCCGAGGTCGCGATCCGCACAAACCGGGATGCCGCAGCCGCCGGCATCGCCTATCTGACCGAGGACCGCAAGGAAGCGGGTCTTTTGCTGCAAAAGCCGCTGACCGAAAACCTGACGCTGGCCGCACTTGACCGGTTCGGCTTTCGCGTCGACCGCCGGCGCGAAGGCGCCGCCATGGCGCAGGCCACGCGCGATTTTGATATCCGGGCCGCATCCGCGACGATGAAGGCGGGCGAGCTGTCGGGCGGCAATCAGCAAAAGCTGCTGCTGGCCAAGACCATGCTGACCGAGCCGGAGATCATCATCATCGACGAGCCGACGCGCGGCATTGATGTCGGCACAAAGCAGCAGATCTATGTTTTTGTGCGCAAGCTGGCCGCCGAGGGCAGGGGCGTCATCGTCATCTCGTCCGAACTGCCCGAGGTCATCGGCCTGTCCGACCGGGTGCTGGTCATGCGCGGCGGCCTTATCGCCGGCGAGCTGGCGGGCGAAGAAATCACTGAAGAGAACATCGTGCATCTGGCCATGGGCCTGACCGCGCAAAAGGAGCCGGCATGAAACGCCCCGACCTGCATCTTTTGGGACCGCTGATCGCCCTGATCGGGCTGGTGATTCTGGGTGCGCTGCTCAACCCCGCCTTTCTGGCGCCGGCCAATCTGTCGAATGTGCTGGCGCGGTCGGCCTTTATCGGGGTGATCGCGGTCGGGATGACATTCGTGATCACCCAGGGCGGGCTTGACCTGTCGGTCGGCTCGATGGCGGCCTTTCTGGCCGGGGTGACCATTCTGGCGATGAACTGGCTGGCGCCGATTACCGGGGTGAACTGGGTCACGGTCATGCTGGGCATGGGGATCGCGCTGAGCTGCGGGGTGATGGCCGGCCTTGTGAACGGGTTGCTGATCACGCGCGGCCGGATCGAGGCATTTATCGTCACACTCGGCACGATGGGGATCTTTCGCTCGCTGGTCACATGGCTGGCCGATGGCGGCACGATCAGCCTCGATTCCGGGCTGCGCGCGCTTTACCGGCCGGTCTATTACGGCGGCTTTGGCTGGATCACATGGCCGATCATCTTTTTCGCCGTGGTTGCGGTGGCGGGCGAATTCGTCATGCGTCACACCCGCTTTGGCCGCCATGTCGAGGCGATCGGATCGAATGACCGGGTCGCGCGCTATTCCGCCGTCGATGTCGAGCGTGTGCGGCTGGCGACCTATATCCTGCTGGGCGCTCTCGTCGGGGTCGCGACGATCCTTTATGTGCCCCGCCTCGGCTCTGCCTCCGGCTCGACCGGCACCCTGTGGGAGCTGGAGGCAATCGCCGCCGTCATCATCGGGGGCACCTCGCTCAAGGGTGGGACGGGGCGGGTCTGGGGCACCGTGGTCGGTGTGCTGATCCTCAGCCTTATCGGAAATATCCTTAATCTGGCGGATCTGGTCAGCCCCTATCTGAACGGGGCGATTCAGGGCGTCATCATCGTGCTTGCTGTCGTCTTGCAGCGGGACAAACGCACCGCAGAGGAGCGGTGATCTTCGGAGGAGATGAAATGAAACGTCGCTATCTGCTGAAACTGCCGCTGGCCGCTGCCGCCCTGTCGCTTGTGACCGGGGCTGCTGTCGCACAGGATGTCGAGCGCAAGGTGATCGGCGTGTCGATCCCCTCGGCGACCCACGGCTTTATGGGCGGGCTGAACTGGCACGCGCAGGACACGATCACGCGGCTGCGCGAGACCTATCCCAATCTGGAATTCGTGCTGTCCACCGCCCCCGATGTCGGCCGCCAGGTCGCAGATATCGAGGATATGCTGGCCACCCGCAATATCGACGGTCTGGTCGTGCTGCCCTTTGAATCCGAGCCGCTGACCGACCCGGTCAAGCAGGTCAAGGCCGCCGGCAAATTCGTGACCGTGGTTGACCGCGGCCTGTCCGAAGAGGGCATCGAGGATCTGTATGTGGCCGGCGATAACTCTGCCTTTGGCCGTGTCGCGGGCGAATATTTCCGCGATAACATTGATGCCGGCGGCAAGATCGTCGTGCTGCGCGGCATTCCGACAACGCTGGACAACGAGCGCGTCGAGGCGTTTCAGGCCGCGCTGGAAGGGTCGGATAAAGAGATCCTCGATATGCAGCACGGCAACTGGAACCGTGACGACGCCTTTCGCGTGATGCAGGATTATCTGGCGAAATATCCGGAAATCAATGCTGTATGGGCGGCTGATGACGATATGGCCATCGGCGTGCTTGAGGCAATCGCCCAATCCGGCCGCCAGGACGAGATGGTCGTTGTCGGCGGCGCCGGCATGAAGGAAATCGTTCAGAGGATCATGAACAGCGACCCGCAGCTGCCGGTCAATGTCACCTATCCGCCGGCGCTGATCTCCTCGGCGATCGAGATGACGGCGCTGCGCTTTGTATCGAACGCGCCGATGTCGGGCCGCTATATCATCAGCAGCCAGCTCATCACGCCGGAGAATGCCGAACAATATTATTTCCCCGACAGCCCGTTCTGACAAGGCCGGATCCAGCCCATAAAGGGGGCCGGCCGGCCCCCTTTTTCATGCGATATGCAGGGCCGTCCCCGCCAGAGAATGCTGCCGGTAATACGGGGTCGTTTCAGGCTGGCGCGGGGGGCATTGGACGTTCCAGAGGGGCGACCGACAGGACTGTCACGGCGAAAAAGGATCCAACGGCAGATAGCAGAGCTTTGATCTTTATCGCTTGCTGCCTTCGCTGATCCGATCCAGCGCTATTCTTTTGCACCCCCAATCGGCCACCACCACTGAGATCGCGGGATAGCAGGGGTGTTGCCACCCGCGCCGGTCATATCGCCCGCAAGGTCTGTTTTCCGACTAAATTGATGCATCACCCCAAAGGCGTAATCAAACGCCGCCAGATGGCTGCGCCAATGGGCGTCGATCATGTCCAGCTCGGCGCGCTGGCTGGGGGATGGCTGCTCGCGAACCAGCTCACAGGCCGATCGCCGTTTCAGAAGCCCGTCGCGATCAAGATCAAAACTGTCGTCATGCAGCGTGTCGTAACGGTTCATGTCGAACTCAATCAGCGGCACGTCATAGCGGATCACCTAATCGCGTCTCAGCCGAAAGGCCATTGTAACATCCTCATGCAGAACGATTTAATCACATCATACGCAGGCACCACGCCATGGCCGCCGGCCAGATCGTCACGCCACATAAGGGTGGTGATCCCGTTGTCACGCAGACGCACTGTCACCATCAGATGTCCCGGTTTAGGCAGTTCTATGCCACCCTCCGGCATATAGTCTGCCGCACCCGCAAATGTCCGATGGTCCTGCGGCTCTACATCCGGCCGCCTCGCCTATACACGCCGCCACCCCGGCCCCGCCAAGTGGGTCAGCGATCAGGCGGTTCATCCCTGCGGGTGGGGAACAGCGGCGCCTCAAGCTCGCTGTGCATCCGCCAGCCGGTTCATCCCCGCACACGCGGGGAACAGCCCAGCACGGAGTGGCCACGTCAGACGGCCCGCGGTTCATCCCCGCACACGCGGGGAACAGCATCATCAAGATTGAGCTCGAAACCACTGATGCGGCTCATCCCCGCACACGCGGGGAACAGTGCGGATGTGTCCATGGAACGATCACGAGCATCGGTTCATCCCCGCACACGCGGGGAGCAGGGGGTAATTCGGGCTGTAATGGAAAGCCCGGACGGTTCACCCCCGCACACGCGGGGAACAGCTACTCCTTGATTTTACTATTTCCAGATTGGGCGGTTCATCCCCGCACATGCGGGGAACAGAGCCCGGAGCGCAGGTTGATACCGAAGCGATCCGGCTCATCCCCGCACACGCGGGGAACAGGACGTTGAATTGCCACAGACTGCACCGCCCCACGGCTCATCCCCGCACACGCGGGGAACAGCGAGGAGATGGAGGAGCGCGACACGCATTACGCGGCTCATCCCCGCACACGCGGGGAACAGCGTTCAACACGCCCGACGCACGGGTCGGTCGCCGGCTCATCCCCGCACACGCGGGGAACAGGTGGACGCCGAAATCCGCCGTGGCCGCGTCGGCGGCTCATCCCCGCGGGTGCGGGGAACAGCCAATTAGCCGCTTCCAGCGGCTTTTAATCGCCGGCTCATCCCCGCGGGTGCGGGGAACAGGGCCGTCTGATGAGGTTGCGCGGATGATGCGCCGGCTCATCCCCGCGGGTGCGGGGAACAGGTCCTTGAACGCCTGAAAACTGATCCGTTTCTCGGCTCATCCCCGCGGGTGCGGGGAACAGGCCGCCGCCGCTGTCAATCGAGAAGACGATCCCGGCTCATCCCCGCGGGTGCGGGGAACAGCTGTCAGCCGAGCGAGAAGCCCTGTGGTCCATCGGCTCATCCCCGCGGGTGCGGGGAACAGAAATCCTCCGATCTGGCCGCTGCCGCCGCGACCGGCTCATCCCCGCGGGTGCGGGGAACAGGCCTCGGTAAAGGGGTTATCGTCCGAGATCGCCGGCTCATCCCCGCGGGTGCGGGGAACAGCGCCCGCGCCACGTAGCGGGTTTATTGATTTTCGGCTCATCCCCGCGGGTGCGGGGAACAGGACCGGGTGACATAGCGCGCGTCCGACAGGTCCGGCTCATCCCCGCGGGTGCGGGGAACAGAGGCGTGCGCCCACGATGTCGAAGAACCCGACCGGCTCATCCCCGCGGGTGCGGGGAACAGCCGTTCGGCAATGAGCAGGGGCATGGTTTGTTCGGCTCATCCCCGCGGGTGCGGGGAACAGATCTGCACGTCAAAGCTGACATTGGTTGCGGGCGGCTCATCCCCGCGGGTGCGGGGAGCAGCTCGGAAAGTTCCGAGTGCATCAGCGCGACGACGGCTCATCCCCGCGGGTGCGGGGAACAGATAACACCGATCTGGACCATCTGGACGAAAACCGGCTCATCCCCGCGGGTGCGGGGAACAGAAGCGCGACGGCCCGCCCAGCACATTCCGATACGGCTCATCCCCGCGGGTGCGGGGAACAGGGCCCCCGTGGTCATGAAATTCCAATTAACGGCGGCTCATCCCCGCGGGTGCGGGGAACAGGAAGTTCTGGGGCATGGCGACGGGGAGGTGGACGGCTCATCCCCGCGGGTGCGGGGAACAGGGACAGTTCCCTGATCTCATGAGCCACGGTGCCGGCTCATCCCCGCGGGTGCGGGGAACAGAAGCGCACCGGCCACCCCGTCGATTGCCTGCTCGGCTCATCCCCGCGGGTGCGGGGAACAGCTGCGCGGCGAGGTGCTGTCTATGACGGCCAGCGGCTCATCCCCGCGGGTGCGGGGAACAGCCCTCTTTCTTGTTGCCCCCGAACAGATCGGGCGGCTCATCCCCGCGGGTGCGGGGAACAGCATCCTCGGCAATGAAGCTCGCGGAGAAGCGACGGCTCATCCCCGCGGGTGCGGGGAACAGCCGCCCGCGAAGAAATTGCTGCCGTAATCGTTCGGCTCATCCCCGCGGGTGCGGGGAACAGGTCGTTCGGGGAGACCTGTTTCGGGGTCTCGGCGGCTCATCCCCGCGGGTGCGGGGAACAGAAGGGCGAACGCCACCTGAAGCGCGAGATGACCGGCTCATCCCCGCGGGTGCGGGGAACAGGTCCGCCCAAAGATGCGGTAGTCGATGGGCAGCGGCTCATCCCCGCGGGTGCGGGGAACAGGGGGTTCAACGCGGCTGAGAAGCTTCGCGATGCGGCTCATCCCCGCGGGTGCGGGGAACAGAGCTTGTCGTGCATCTTGATCTTGAATGAGCCCGGCTCATCCCCGCGGGTGCGGGGAACAGCACACGGGCGGGCGGCGGGGCGCTCACACGGGCGGCTCATCCCCGCGGGTGCGGGGAACAGCCCCGCCGCCCGCCCATGCACAGCGTCGATGAAGGACGGCTCATCCCCGCGGGTGCGGGGAACAGGCTAAGCCAAGACATGACACCGCGGACGCCGCCGGCTCATCCCCGCGGGTGCGGGGAACAGGACTTTTTTGTCTTTGGAGCCAGTTTTTTGAACGGCTCATCCCCGCGGGTGCGGGGAACAGCTATATCGAAGAAGATATTTGGTCTGAGATTACGGCTCATCCCCGCGGGTGCGGGGAACAGAAATTGGTGCTGACGGTGACGCCGGACAACGGCGGCTCATCCCCGCGGGTGCGGGGAACAGGACCGGCACAAGCGCCCGGTCGAGGAAAAAGACGGCTCATCCCCGCGGGTGCGGGGAACAGAAATCCGACCGCGTGTTCATGAATGATGAATTCGGCTCATCCCCGCGGGTGCGGGGAACAGCTGGACAACCTGAAGGCGCGCGGTCCCGATGCCGGCTCATCCCCGCGGGTGCGGGGAACAGTTTTCTTCCACAAGAAAGAAAACGACATGCGGCGGCTCATCCCCGCGGGTGCGGGGAACAGTCATCTGTGGTCATCGTCTGGCCGATTACTGCCGGCTCATCCCCGCGGGTGCGGGGAACAGGTGGACTGCCGCACTGCTGGGCGACAGAGTAACGGCTCATCCCCGCGGGTGCGGGGAACAGTGAGGCCGAATTTTCGGATTTGGGCGGAAATGCGGCTCATCCCCGCGGGTGCGGGGAACAGGTATTCTGGAAGTATTGGATGAACTCAATGTTCGGCTCATCCCCGCGGGTGCGGGGAACAGGGTTTGACTTTCTGGCGTTGTCCCCGCTGGACCGGCTCATCCCCGCGGGTGCGGGGAACAGATCCTTGTGGCCACCACGGTCAACACGCCAAGCGGCTCATCCCCGCGGGTGCGGGGAACAGAGCGTGAAAAGCTGAACACGCATAACTATGATCGGCTCATCCCCGCGGGTGCGGGGAACAGCGAGCCGGTCAGTTTCGAATCGGTCGTGATCTCGGCTCATCCCCGCGGGTGCGGGGAACAGGTAAGCCGCAGAGACGTGCTGCGCGATCTCGGCGGCTCATCCCCGCGGGTGCGGGGAACAGGCGCTGAACCGCGCTTGGGGCAAGCACATCGCCGGCTCATCCCCGCGGGTGCGGGGAACAGGATGCGAAGCGGATGCGGAAGGTCTGGATCGCCGGCTCATCCCCGCGGGTGCGGGGAACAGGATATCCTCGACTGCATCGGCAAGGGATTTTCCGGCTCATCCCCGCGGGTGCGGGGAACAGCTGGACCACACTTCCCCTTCATGGATTTAACGCGGCTCATCCCCGCGGGTGCGGGGAACAGAGCCTTGCCGAACTGATCAAGGCCGCGATGGCCGGCTCATCCCCGCGGGTGCGGGGAACAGCAATAAATTTCGCGAGCGTGCAATTCGGGCGTCGGCTCATCCCCGCGGGTGCGGGGAACAGATTGTCATATGTGACTGCAACCGCTCTCGGCCCGGCTCATCCCCGCGGGTGCGGGGAACAGATCACGAAAAAAGAATGGGCCGCGCTGGGCGGCGGCTCATCCCCGCGGGTGCGGGGAACAGCGCCGCGCCATTTCACTGACCCGGCCCATGACCGGCTCATCCCCGCGGGTGCGGGGAACAGCTCAGGCCCTTGGAAAAGAAATCAGCCTGGTCCGGCTCATCCCCGCGGGTGCGGGGAACAGGCCGTCAATCTCGATCACGAAATGGACCGAAACGGCTCATCCCCGCGGGTGCGGGGAACAGAAAGCACGTATCGAAGTTTTCCGCCCCGGCACCGGCTCATCCCCGCGGGTGCGGGGAACAGGTTACGATCCGCGCACGGCCCCGGTCGAGATCCGGCTCATCCCCGCGGGTGCGGGGAACAGTCTTGTTGCAGGCTATTGATCTACCAGCAAAATCACGATGTCAAACAGCGCACCGAATTTCTTCGGGTTAGTTCCGCGGGGCTTCGGGCAGGAACTGGACCAGTTTCAGCCCGTCGAAATCGACCGGCATCCTGCGGTTGCGGCCTGTGGTCAGGAAATCATAACCCTGATCGGTGGGCGCGCGCCAGACCATGACCGCGTCTCCTTCGTCGATATAGGACACCACTTGTTCCCATATCTTTTCACGGGTGCGGGCCGAGTAATCGCCCACGAACACGCCCGCACGGATTTCCAGCAGCCAGGCGGCCAGCCTTCCCCGCAATCGGGGCGGGGCGCGGTTAACCACGATGACCATCATCGCCCGATACCTCGTCATCAAAAGCAGGGCCTGCCGCCTCGGGCGGAGGCTCGGGGCGGGGCAGATCGCCCGCGCGAAGCATCTCTTCGATGGTTGGGATGACCTTGGCCAAAAGCCCCGAGCTGCGAAAGGCGTCGCGGCAGGCCAGCCGGACGGCGCGGTCGGGCGACATGTCCAGCTTGCCGCGCGCATGCTGGCCCGCGACGCGAAACGCCTCGGGGACGACGGTGTCCAGCTTGAACAGATCGGCGATGTCGTAAACGAAACTCAGCGGCTTGCCGGTATGCAGAAACCCGATGGCGGGGGCGTAACCGGCGGCCAGAACCGCCGCTTCGGTCAGGCCATGCAGGCAGGCGGTGGCGGCGGACAGGCAGCGGTTGGGGATGTCGCCGGCCTCCCAATCCTTGGGGTCATAGCTGCGGCGCTTCCATGCGACGCCGTGCTGCGCTGCCAGCAGGGCATAGGTCTCGCGCACGCGGACGCCTTCGATGCCGCGCAACTGGTCGATCGAGCGGCGCAAGGGCGCGGGGTCGCCAAAGCGGCGCTGATACATGGCGCGGACGACGCGCAGCCGTGCGGCGGGGTCCAGCGCAATCGACGCCTGCCACAGCAGCTTGTCCGACCGCGCCCCGCCCGGCTGTCCGGCGGAATACAGCCGCACACCCGCCTCGCCGACCCATGTGATCAGCGTGCCGGTGCGGGCGGCAAGCGCCACGGCGGCATGGGATATCCGCGCGCCGGGTTCCAGCATCAGCCCCGCCAGACCGCCCACCGGCAGATGCGTGCGGGTGCCGTCGGCATTGATCGCGACAAAGGCGCCATCCGCCACATCCAGCTGGGCGCGTTCCACAAAGACCAGCTGTGCGCGGTCTTTGAGCGGAATCGGCCTGGGCGGCGGCAGGCCCTTCATGCCCTAGCCCCGGCGGATCAGCATCAACCCGCAGCCGAACGCTTTGGCCCGCCCGAACCCTGCGGCCAGACGGGTCAGAAAGGCGGCAGGGTCGGTCACGGTCAGCATACCGGTGAGGTCGAGGATGCCGAATTGCGGCTGACCGGCCCGCTTGCCGCGATGCGACGGCAGGGCGATGACCGAATAGTCATCTGCGGCCAGAGCGTCGAGTGAAAAGCCGTGCCGCGCACCCTGCGCCGCCATCCAGCCCCGCGCCGCAGACTGGGCTGCGGCCATGCGCGTCTCGGCCCGCTCGCCCTTGGGCACCGCATGCAGCGCATCCATCACCACATCCACGCGCCCGACGCCCTTTTTCGCCCGCGTCGCATTGACGCGCAGCGCAAAGCGCAGGTGGTCGCCGGGGGCGAGATCGGGGGCAAAGGGCTTGACCTCGGGCGGCTCGAACAGGGGGCTATCGGCGGGCGGACGTGCGGACAGGACCATAAAGCGCCCGTTCCCCTCGTCGCGCCAAAGAAAATCACGCTGCGCGTCGGGATCGCCCGCGAAAGCGGCCCAGATCAGCCGGTGATGCGCATCCTGCCGCGCCCCCGTAGGGTGAGGGTCCAGCAGCACATTCAGCGCCTTGACATCGGGGCGCTGCGACAGGCGCAGCCGCGAGAGATACAGCGTCATGGCGCACCCCCTTGCCCCGTGGTCCCCGCAGGAGCGTCATCAGCCGGAGCATCGCCCGCCCGCGTCTGGCCCGGTTGGATATCGACGGGCAACATGGCGACCTTGCGCGGGGCAAAGTGCCACTTGCTGCGGTCGGTGGCGATGTCGTGGCGGGTCTCGATCCGCGCGGCGCCGGTCAGCTCGTCGCTTGCCATGATCGCGGCCCGCGCATCCGCACGCCATTCGGGCAGGTGCAGCGTTGTCAGTGCGGCCTCGGCGCTGTCCGCCGTCACGATCTGCGGGTTCAGCGGCGCCGCCAGGGGGCAGGATTTGCGGCCCAGATACAGGGTGAAAACCGGCCGCCGCAGCGCCGCGGCCAAAGGCGCAAGATCGCCGCCCCAGACCGCCACGCCATACAAAGGCGCGGCGCGGTAATCGCGCAGGGTGATCGTGGTGTTCAGCCGCCCCGCAGCATCGCGCAGCGCGGCAGGCCGCGACTGGGGCGCACGGGCGGCGGCGCTTGGGACGGTCTGCACGGTGTGGTAATCGCGCAAAACCGCGCCTGCGTCGAAGATCGCCACCGCCATTTTCAGGCCATCAAGCGCGGAAAAATCATCCCCCCGCCGCAATCCCAAAGCCGCGCCGAACATACCGATCAGCGCCGAGCGTCCGGGCCAGATCAGCGAGCCGCGCCGCTCGTGCCCCGCAAATTCGCCCATCGCGCCAAGTGCGGCGGTCAGGTGAAAGGTCAGGTAATCCGTCACTTGGCAGCCCCGGCGGCGAATGCGGCAATCGCGTTAAGCGAGCCTTGACCTGCGGCCACATCCATCACCTCGTGCCGGTCCGAGGACGCGCCATAAGCCGCGTCGATCCGCCCCGCCATATCGTTCAGCGCCGCGATCGAAGCCCCCATCAGGTCGCCCCCTTCGACCGGCTTGAAAAACGCGCCGGACAGGTCGCGCGGTTGCTGGCTGCCGATCTCGGCGCGGATGAAATGGGCGCGGGGATGGTGGGCAAAGCTGTTCTGCTTGCCCTTGGGCGTGGCCACGGCCAGCGCACGGGCCAGTGATTCCAGCCCTTTGGCGGCAAGTTCGCCGTCGCCACCCAGATTCTCGGTCAGCAGATCGACATTGACGCAGGCGTAAAGATAATAGACGCCCGAACCAAAGCCCAATTCGCCCAGATGGCCCGCGCCGGCATCGTCCTCGCGCTTTTTCAGGTCGTCAACGGCAGAGAACCAGTCATCCTCGGCCAGAACCTTATGCGTGGTGATGGCATGGGCCACCTGCACGGCGGCATCGCGGTTAAAGTCGGGGTCATCGGCCAGCATCCGCCCGAACATGGCGATATCGACCGCCCCGTCGGCGCGGCGAAGAACCAGCTTTTTCAGGTCTTTGTCCTTGGGCAGATCCTCGCCCGCCAGCATTTTTTGCGCCAGTTCCTCGGCCAAGGCCCATTCCTCGGGCGAGACAAAGGCCAGCGTGGTGGTGACGGGTTCCTGCGGCGCGCCTTTGGCGGGGGGTTCCAGCTTGGAAAACACATTGGCGACACTGGCCGCCGTGGCCTTGGCATTGGGGGCCTCGACGCCCTTTGCGATCAGGCGCTTTTCCAGCTCGATCCCCAGACGCTTGGTCCGCGTGCCGATATGGCCGGCCAGATCTTCCTGAAAAAAGCTGCTTTCGCGCACGGCCCGCTTGACCGATTGCGAGGACAGGCGCAGCCGTGGCGCGCCGCCCATGATCGCGGATTTGGGCCGCCCCTGATCGTCGCGGTTCGGATTCGAAGGCGGATAGGCGGTCAACAGGTGGAATTGGACAAAAGTCGTCATTGGGCATCCTCGGGCGTTTTCAAAGTCTCGGGCAAAGGTGCGGCGAAATAGTCGAATGACCATGCCGCGCGGGTCTTGTCGTCCCAGAACCACAGATCGCGGCCAAGGGCTGTGACGTTGCAGGCGGGGTCCGGCAGGCTGCGGATGGCGCGGATCAGGCCGGTGGTCAGCACCTCGCCGTCCGAGCGCATCAGCCGCTGGAACCGCGCCCGCGACAGGACGGGATCCTGCCCGCCCAGACGTCGCGCCAGACGGCCACCATGTTCGCCCCGCAACTCGGCCAGAACACGCACCAACCCGATCACGCGGGCGGCGTCGCGGGTTTTCAGCTTTTGCGCCAGTTCCTGCACGGCAGGCTCGGCCAGCAGTTCGATACCCTGTCTCCGCCGCAGCCGGGCCGCCAGACCCCGCGCCGCGCCGCTGTCGCGCGGGGCGATACGGGCGGCCCACCAGTCGCGGATGATCTGGCCCCTGTCGTGCCTCGGGCCGCCTTGACCTTGGCTGCCGTGACCTGCGCTGCCCCGATCCTTGTCGGTCTGATTCGCGCCGTCTTGGCCGTCGTCGTCGCTCATGCTGCGTCCTTTCCTATGCGTGCCGGTTGCGGCAGACCCATCGCGCCGAAAGCGTCGCCGCCGCGCTTGCCGTATCCTGCGAATGCCGCCGACAGATGGCGATGCGCCTGCACGATGCGGTGCTGCACCGCGATATCGCGATCGGCCAGCCCCGGCAGGGCGCGGGTCTCGAACAGGTCCATCGCCGCGCGGCGCATCACCGCCAGCCAGTCCCGCGCCACGCCAGACGCCTCGGCGCCGGATTGAAGCGCCATCGCCGCCGCCTCGAACCCGTCCTGTGTCTGGGCATAAAAAGCCTCGCGCACGGCCTCGCGCGATTCGCCCTCGGCCAGAACGGGGCCAAGCGCGGCCCGTAGTTCCAGCGACAAAAGATCCGCCGCCTCGATCAGCCCGGACACACGGGCCTGCGCCATTGCATCCAGCGCCAGCAGGGGCGGCGTGGACAGCACGAAATCCATCGGCTTCATGTTCGACATCGCCCAGCCGGCGACCAGCACCCGCGCGCCCCCGCCGCCCGAGCGTTCAAACCACTGCCGCAGCACGGTCGCGCGCCGCGTGGTGCCGTCATCGCCCCCTTGCGCCAGAACCACGCCCAGCCAGTTGCGATACCCGAACAGACCCGCGCGGGGGTGTTTCGGCAGCCAGTCCTCGGTCGGTTTCAGCCGGTAATAGGGCGTCAGCGGGTGGTCCCAACCGGCGTAATTCACCCCGTAGGGCCGCTGGATGACGCCCGAGATCAGCCCGTCCGTGGCAACCAGCCGCAAACGGCGGGGCAGCCCGAAAAACGCCTCCGACGGGTGGCGCATCGCGGGCCAGACCTCTTGCCCCTTTTCCGAAGTCGTCGTCTTGCGCATCCATGGCAGCACGTCGGGCGTGGCGGGCGTTCCGTCGGGGGTATTGGCCCAGATCAGCGGCCAAAGCCCGCCTTCGGGCTGCACCAGCGTCACCATCGGCCCGCCGCCGCGCATTGATGTGCGGTTCCCCGCCCCGCCCGAAGGCGCGAATGCCTGAAGCGTATAGATCGCCATGGCCGCAAGCGCAGGCTCCAGCGCCGGATAGCGGTCGCGCCAGACCATCAGATCGGCATTGTTCTTGATCGTCTGCCCGCCCGCGCTGTCGATGAACAGCATGTCCACCGTATTCGGCGCGCCGGGCAGATCGTCAAAATCCTGCATGAAGCGCGGGCCTTTGCCCGTCGCATCGCCCATCAGGTTAAAGGCGGGCGCAAAGGGTTCCAGCCGTGCCTTGAGGCGGTCGGGATCGGGGGCCTGCCGGTCCTGCCAATCGTCAATATCCTGCGGCGGGTCAGCGAGGAAAACCAGACCGATCAGCAATTCGAGACAGGCGACATTCAGATCGGCCCGCGGCCAGTCCAGCCGCGCGATTGCCATGTCGGCCATCTGCCAGGGCGCAATCAGCCGCCGCGTCCCGTCACGGTCGAAAACGGGGATCCAGGGGTCAGTGATGAGGTTCAGCGCCATAGGGGTCTCGCAGATTTGCCTGCCCCGAGCGTGGCGCCCGAGAGGGTAAACTGTCAAGCAGATTTTCCCCTCTTTTCAAATTACACCATAATACTTTTTAATAAAATGATGCGCTCTTTCGGGAGTGTTTCGCGACGCATCCCCGCTTTTGCGGGGATAGGGGATCCCCGATCCCTATATGGGCGGCCCTTGCGGCTCATCCTCGCGGATGCGGGGAACAGACAATGCCAATGCGTGCGACCGCGCAGTTCGCCGGTTCATTCCCGCAGGTGCGGGGAACAGCGCCCTACGCCAATCTGCGGTTCGTCCATGTGCGGTTCATCCCCGCGTTTGCGGGGAACACCTGCGCCTGACACCCTAATAGGGTTCATCTCCGCAGAGGCGGGGAACAACCAGCGCAGGACGGGGGCAGGCCCCCTTGACGAATGCCCGCTTCAAGCACGGGCGGCAGCCGGACCGTCTGATATTGCCGCGACAACTTCAGGCCGGCACATTGCCGGCCCATGGAACAAGCGGCCGCTCTGCCGCAGGGAAATACGCCCCATAACCTAACCGCTTTCCCCATCGAACAAAATCCCGAACCCGCGGTCATAACGCAATCCGGCACAGATCTGCCCGTTCTCGCCCAAGGGGCAGACCGTGACGGCGGCGCGGCGCCATTCGGGCCAGTCTGCGGTCAGCGCAGCGATTTCGGGCGCGGATTGGTCGGGCAGGTCCAGCCCATGCAAGCGATGCTCGGCAACCGAAACCTCGGACAGTTGCCAGGCCTCAGCCGCAGCATAGGGGCGCAGCGCGCCGTCCTGCCACACCGCCAGCATCAGCGTTTTCGTCGGCAGGCCGAGGCGGGTGGGATAGTTCGTGTCCGGCTCGGCCCCGCCGCCCTGCCGGTAGCCTTCGCCGAAACGGATCAGGTTACGCCACGCCTGATTGGCCTCGGCATAGCCCAGACCCTCGCGCTCTAACTCGGCCTGTTCCAGCACGGGCGGGACCGGCAGGGTGCTGCCATGGGCGGTCTCGATCAGGTCGCGCAGGCCAGAAGGGGCGTCGATCTGCCCGCGATCAAACAGCACCTGTGCCGTGCGCCATTGCAGGTCCAAGGGATAGACCCAGCCGCCGCGATCCAGCACGCGGTGCAGCCAACGGTCGTCCTCGACCTCGGCAGGATCGGGCGACAGGACATGCAGCACCGGCGCAGGCACCGGCCGCCTGTCGCGGGGGCGCAGGTCCATATGCCGCCAGAGCCGCCCCGCCCTCTGGATCAGCGCGGCCATCGGCGCGAGGTCGGACAGCATGACGTCGAAATCCAAATCCAAAGAACTTTCAACGACCTGCGTGGCAACCAGAACCCGCCCCGCACGCCCCTGCCCATCGCGACCAAAGCGCGACAGGGCCGTGCCCTCATGCGTCAGCCGGTCCGAAAGCGTGAACCTCGCATGCAGCAGATCGGCCGCGACACCCGCGTCGCGCAGCGCCTGCACCCCCGCAATCGCGTCATCGACCGCATTGCGCACCCAGACACAACCCGCGCCCCGCGCCGCCGCATCGGCAAGCAGCGTGACCGCCTCATCCACAGAGGCGACGCGCTGCGCCGTCACCGGCCCCTTTGCCCCGGTCGTTTGCGCGAAATCACGCCGCGCCGCGCCCCCCGCCATGGTCAGCGCGGGATAGCTTGCGTCACCATCATCACCCGCCCCCCAAGCGTCCAGCAAAGCCGCCCGCTGATCCAGCGGCAAGGTCGCGGTCAGCAGGATCGCGCTGCCCCCCGCCGCCCGATGCGCCCGCAAAAGCTGCGCCAGCGTGGTTGCCATATAGGGCGTCCCCATTTCGTGGACCTCATCCACAATCAGGATTTTCGACGACAGCCCGAAATGGCGCAGCGTGTTGAACCGCGTGGGCAGAACCGACAACAGTGCCTGATCAATCGTGCCCACGCCCACATTCCCCAGCAAGGCGCGGCGGCGGTTATCGGCCAGCCAGTCGGTGCAGACCGGTTCATCCGTGGGGCTGTTGCGCGGGGCGCGAAGGGCGCGATACTCGTCCGACAGCTCCGCACGGCCATGCGCCAGCGTCAGGCTGGGCGGGCCGTCGAACATGGCCGAGACCAGCTTTCGCGCCCGCGAGAACATCGCATCCGCCGTTGCCGTGGTGGGCAGCGCGAAATAGATACCGCGCCCCTTGCCCGCCAGCATCATCCGCTGCGCGAGGATCAGCGCGGCCTCGGTCTTGCCGCTGCCGGTTTCGTCCTCGATGATGGCAAGCGTCTGACCCGCGGGAATCCCGATCCCGGCGCAGGCCGCCTGCATGGGCCGCAGCGTGAAATCGAACAGCGGCTTGTCCGAGGGGTGCGGCGCATCCAGCCCCGCAAGGCGCACGGCGGTCGGGGCCGCCTCGCGGGCCGCGTCAAGGTAATCGCCAAGGTCCGGCCCCGCCGCGACAGGCGCAAACCATTCGGTATTCGAGCCGATCCAGTCGGCGGCCGAGACAAACCCCGCCAGCCACCAGCCAAGTTCCTTGGCGCGGGCCGTGCTGATCCCGTCCAGCGAAGCCGCAGGCCACAGCGCGGCAAAAGCTTTGATCAGCGCGGGCGCATCGCGGGCCGCCTCGGGGCCTGACTGTTCCAGCAAGCGATGATCATCCAGCTTTGAAAGCGTCGGCGGGCGACCGTGATGTCCGGCGGCGGCGCTGTAAAGCTGCTTGCGCACCGTGCCACGTCCGCCCAGAATCCCGGCCATAAGGTCGTCATCATGCTGGAACAGATAAACCTCGGTCATCTCCCAATGGCGCCAGATCTGGCGCGTGCCGGTTTGCAGCATCGCGCGGAACCCCGCGCCGATCTTGCCCAGATCATGAAGCGCCGTCAGCAGGATCAGCGCGTCGCGCAAAGGTTCAGGAAAGCCGAAAGGTTCGATCAAAACCTCGGCCACCGCGGCGACATCCAGCATGTGATAGGCCGCCGGATGGCACGGGCCGTCCGGCACCTGTGCGCTTTTGCCCGGCCAGTCTGAAATATAGCTCTCGGTCATGGTTCCCCCGTTATTGCCCGTGCCTGCATTACGGCCCTTTTTGTCCGTGTGATCGGCCGCGCATCATCGGCCTGCGGCGGTGCCGGGGCCAGGCGGTGGTCCGGTGGCGGCCGGTCCCTTTGTCCTGTCCGGCCGCTGCGCGATGATGAGCTTTGTCCGCATGATGTCGTGGTATCCTTGCCAAACGCAAGCCGGGCCTATGGCCGCGCTGGTGCAGTGTCCCCCGTGCTGAACAGCCCCCTTGCGCGGGCCGGGTGGTCCCTGCGGCCAGATATCACAGGCCCTGCGCTAGCGTTCCGGCCGGGTCGCGATATAGACCGCGACGGCGGCGAGGATGGCGGTCTGTCCCGCCAGTGCGACCGGCGGCAGGCCGACTGCCCAGCTGATCACGATGCTGGCGCTCATCGCCGAGATCGCAAGCACCTTTGCGCTGCGCCGGATCGCGCCGCGTTCGTGCCAGCGGCGGATATCGGGGCCGAAAACGGGATCGTTCAGCAGCTTTTGGCGCAGCCGCTCGGACGAGCGGCCAAAGGCCCATATCGCGATCAGCAGAAAGGGGACGGTCGGCATGATCGGCAGAAATGTCCCGATCAGCGCCAATCCGACCGCGGCCCAGCCGATACCCAGATAAACCAGCCGCATCAGCCAGCCACCTCGCGCAGGATATGGTTCAGGACCGGCCGCCCCTCGCGCGTGGCGCGCAGCCGGTCACCGTCACGGGCAACCAGCCCCTGCTCGGTCAGCCGCGCCAGCCGCGGCTCGTCCAGCAGCCCGCCCTTGGCGCGATAGCGGGCCAGTGACATCCCCTCGGCCAGCCGCATCGACATCAGCAGATACTCTGCCGAAACGTCATCCGGCGGCTGGGCGAGGGTCTCGATATCACCGCTGCCGCTGCGCTCGACACGGTCGAGCCAGGCGCCGGGCATCCGCTCGGCGATATTGGCGATGCGGCCCGCGCCGGTGGTCAGCCGGCCATGGGCGCCCGGACCGATGCCCGCCCAGTCGCCCTGTCGCCAATAGATCAGGTTGTGGCGCGATTGCGCGCCGGCCGCGGCGTGGTTCGAGACCTCATAGGCCGGCATCCCAAGCTGATCGAGGGTGTCTTGTGTTTCCAGATACATATCCGCCGCGATCTCATCATCCGGCAGTCCGCGCAGATGGCCTGCGGCATGGCGGGCGCCAAAGACGGTGCCGTCCTCGATGGTCAGCTGATAGAGTGACAGATGATCGACCGCCATGGCGACGGCCTCGCGCAGCTCGGCCCGCCAGCCGGCGGGCGTCTGGTGCTGTCGGGCATAGATCAGATCAAAGCTGACGCGCCCGAAATGCGCGCGCGCAAGATCAAAGGCGCGCCGCGCCTCGGCGGCGCTGTGCATCCGCCCCAGCCGGCGCAGATCGTCGTCATTAAGCGCCTGCACCCCCAGCGACAGACGGTTGACGCCGGCATCCGCATAGCCGCCAAAGCGCCCGGCATCGGTGCTGGTCGGGTTGGCCTCGATAGTGATCTCGATATCATTGGCGAATGGCCATGCGTTGCGCGCCGCCGCGATCACCCCGGCCACGGTTTCGGGCGCCATCAGAGACGGTGTTCCGCCGCCGAAAAAGATACTGTTCAGCACACGGCCCGGCACCAGATCCGCGATCCGCGCGATCTCGCTGCGATAGGCGGCGGCCCATCGCGGCTGGTCGATCACCGCCGCGACATGGCTGTTAAAGTCGCAATAAGGGCATTTCGAGGCGCAGAACGGCCAATGGACATACAGCCCGAACCCGCCATGACGCCAGTCCCCGGTCATCCCCTGAACGCGGTAACTTCGATTTCGATTTTCATTTCCGGGCGGATCAGCCCGGCGATCACCATGGTCGCGGCGGGCAGGACATCGGCCATATGCTCGCCCAGAACCGGCGCCACCGAATCGACAAGCGCGGGATCGGTCAGCGTATATTGCACCCGGACGATATCGCGCATGGCAAAGCCGGCCTCGTTCAGCGTGGCGGCGATGGTTGCCAGACAGTTGCGGGCCTGATCGGCGACATCCTCGGGCATGGTCATGCTGGCATAGTCATAGCCGGTCGTTCCCGAGACAAAGCACCACGGCCCCCGGATGACGGCGCGTGAATAGCCCATTGCCGCCTCAAAGGGCGAACCGGTCGAGATCCTATGCAAAACATCCCTCCAGCATGGCCGCCACGGCGCGGGCGCGGTGGCTGATGGCGTTCTTTTCCGCAGCCGTCATCTCGGCCAGCCGGCGGTCATGGCCGTCAGGCATGAAGATCGGGTCATAACCATGGCCGAACGGCCCGGCGGGCGGCCAGACGACCTGACCGGGCAGCACGCCCTGAAACACCTCGTCATGGCCGTCGGGCCAGGCCAGAACCAGCGTGCAGTTGAACTGTGCGCGGCGGGGATGGGGGGCGTCCTTTTCCTCCAGCTCGCGCCAGGTGCGTTCCATGGCCATGGCGAAATCGCGGCCCTGCGGGGTTTCCGCCCAATCCGCCGTATAGACACCCGGCGCGCCATCCAGCGCATCGACCGATATGCCGCTGTCATCGGCCAGAGCGGGCAGACCAGAGGCCGCGACGGCGGCATGAGCCTTGATGCGGGCATTGCCGATGAAGTTATCCTCGGTCTCGGCGGGTTCGGGCAGGTTCATTTCGGCCGCGCCGATGACCTCGACCCCGTAGGGGGCCAGAAGGGCGCGCATCTCGTCCAGCTTGCCGGCGTTATGTGTGGCAAAGATCAGCCGCCGGCCATCAAAGCGCCGCATCAGATCGCGGCCTTTTGGGCGGCGACAAGCGCGGCTGCGCCGGCCTCGGCCAGATCCAGCAGTTTGCCCATCTGTTCGCGGCTGAATGTCGCGCCCTCGGCGGACATCTGGACCTCGATCAGGCGGCCTGCGCCGGTCATGACGAAATTGCCGTCCGTGCCTGCTTCGCTGTCCTCGGCATAGTCCAGATCCAGCACCGGCTGGCCGGCATAGATGCCACAGGACACCGCCGCGACGTGATCGGTCAGCGGATCGCTGGTGACAAGCCCGGCCGAGATCAGCTTGTTCACCGCCAGACGCAGGGCCAGCCAGCCGCCGGTGATGGATGCGCAGCGCGTGCCGCCATCGGCCTGAATGACGTCGCAGTCAACGACGATCTGGCGCTCGCCCAATGCCTGACGATCAACGCCGGCGCGCAGCGACCGCCCGATCAGGCGCTGGATTTCCACCGTGCGGCCGCCCTGCTTGCCCGCCGCCGCCTCGCGCCGGGTGCGCGAGTTGGTGGCGCGCGGCAGCATGCCATATTCGGCCGTCACCCAGCCCTGCCCGGTGCCGCGCAGGAAAGGCGGTATCTTTTCCTCGATCGAGGCGCTGCACAGGACATGAGTTCCGCCGATTTTGATCAGGCACGAGCCTTCGGCATGGGCCATAACGCCGGTCTCGATTGAAATCGGCCGCATTTCGCTTAAGTTCCGGCCCGAGGGACGCATCGCATTTCCTTTCCTGATGACGCGTCCAGATACAGGCCCGCAAAGGACGGACGCAACCCCGCATGACCACGCGCCCGCTGCTAGAAGAACTGAACGACCGCTCGCGCGAGGTGTTCCGCCGCGTGGTCGAAACCTATTTGCTGACCGGCGAGCCGGTCGGATCGCGCACGCTGACCCGCGACATGTCGGAAAAGGTCAGTGCCGCGACGATCCGCAACACCATGCAGGATCTGGAATATATGGGCCTGCTGGACGCGCCCCATATCTCGGCCGGGCGCCGGCCGACGCAGCAGGGGCTGCGGATGTTCGTCGACGGGCTGATGGAGATCGACCCGGTCGCGCCGACCGACCGCACGCGGATCGAACAGACACTGGGCAGTGATTCGCCCGATGTCGCAACGCTGCTTGACCGGGTGGGCCATGCGCTTTCCTCGATCACGCGCGGCGCCAGTCTGGTTCTGACGCCCAAGCAAGAGGCACCGATCCGGCACATCGAATTTGTCAGCCTGGCACCGGACCGGGCGCTGGTGGTGCTGGTCTTTTCCGATGGTCAGGTCGAGAACCGGCTGTTCACACCGCCACCGGGGCAGACGCCCTCATCCATGCGCGAGGCGGGGAATTTTCTGAACGCGCTGGCCGAGGGGCGCACGCTTTCTGAACTGCGCGACCAGATCGGGCATGAGATCACCGCCCACCGCCGCGAGGTTGACAGCCTTGCAACCGCATTGATCGAACAGGGCCTTGCCACATGGGAGAGCGGGGACGCCGACGCACGGCTGATCGTGCGCGGCCGCGCCAATCTGATCGGGGCCGAGGCCGCCGATATCGACCGTATCCGCGAACTGTTCGATGACCTTGAGCGCAAGCGCGATATCGCCCGTTTTCTGGACCTGACACAGGGCGGTGACGGGGTTCGGATCTTTATCGGATCAGAGAACAAGCTTTTTTCACTTTCGGGTTCATCTTTAGTGGTTTCGCCCTATATGAACTCCGACCGTAAGATCATTGGCGCGGTCGGCGTCATCGGCCCCACCCGGCTGAACTATGGGCGGATCGTGCCGATCGTGGACTATACTGCACAGCTTGTCGGGCGGATGCTGTCCGGCATGAAAGGATAAGATAAATGAGCGATCAGAATCCCGAACTGTCTGACGACCTGCCGCTTGATGATGATTTCATCGACCCGCTGGCCGATCCCTCAGCCGAGATCGAGCGCCTGACGGCCGAGCGCGACGAGCTGCGCGACCGTTTCATGCGCGCGCTGGCCGATGCCGAGAACGCCCGCAAGCGCGCCGACAAGGAACGCCGCGATGCCGAACAATATGGCGGCACCCGCCTGGCGCGCGACCTGCTGCCGGTCTATGACCACCTGCACCGCGCCATTGACGCCATCCCCGAGGAACAGCGCGAATCCAATGCCGCCGTGCTGGAGGGGATCGAGCTGACCCTGCGCGAGCTGGGCAATGTTTTCGGCAAGCATGGCATCACCGTCCTGCGCCCCGAAACCGGTGACCGGTTCGATCCGCAACAGCACGAAGCGATGTTCGAGGCCCCGGTCCCCGGCACGCGCGCCGGCGACATCATCCAGTTGATGGAGCCGGGGTTCATGCTGCATGATCGTTTGCTGCGGCCGGCCAAGGTCGGCGTCAGTTCGACCCCCGCAAGCTGATCCGCTTGCCGAATTTTCCGACCACGAGGACCGTATGACAAAATTCGTTCTGGACGATGACGACGACGATCACGACGACGACCGCCCGCAGGAACAGGGGCTGGGGCTGCCCGATACGACCAATATCGGCAAGCTCTATTTCAAGTCGCGCAATGTCATCATCGCAGGCCCGATCAACGACCGGCTGGCGCAGCGCACGGTCGCCCATCTTCTGGCACTGGCCGAGGATGGCGACGATCCGATCAACCTGCTGATCTCGTCGCCCGGCGGGCATGTCGAATCGGGTGACATGATCCATGACATGATCAAGTTCATCCGCCCGACCGTGCGCTGTATCGGCTCGGGCTGGGTGGCCTCGGCCGGGGCGCTGATCTTTGTCGGCGCGGACAGGGAAAACCGCTATTGCCTGCCCAATACGCGCTTTTTGCTGCATCAGCCCTCGGGCGGGATCGGGGGGACGTCCTCTGACATGATGATCCAGGCCGAACAGGTCCGGCTGATGCGCGAAAGGCTGAACCAGATCTTTGCCGATGCCACCGGCCAGAGCGTCGAGCGCGTCGAAAAGGACACGCAGCGGGATTTCTGGCTGAACACGCAAGAGGCGCTGGACTACGGGCTGCTTGGCCGCGTCATCCGTTCGGTCGATGAGCTGAAGTAAACGCCATCAGGGTGCGGCGCATCGGTGCCGCATCCTTTCCTGCCACCGGCTCAGTCCGTCAGGAACTGCGCCAACCGGCGCACCCCATCGCGGGGGCGTTCATCCGCATTCAGCGTTGGCGAGCCGTGGCCTATATCGGGATGGGTCAGCAGCTGCATGGGATCAGGCGTCGTGCGGTGAAGCCGCCGGATCGAGGATATCGGCACCCGATTATCGAGATCACCATGAAGCGCCAGAATACGTGCATCCGTGCGGCTGAGCCGCGGCGTATAGGCGAACCCGCCGGACAGGGCGACGACCGCGGCGATATCGGGCCGTTCCAGCCCCAGATGCCGCGGCAGATAAAGCGTGTTCAGCGCCGTAATCCCGCCGACCGAACTGCCGCCCAGAAAGATCCGCCCGCCCTTGCCCAGACCAGAGCTTTCGGGATTGGCGCTCGCATATTGCAAAAAGCTCACGCAATCCTCGAGCGGGGCCATCGCTTCGGCACCGAAAAACCTCGGGGGCATTTCCTCGCCGGCCTCGCGGGCCTCATGGATCAGATCGGGCAGCAGATCCTGCGTGCTTTTGGCCAGCACCGGTCGCGCGCGGCGGCGCCGGTAATCAATGGCGGCAAAGCTGATCCCGAAGCGGTTAAAGATCCGCGCGAAAGCGTCATGGCTGGGATGATTGCGCGAACCGGTGCGAAAGCCGCCGGAATGCAGCCAGACCAGCAGATCCGAGGGCCGTTCCTCTGCCCCGGCGCGCCACAGCGTCGCCATCAGATCAACCGGGCCATCGGCACAGGCGGCGGATGCATATGAGATATCGACCGGATCGGTGATCATTCATCCTCTCCTGCGTCATCATCCTGGGGACCGCCGGCGCGCGATGCGCGGATCCATTCCAGTTCGGCCTGATATTCGGGCATCGTCAGGATTTCGCGAATGCGTTCCTTGTGGCGCATGCAGCAGATGTTGTGCAGCTCCATCAGCTTTGTATCACTTGCGAAATATGTCGCGTAATAGGCGCGGGCGGCGTCGGTGATGATCGGGTCCGGGTGGCGGTCCGTGTCGCTGTTGCGTAGCCGGAAATAGCGCCGCGAGACCGAGCGCGTCGCGCTGACGACATCGCCACGATCCTTTTTCGCAAGGAAGGATTCATCCGAGCGCAGGGCGTAATGTTCCAGCGTCACCAGATCGAATGAGCCGCGCGCATCATGTCCGTTCTCGCCCGGATCATCCAGAAAATGCCGCGTTTCACGGCCCGAACCGTCCAGCCAGCGCGGATCACTGCCGGGGTGAAAATCCGCGCGGTGGTTGCGCGCCATGCTCAGCTTGTCGCCGAGGCGGACAATCGTCTTGACGCCGCGCCGCGAAAGATTGCGGCCGGGGGTTTCGGTTCCATGCGCCGGGAACAGGTCGGTGACCCAGCCATCGCTGAAATGTTCGATCCCGTTGGTGCCATGGGTGACCTCGGACATGGACAGCGCATCAAAAGGCCCGACATGCGCGAACAGCGCGCCCAGCGTGCCGTCGCCCGTGCGGACATTGATGAACTCATCCACATCCATCGAGATAAAGTAATCCGCCGCGCGGAATTGCGGCATCAGATGGGTATATTTCAGCGCGACAGGCTGAAAGGCGGGCGAGCCGAGGATCGTCGCAGGGTTCGGCAGATGGGTGAGCTGACCCGCTGCATGCAGATAGTCCAGCATTTCCTGTGAACCATCGGACAGATCATTGGTAAAGATGATGAAGTCATTGACACCGACCGCGCGCTGCCACGCCAGCCATTCGAGGATGAACGGCCCTTCGTTTTTCATGCAGGTCGCGACCAGAACACGCGGTTCGGATGCGGGGCGGGCGGCCGGCTGCGCGGCAGCGGCGGGCGCGTCATCCCGCGCGGTCGCCTTCATCCCTTCGACCGGCTCGCGCGAGAACAGCTTGACCGAACCGCTGCGCTCGCCCTCAAGGTGGGTCAGGCCGCGCCGGTTCATCAGATTGATGATATGCTGCTCGCCCTCGTCGCCATAGACCTTGTTATGCAGCTCGCAGACGATCGCACGAACCGATGACAGATCGGCGTGATCGAACAGCGTCAGTTCGGCCCCTTCGATGTCGCAGACGATGACGGTGGGCCGGATTTCCGCGATCAGCTCGTTCACGTCGAATGCGGGCAGATCGACGACGCGCTGATAGGGGCGCGAATCCGGTTCCATCGACGATCCCCAGAAATCGCGGCGCAGATAAAATTTTTCACTGGCCGAGCCTTCGGGCGCGACGATGCCGTGGCGGACCTCGATATTGTTCAGCGCGTTCAGGCGATGCGTTTCGCGGATCAGCGGGATCAGATCGGGGTTCGCCTCGAATGTCACGACGCGGGCAACGTCGGGATGCATGGCCGCGATGGTTGAACACAGACCAAGGCCGGCGCCGAACTCCATCACGACATCGCCCCGACGCAGGATCTGCCCGAGCGTCGCCGCCGCCTCGCCGCCCTCATAGCGGCCATTGCGCAGCGGGCGCTCGATCTTGGGCGTTATGATGTGCGGCACAAAGGGAATGCGGACGCCCTTGGAAACGATGATCTCGTCATAATGGGGGGGCGCGGCATCGCTGGACATCTAACTCTCATCACATGGTAAACGAACAGAGGCAAAGGAACAGGGCGCGCGATCCGTTTACGCCCTGTTCTGCTTTCAGATGGCGGCTTTCAGCGCCTCGGCCCGGCTGGTGTCTTCCCAGGTAAAGCCACGATGCTGCTTGCCGGCATAGGTGATTTCAGAGGGCGGCTTGCCGAAATGGCCATAGCTTGCGGTCGGGCGATAGATCGGACGCAGCAGGTCCAGCTCGCCGATGATGGCGAAGGGGCGCAGGTCAAAGACCTGACGGACAGCGCGGATGATCTTGTCGACCGGAACGGTCTCGGTCCCGAAGCAGTTCAGCGAGATCGAGGTCGGTTCCGCCACGCCAATCGCATAGGAGACCTGAATCTCGCAGCGCTTTGCCAGCCCGGCGGCGACGATATTCTTTGCCACCCAACGCCCGGCATAAGCGGCCGAACGGTCAACTTTGCTGGGGTCTTTGCCCGAAAACGCGCCGCCGCCATGGCGCGCCATGCCGCCATAGCTGTCGACGATGATCTTGCGGCCCGTCAGCCCGCAATCGCCGACCGGCCCGCCGATGACGAATTTTCCGGTCGGGTTGATGAAATATTTCGTATCCGCGCTCAGCCATTCGGCGGGCAGGACCGGCTTGATGATCTCCTCGATCACGGCCTCGCGCAGATCGGCAAGCCCGATATCGGGGCTGTGCTGGGTCGACAGAACCACCGCATCGACGCCGGCCACGCGGCCATTGTCATCATAGCGCATCGTCACCTGCGATTTCGCATCGGGGCGCAGCCAGTCCAGCGTGCCATCGCGGCGCACCTGGCTTTGGCGTTCCACCAGCCGGTGCGCATAGGTGATCGGCGCGGGCATCAGCACATCGGTTTCATCCGAGGCATAGCCGAACATCAGCCCCTGATCGCCCGCGCCCTGCGCCTCAAGGCTTTCGCGGTCGACACCCTGATTGATCTCGGGCGATTGCTTGCCGATGATATTGATGACCGAGCAGGTCGCCCCGTCGAAACCGACTTCCGATGACGTATAGCCGATATCAATAATCACATCGCGCACGATCTTTTCCAGATCGACCCATGCGCTTGTGGTGATCTCGCCCGAGATGATGGCCACCCCGGTCTTGACCATGGTTTCACAGGCCACGCGGGCGCGCGGATCCTCGGCGATGATCGCGTCAAGCACCGCATCCGAAATCTGGTCGGCGATCTTGTCGGGATGGCCCTCGGACACGGATTCCGAGGTGAAGATGTTATATTCGCTCATGGCTCAATACCGGTAATGGTCAGATTTGAAGGGGCCGTTCTGCGCCACACCGATATAATCGGCCTGTTCGGGGGACAGTTTCGTCAGCTTGGCACCGACCTTTTCCAGATGCAGCGCGGCCACTTTCTCATCCAGATGCTTGGGCAGGATATAGACGCCGGGGGCGTAGTCGTCGCCCTTGGCGAACAGCTCGATCTGGGCCAGCACCTGATTGGTGAAGCTGGCCGACATCACGAAAGACGGGTGCCCCGTCGCGTTACCAAGGTTCAGCAGACGGCCCTGCGACAGCAGGATGATGCGATTGCCCGAGGGCATCTCGATCATGTCGACCTGATCCTTGATATTCGTCCATTTGTGGTTTTTCAGCGCCGCGACCTGAATTTCATTGTCGAAATGGCCGATATTGCCGACGATGGCCATGTCCTTCATGGCGCGCATATGCTCCAGCCGGATCACGTCCTTATTGCCGGTCGTCGTGACGAAAATATCGGCGCTGTCGGCCACATCTTCCAGCGTCACCACCTCGAACCCGTCCATGGCGGCTTGCAGCGCGCAGATCGGATCGACCTCGGTC
Source organism: Paracoccus sp. (in: a-proteobacteria) (assembly GCA_030538705.1). Taxonomy (GTDB): domain Bacteria; phylum Pseudomonadota; class Alphaproteobacteria; order Rhodobacterales; family Rhodobacteraceae; genus Paracoccus. The sequence goes on along the minus strand of JAUNTL010000004.1, from coordinate 7,325 downwards.
ACCTTGACGCGGGCACCGGCGCCCTGAAGGCTGGCCGCCGAACCTTTGCCGACATCGCCGTAGCCGCAGACCACGGCGACCTTGCCGGCCATCATCACATCGGTGGCGCGGCGGATGCCGTCCACCAGCGATTCCTTGCAGCCGTATTTATTGTCGAATTTCGACTTGGTGACCGAATCGTTCACATTGATCGCCGGGAAGGGCAGCAGGCCCTTTTTGTGCAGATCATAAAGGCGGTGAACGCCGGTGGTGGTTTCCTCGGACACGCCCATGATCGCGTCGCGCTGCGCGGTGAACCAGCCCGGCGAGGCGGCCAGACGCTTGCGGATCTGGGCGAAAAGGGCTTCTTCCTCCTCAGAGGTCGGGGTGTCGATCAGGCCGGTCTCGCCCGCCTCGACCCGCGCGCCAAGCAGGATATACATCGTGGCGTCGCCGCCATCATCAAGGATCATGTTCGCCGGGCCTTCCGGGAACTGAAAGATCTGGTCGGTATAGGCCCAATATTCGGTCAGGGTTTCACCCTTGATGGCGAAAACCGGCACGCCCGAGGCCGCAATCGCCGCCGCCGCGTGGTCCTGTGTCGAATAGATGTTGCACGAGGCCCAACGCACATTCGCGCCAAGCGCCGTCAGCGTCTCGATCAGCACGGCGGTCTGGATGGTCATATGCAGGCTGCCCGCGATCCGCGCGCCCTTCAGCGGCTGCGCCGCACCATATTCCGCGCGCAGCGCCATCAGGCCGGGCATTTCGGTTTCGGCAATGTCCAGTTCCTTGCGGCCAAAGTCGGCAAGGGCGATGTCCTTGATGACGTAATCGTTCATTCTGATACCCTGTGTTGTTACGGCGGCGGATAGCACCAAGCCTGCTGAAAGACAATAAACCTGCGTGCCTTGCGTGATCATTGGGCCTCGCGTATCCGGGGCGGGTCACAACGGGGGTATTCGGTCATGGCGACGCTGCTGGCGGATGTGGGCGGCACGAATGCGCGGCTGGCTCTGGCGCGGGACGGGGTGATCGCGGCCGGCACCGTTTCGCGTTATCTCGGCGAGGATTATGCGCAGTTCGATGCGGTTGTGCGGCACTATCTGTCGGCGCAGGGCAGCCCGCAGATCGAGGCGGTCTGCGTCGCGGTTGCCGGCCCTGTCACCGGGGGCGAGGCCCGGCTGACCAACCGCGACTGGAGCTTCTCCGAGGCCGGGCTGGCGCGGCTGACCACCGCGCCAAGGGTGCGGCTGATCAATGACCTGACGGCGCTTGGCTATGCGACGGCCGGGCTGGCCGGCGACGGGGTCGGCCTGCTGCGCGCCGCGCCCGAGGGCCGGGCGCGCAACGGTCAGGCACTGGTTGTCGGCGCGGGCACCGGGTTCAATGTCTGTGCGGTGCGCAATCTGCCCGGCGGCGCCGTCTCCTGCTCCGAGGCCGAAGAGGGCCATACCAGCCTGCCCGCCAATATCGCCGACCGGCTGCGCGCCCGTGTGGGTGATGCGGCGATGGCAGGGTTCTTTTCCACCGAGGAAACATTCGCCGGGCGCGGGCTGGCACGGCTGCATCAGGCGATGCACGGGCTGCATTCCGGGCGCCCTGAAGAGATCTTTGCCGCCGCCCGTGCCGGTGACGCGCGCGCCGGCGAGACCTATGGCCTGTTCACCGAGCTGTTCGGCCTGATGCTGCGCGAACTGGCGTTACGGTTCATGCCGCTTGAGGGGATGTATCTGGCCGGTTCCGTGGCGCGCAGTTTCGCCGATCGCCGCGACGTGCTTGAGGCCGCCTTTCTCGCCGAAAGCTATATGCGTCACATTCCCGCCAACACGCCCCTGATCCTGATCCGTGACGATATGGCGGCATTGCAGGGCTGTCTGACGGCGCTGGAGTGAATTTTTGATGGTCCCCCGCCCGGGAAACTGGATTTCCGGGGATGAAACTGCGACAAAGCCGCAAAATGGGGCAGAGCAGGCATGAAAAAGACCGCAAAACTCGCCGTCATGGGTATCATGGCCGCCAGCATGATCGCGGCCGATGCGGCGGCGCAATCCGCATCCTCGTCAAACCCGTTTGCCGGTCTGTCGCGGCTGTTCGGCGGTGGCGAGCGGCCGGTCACCGATGAAAGCGGTCAGGTGATCGGCCCGCCGGTTCAGCTGGATTTTCGCATCATCGACGGACCCGACGACCTGGAGCAGCCGTTGCGCAGCGCCTCGCTTGTCGCGACCGCTCTGGCCGAGGACCGCGCGACGGGACAGGATGTTCTGGCGGCGGCGCGCGGGGATTATGCCCGTGTGCTGGGCGTGCTTTATGACCGCGGCTATTTCTCGGCGATCATCAACATCACGCTGGACGGTGTCGAGGCGGCCGAGATCGCGCCGCTGGATGCGCCGCGCTATATCGGCCATGTCGTCGTCGCGGTTGATCCCGGCCCCCAGTTCCGCTTCGGCCGCGCCGATATTGCGCCGCTGGTGCCGGGCACTGCGCCGGTGGATGGCTACCGCGTCGGCGAGACGGCCGGAACCGGCATCATCAAGCGCGCCGCCTCCTCTGCGATTGGTGACTGGCGCGATTCCAGCCATGCCAAGGCCCGCGTCGCGGATGAAGAAATCATCGCCGACCATGGCACGTCCAGACTCGAATCCCGGATCGCGATGAACCCCGGCCCGGCCGTTACCTTTGGCCCGCTGCATGTCACCGGCAACCAGCGGTTGTCGATGCGCCGCCTGCTCAAGATCGCCGGCTATCCCGAGGGCGAGGCATTCGATCCCTCCAAGCTGGAGGATGTGCGCAAGCGGCTGCGGCGTTCGGGCGTGTTCTCGGCGATTACGCTGGTCGAGGCAGAAAGCCTTAATCCCGATAACTCCATGGATGTCGGCCTGACCGTGGTCGAGCAAAAAACCCGCCGCATCGGCGCATCCTTTGAGGTATCCAATACCGACGGGGCGATGGTCTCGGCCTATTGGCTGCACCGCAACCTTCTGGGCGGGGGCGAGCGTTTCCGCATCGACGGCAAGATCAGCGATATCAAGGCCGACAAGGATGCGCGCGACTATTCGCTGGGCCTGCGCATCGACCGGCCGGCGACGCTGCATCCCGATGTCACCGGCTATATCGCGCTGTCGCTGTCCGAGGATAACGAGCCGGAATATTATCGCCGCAAGGCCGATCTGGCGCTGGGTTTCAACTATATCCGCAGCGAAAGGCTGACTGCGGATACGGCGCTGAAATACTCGTTCTCGCGTATCAGCTATGGCGAGGGCTATTATGATTACGCGACGATATCGCTGCCGACGGGCGTGATCTGGGACCGGCGCGACAATATCAATGATGCCAAACGCGGATTCTGGCTGTCGGGGCGGGTGACGCCGTTTTACGGTCTGGATGATACCGGCTCGGGCGTGCAGCTGAGTGGCGAGGGCCGGATCTATCGCTCGGTCATGGAAAACGACCGGCTGACATTCGCCGCGCGCGCGCGCGCCGGCACCGTTTTGGGTCCCGAGATCATGGATATCCCGCCGGACTATCTGTTCTTTTCCGGTGGCGGCGGCAGCGTGCGCGGTCAGCCCTATGAATCGCTGGGCTTTATGGTTCCGCTGGAAAATACCGGTGACGAGGCATGGGTCGGCGGCCAGAGTGTCGTGAACCTCAGCGTCGAGGCGCGTTATCAGGTCCGTCCGCGCATCGGGGCGGTGATTTTCGCCGATGCCGGCCAGATCTGGGATGACGGTGCGTGGCAGGGCAATACCAAATGGCATGCCGGGGCCGGCGTCGGTGTGCGCTATACGACCCCGATCGGACCGATCCGCTTTGACGTTGCGACCCCGATCAGGGGCAACGACGATGACAGCAAGGTGCAGCTTTATCTCGGGCTGGGGCAGGCGTTCTGATGTGGTATCGAATCTTTGTGCTGATCGCCCTTCTGCTGACGCTGCCGCCGGCGGTTCTTGCGCAGGATGATCCGGATGCCGGTGCCTCGGCTGCCGAAATCTCGTCGGCCGAGCCGGATGACCAGGGGTTTCTGACGCGGTTTTTGCAATCGCGGCTGTCCAATGCCGGCCGCTCGGTTCAGATTGACGGGTTTCACGGCGCGCTGTCCTCGCGCGCGACCTTTGAGCGGATCACGATTGCCGATGCTGACGGTGTCTGGCTGACCTTGCATGACGGTGCGATCCAGTGGAACCGCTCGGCCCTGCTGCGCGGTCAGGTTCAGGTGGGCGAGCTGACCGCCGCGCTGATCGAGATCCCCCGCGCGCCGCTGTCGGGTGAGCGTGAACAGCAGGAACGGCGCAGCCAGTCACGCAGTTTCGAGTTGCCGGAACTGCCGGTCGGCATCCATATCGACCGCATTGACGCCAGCCGGGTCGTGCTGGGCAGCCCCCTGCTGGGCGAAGAGGCCGTCATCTCCGTCACCGGCGAGATGTCTCTGGCCGGCGGCGAGGGCACGGCCGATGTCGTCATCTCGCGCACCGACGGCAAAAAGGGGAAATTCGTCTTTGACGGCAGCTTTGACAATACCACGCGCGTCCTGAACATCGACCTGTCGCTGGACGAGGCCGCCGGCGGTATTTTCGCACGCACCGTCGGGATCGAGGGCAGCCCGGCCGTCATGGCCACCATCGCCGGCGAAGGCCCGCTGAGCGACTATCAGGCCGATATCCAGATCGCGACCGATGGTATCGACCGCATTTCGGGACATCTCAGCTTTGCCGCGGCCGATGATAGCGAAGGCACGCCCGGCAACCGCTTTGAGCTGGAGGTCGGCGGCGATCTGGCGACGTTGCTGCCGCCCCAGAACCGCGAATTCTTTGGTGACAGCACCCTGATCGTGGCGCAGGGCTGGCGCGCCGGGACCGGGCGGATGGAGATCGAGGCCCTGCGGCTGGATACCGACGCGCTGAAGATCAACGGGCGGATGTCGACCAATGATCAGAACGCGCCGCAGGTGCTGGACCTGACCGTCGACTTTGGCCAGCAGGCCGGCGCGCAGACCCTGCCCGTGCGCATTCCCTTCATGAACCCGCCGATCTCGGTCCTGTCGGGTAATCTTGCGATTGGCTATGACGCGACGCAGGGGTCTGACTGGAGGCTGAAGGGCTGGCTGACGGAAATCGACCGTGCCGGCCTTCGTCTGGCGCGGCTGGATCTGGACGGTGCCGGGCATGTCGCGTTGACCGCGGACGAGGCGCTTGAGCAGGTCGACGGCAATCTGGGCTTTGACGCCAGCGGCATCTCGCTGGTCAGTGCGCGGATGCAGCAGGTTGTGGGGGATCGCATCTCGGGCCGGACCGGTTTCGATTTCACGCCGGGTCAGGTCGTCACCTTCAGCGATATGCAGATCGAGGGCGGCGATTATGGCCTTGAGGGCCGGTTGACCGTGGACGGGCTGACCAGCGGGATCGTGCTGTCCAGCGATCATGTGATCGCGCGGCATGACGATCTGTCCAAACTGTCGGATTTCGCGGGCCGCCCGCTGTCAGGGCGCGCAAGGGCCGAACTGGCCGGGTTCTTTCAGCTGCTGACCGGCGCGTTTGATATCGACGGCGTCGTGACGGGCACCGATATTTCCGTAAACAGCAAGCGTATCGACCATCTGCTTGCCGGCGATGCGACGATCGAGCTGTCGGCCGGGCGCACCGATGACGGCACCGACCTGCGCGAGCTGACGGTCACCGCGCAGCGCATCACCCTGGGCGCCGACGGGTTTATATGGGACGATCACGTTGACCTGACCGTTGATTTCAATGTGCCGACGCTGGCCGATCTGGACCCCGATTTTCAGGGTGAGCTGAGTGCGACCGCCCGGCTTGCCGGCGCGCCGGGCAGCCGCCGGATCACTCTGGAAGGCGAGGCGCAGGGGTTGCGCACGGGGGTCGCGGCGCTTGACGGTGCCTTTGCCGGTGAGACCAGTCTCAGCGCCCGGCTGAGCGAGGACGCGCGCGGCGGCTTTGATCTGAACGAGCTGCGGCTGGGCAACGAACAGCTTGACCTGACCGGCTCGGGCACGATTGCCGGCGCTGCCGTGAATGCGGATTTTGATCTGAACTTCAAGGACATCGGCGCATTGGGCGAAAGCTTTGCCGGCGCCGCGCAAGCCACCGCCCGGATCGTGACCGAGGCAGGTCAGCGCCGCATTCTGGTGAATGGCAGCGGTCGCAACCTGTCCGTCGGGCAGGCCGATCTCGACGCCGCGCTGGCCGGCGAAACCCGGCTCAGCCTGACTGCCGCGCAGGGCAATGACCAGATCACGATCTCGGATGCGCGGCTGGAAAACGACCAGTTCAGCGCAACCGCGACCGGCACGGTTTCGGGCGCGGGGATGAATATTCAGGCGCAGGCCGCAGTGCCCGCGATGGCGGCGCTGGGGCGCGGCTGGCACGGATCGCTGAGCGCCGATGCGGTGATGACGCAGGGGCCGCAGGGAACGCGTAACATACGCATCGATGCGGTCGGGCAGGATCTGGCGCTGGGTCAGCAGAATCTCGACGGCGCGCTGGGTGGGCGGACCGATATCACCCTGCTGGCCGAACAGGCGGCCCAGGGCGGTGTTCTGACACTCAAATCGCTGGATATCCGCAACCCCCAGCTGACCGCCAACGCGCAGGGGACGCTGGATGCGGGCGCCGTGAACGGTCAGGCCGGGGCGCAGATCGCGGATCTGGCGGCGCTTGGGCGGGGCTGGTCGGGATCGCTGAATGCCGATGCGCGTCTGACGACCGCCGCGGATGGCACCCGCCGGGTCGAGATCGACGGCAGCGGGCAGGATATCCGGCTGGGGCAGGCGCAGGCCGACGCGGCCCTGACCGGCACGACGACCATCGACATTCTGGCCGAGCAGGCCGGCGACGGCGCCATCCGCATCGAGCGCGCCGAGGTCGTCAACGATCAGCTGAATGCCAGCGCGCAGGGCGAAATCGGACAAACGCGCACCGATGCCACCGGCCGGCTGAACGTGCGCGATCTGGCCTCGCTGGGACTGGGCTTGCAGGGCGCACTGGATCTTGACGCGGCATTTGCCGATGTCGGTGATGGCGCGCGCCGCCTGCGTGTGACCGGCACGGGCCAGAACCTCGCCCTTGGCCAGCAGGGCAATGCCGGCCGGCTGAGCGGGACGACCGATATCGGCATTGATGCGGTCGAGCGTGACGGCACCTATACGATCGAGCGGGCCGAACTGACCAATGATCAGACCCATATTCAGGCCGAAGGCAGCATCGGGCCGGCCGGCACGGATGCGCGCGCGGTGATGGATATGCGCGATCTGGCCGCGCTGGGTCTGGGCATGGGCGGCGCGCTGAAGGCCGAGGCAAGCCTGCGCGATGACGGCACCGGCAGCCGGGCGTTTG
>JAUNTL010000204.1 GCA_030538705.1 Paracoccus sp. (in: a-proteobacteria) | reverse complement strand
CGGCAAGGCCGAGAACAGCGGTTCCGGCGAGGGCGAGCGCGACGCGGCGTGAACGCGCCCGCTGTGGCGGTCCCGGCAGGCGCGCTGAGCCGCTCGGCCCGGCCGCCGGCGCGTCCGGGGCGGACCAGCGATGTCGCCACAGCCAGCACGGCCGGAACCGCCAGTGTCTCGATCGGCCAGCTTGATGCTTCGGCATCGCTTGCTCTGGTGTCCTCGCCGACACCGCAGCGCCGCTCTGATATGGTGATCGTCAGCGCCGGCGGCGCGGCGGCACCCGAGGCGCGCCCGACCGAGCGGGTTTCCCGCGCCTCGTCCTCGGGCGGGCAGAACTGGGGTGTCTCGCTGGGCCGTTTTCCGACGCGCGAACAGGCGGATGCGCGGCTGGTGCAGGTCGCACAGCAGGAAAACGCGTTGTTGCAGAATGCCCTGCGCCATATCCGCGAATCCTCGCATGGCTATGAGGCGACGCTGGTCGGGTTGTCGCGTTCGGGCGCGGCGCGGACCTGCGAGCGGCTGGCAGCCCAGTCCCTGCGTTGTGACGTGACCGCGCCCTAAGCGCGTGGCGCAACCCTGCCGGAACGCCCGCGCGCGCGGGCCTTGTGAACGCGCCGATCACGCGGTGGAACACCAGCCCGGAACGCCCCGCACGCGGGGGCCGGGTGGCGGCGCGCCACGCGGCGGCCTCGGCCCGCGCGCCGGGCTGACGGACAACACCGGCAATTACATCGTTGGTAATGCGAACGCGCCGCGCGCGCCGGGCTGACCGCGCCACGTGATCCTTGCGGTGGCTGACAAGGTAACTGCCCGGGTGCGATGCGATCGCCCTTGCGCGCCCTGACCGCCGGTTTCATTGCGGGCGGGGGATGCAAGATGGTGCGCGCTCGCCGGCAGAAATCCCCGCACCGCCATCGGACGGTTGCCTCTGAAACCTTTGCCCCTCTGCCAACCGCGCAAGCCCATGCTGCCCATGGATGCGTCGCGGGTCCACCTGCGTCACGATCCTTGGTCCCGACCCGGAGACCGTGACAGGCGGGCGGGATCGTGGCGCTCTGCCCTTGCCCTCGCGCGCGGGTCTTTTGCGCACAGGATGGTCCATCGCGCGGGGCGCTTGTTTGCGGGGCTTTCCGCCCATCTGATGACCCGGCATACCGCGCATACCCCAGCCGCCCATGGATGCGTGGCAGATCCGCCTGCGTCACGATCCCTGACCCCGGCCCGAAGGCTGTGACAGGAAGGCGGATCGCGACGCTCTGCCCGCGTCCGCGCGCGCGGGTCTTTTGTGCGCCGGATGGTCCATCGCGCGGGCGGCCTGTTTGCGGGGCTTTTCGCCCATCTGATGACCCGGCATACCTCGCATACCCCAGCCGCCCATGGATGCGTCGCGGGTCCACCTGCGTCACGATCCTTGATCCCGGCCCGGAGACCGTGACAGGCGGGCGGGATCGCGACGCTCTGCCCCTTTCCGCGCGCGGGTCTTTTGCGCACAGGATGGGCCATCGCGCGGGGCGCCTGTTTGCGGGGCTTTCCGCCCATCTGATGACCCGGCATACCTCGCATACCCCAGCCGCCCATGGATGCGTC
>JAUNTL010000094.1 GCA_030538705.1 Paracoccus sp. (in: a-proteobacteria) | reverse complement strand
TTCCTGCCCGACGTTTACGTCACCTGCGAGACCTGCAAGGGCAAGCGCTATAACCGCGAAACGCTGGAGGTGCTGTTCAAGGGCAAATCCATCGCCGATGTGCTGGATATGACCATTGAAGAGGCGCAGGACTTCTTCAAGGCCGTGCCCTCGATCCGGCGCAAGATGGATGCGCTGATGCAGGTCGGCCTTGGCTATGTGAAGGTCGGCCAGCAGGCCACGACCCTTTCGGGCGGAGAGGCGCAGCGCGTCAAGCTGGCAAAGGAACTGGCGCGGGCCTCGACCGGCAAGACCTTGTATATCCTTGATGAGCCGACGACGGGGCTGCATTTCGAAGACGTGCGCAAGCTGCTGGAGGTGCTGCATCACCTTGTCGATCAGGGCAATACGGTGGTGGTGATCGAGCATAACCTTGACGTCATCAAAACCGCAGACTGGGTGATCGACATCGGCCCCGAGGGCGGCGATGGCGGGGGCAGGATCGTGGCCACGGGCACGCCCGAGGAGGTCGCTGGCGTCACGACCAGCCATACCGGGCACTATCTGCAACCCATGCTGGCGGCGCACAGCCCTGCCCCGCGTAATGTGCGGCAAAAGTGACACGACTGCGGCTTTTGGGGCGCAAATCGTTCACATATCTGGGAACTCGGCTGCCCTGCGCTTGCGTTATTGCGCATCGCGGGGCGATAGCCGGATCTGTATGCTGGCCGCGCCTGACGCAGCTGCCACCGTTTTCTTGCCACCGGAGCCTGCCGGGGCGATAAGGAAGGATCTAGATCATGCGCATTTTCCCGATCGCGCTCGCCGTGGCCCTTGGCCTCGCTGCCTGTGCGCCCACCACCAAAGCCCCGACCGAACCGGCACAGGCCGCCAAGGTGGTTCCCGCCTATTACGGCGCCCGCGTCGATACCGGCCCGCGCGGCGAGCCGATGGATATCCCTGCCGTCCGCGCCGCCTATCTGAACGAGCGCACCATGCGCACGACCGTGCCCTATAACGGGCCGGAACGCGCCGGCACCATTGTCGTCGATCCCTTTGCGCGGCTGCTCTATTACGTCCAGCCGGGCGGCATGGCGGAACGCTATGGCGTCGCCGTCGGCACCGCTGGCAAGAACTTCTCGGGCACCGGCACCATCGCGCGCAAGGCGGCATGGCCCAGCTGGACCCCCACCGCCAACATGGTCTCCAGCCAGCCCGAGCTTTACGGCCCGCTGAAAGGCGGCATGGCCGGCGGCAAGGACAACCCGCTGGGTTCGCGCGCGCTGTATCTCTATCAGGGCGGGCGCGACACCTATTACCGCATCCACGGAACGGTTGACCCGTCCTCGATCGGCAAGGCGACCTCGGCCGGCTGTATCCGCATGTTCAATCAGGACATCATGGATCTGTTCAACCGCGTCCCCAACGGCACCACGGTTCATGTCCGCACACAGTCGGAAAGCAACCGTTACGAAGGCCAGATGATCGAGACGCCCGAAGGCTATACCGTGCCCGCCGCACAAATGGCGGCCTTCGCCGGCTGATCGCTCCGCGCGCACATCCCAGGCCCCGGCCCGCACGGCCGGGGCTTTTTCTTTTTTGTTACGTCCTTACAGGGAACTTTCTTCCTGTTCGCGGGTCGGGTATGCAAATCCGAACCGAGCCGAGGATGATCATGCCGAATTTCTCCCGCGAAGAACGCCGCGCCCTCTCCGGGGCTGAACTGGATCTGGTCACCCGTTCGCGCCAGCCGCATCTGCGCGCGCTGTCCGATGCCGAACTGGGGCAACTGATCCCGCTGCTGCGTGAGGCCCGCAACAAGGCCCGCGATCAGGGCAACCGTCAGGCCCGCGAGGCAAGGGGCAAGGCCGCGCCGGCGGGCACACAGGCCGCAGGTGGCAACGAGGGAACCCGGCTCAAGGAGCATTACCTTGCCGCCGCCCTGCGCCGCGCGAATGCCGAGCGCAACAAGCGCCGCAAAGGCGGCGCGGCCCCCGGTCCCGCGCCAAAGAAGCCGGCAGGCGACAAGACGCCCCCCGTCGCCGCGACGGCGGCAGGGGCGGCTGCGAAACCCGGCCGGTCACGCAAAAAACCTGTCAAGGATGCCGAGGGCGCCGACAAGCCCGCCACCACGGCCGCAGCGCGCCAGCCGGCAACCCGTCCGGTCCGCACCGGGCGCGGCGGCAAGGTTGCAACGGCGGCCGACCGGCGCGGCAGCGGGCCACGCAAACACGCACCCAAACCCGCCCCCACCGCGGCTGAACCGGTTGCCGCGGGCACCGTCATCGTCGCCAATACCTCAGGCGCGGCACAGCCTGGCCCGGCAAGCACGACCGAAAAGCCTGCCCGCAGCAAAAAACCCGCGAAACCTGCTGCGCGTGCCAAAGACCCGGCAGGCGGCAAGGCCGGAAAAATCGCGGCCCCCGCCATTGTCGCCAGCCTGCTGCCGACGTCCCCGGCCCCGGCCGAAGATGCCAAGAAGGGCGCCAAAACGCTGACTGAAAAGGCCGCGCGCCACGCCGCCAAGGCAGAAAAAGCCGGGAAAAAGGCCGAAAAGGCAGCAAAAAAGGCCAAGAAGGACGGCAGCAAAAAGACCGCCAAAGCCGCAGACAAGGCCAAAGAAAAGGCCCGCGAGGCCAAGCGCAAGGCCCGCAGATCCGCCGCAAAGGCAGAAAAGGCCGCGCCCGCCAAGGGCTGAATCCCCTGATCCGGCGCGTGTTTTGCAGCCCCCAAAACATGCGCCGGACCAAGACGCACCGCCCCGGCACCGCACGATCCGGGCATATGGCGAGGGCGGCGTCCCGGGCCATATCAGCGACAGGCCCGGCCTTGCCCGCAGGGGGTGACGGGCGGGGTTTCATCACTGCGCATCAGCTGCACACCCCAAAACACGCGCCGGACCAAGACGCACCGCCCCGGCACCGCACGATCCGGGCATATGGCGAGGGCGGCGTCCCGGGCCGGATCGGCGACAGGCCCGGCCTTGCCCGCAGGGGGTGACGGGCGGGGTTTCGTCACTGCGCCGGCGAGGCGGGCACCGCATGAGGTTTCCCTGTCGTCGCGGGTTTGCTAATCGGGGGACGGCAGGGATGAACTCGGGTGTGGGCGGATGCGCCGTTTACTGATCGCGCTTCTGGCGCTTGTGCTGCTCTCAGGGCCTGCGCCTGCACGGCCGGCGGTCGATGCGATTGACGGCCGGCCGCCCGCGGCCGAGCGTAAGGACCGCCGCTGCACCGCCGACGGGCTTTACTGCATCCATGTCGAAACCTATGTCGCCGATGTCTGCCGCAGTATCGAGCGCGCTGCCTCGCGCGAGGGGCTGGACAAGCATTTCCTTGCCCGCCTGCTGTGGAAGGAAAGCCTGTTCGAGCCGGGCGCGGTCTCGCCCGTCGGGGCCGAGGGGATCGCCCAGTTCATGCCCGGCACGGCGGCCATCGTCGGGCTGCATGATCCGTTTAACCCGGCCGAGGCGATTGCAGTCTCGGCCATGTATCTGCGCCGTCTGGCCAATTTCTATGGCTCTGTCGGGATCGCGGCGGTGGCCTATAACGGTGGAGAGGGGCGCGCCGACCGTTTCATGCGTGATGGCGGCACCCTGCCCTATGAAACGCAGGATTACGTCGAGGCGATCACCGGCTTCAATGCCTGGCGCTGGCGCGACGACCCGCCGCGTGACGACCAGATCGACCTGCGGCTGGATGGCGACACCCCCTTTCTGGAGGCCTGCACCCGACTGGCCGGCAACCGCCAGCTGCGCGAATTCACCACGCAGGAGCGTGAACAGGTCTATCCCTGGGGCGTGATCCTGGCCTCGCATCCGACGCAGAACGGTGCCCAGCGGCAGGTCAGCCGGTTCAACAGCGCGCTGCGCCCGCTGCTGGGGACCAAGAATGTCAGCTACGTCCGCCGCACGCTGCGCCGGGGCGCGCCGCGCGTCTATACCGCCCAGGTCGGCTGGAATTCGCGCGGCGAGGCGAACGCCTTTTGTCAGAAAACCCGCGCGGTCGGCCTGAACTGTATCGTTCTGAAAAACTGAGGCGCATGCATGCGCGCAATCAGGCGCGGATCACCGCGCCCCGGACGCCCGGAACCGCGCGCATGAAAAAGCGCGGGCGGATTGCCCGCCCGCGCCGCGCCTCATGCCGCCCGGGATCGAGGATCTTTATGCCACCGGCGATATCGCCGGCGCGCCCTCGCATCCGCATAAGGCCCGCCACGATGAGGTGACGGTCCATATCGGCCCTGTCACTCGGTCCAGCGAACCCCGGTCAGGTCATTGGCCGGCGTCGGTGCATTCTCCCACAGACCTTCGATGCGGGCATCCGCGACGCCGGTCTTGGCAAGCTGGAACAGATAGACGTTGGCGAAATCATCGGCGATGATCTCCTGCGCGCGGCCCAGCAATTCCGAGCGGCGGGCGTCATCGGTGGTCGTCTCGACCTCGGCCATGACGGCCTTCAGTTCGGGGTTGTCATAGTTGAAATAATAATCGTCGCGCGCATAGATGCCGATATCCATCGGCTCGACATGGCTGATGATGGTCAGATCGTAATCCTTGCCGTTATAGACGGTTTCCAGCCATTGCGCCCATTCCATATTGGTGATGGCCGTCTCGATGCCGACGGCACGCAGCTGCGAGGCCAGCAACTCGCCGCCGCGCCGCGCATAGGGCGTCGGCGGCAGCGCAAGGCGCAGGTTCAGCCCGGACACACCCGCCTCGGCCAGCAGCGCGCGCGCGCGCTCGGGATCATAAGAGGACCGCTCCGTCAGGTCGATATAATCGGGATGATGCGGCGCGAAATGGGTGCCGATCGGCGTGCCATAGCCCGACATCGCCCCGTCAATCAGGTCCTGCCGGTTGACGGCGCGCGCGATGGCCTCGCGCACTGTCTTGTTGTCCAGCGGCGCGACCGCCTTGTTCATCGCAAGGATCGTCTCGCCTTCGGTCGTGCCGACAATGACCCTGAAACGCGGATCGGCCTCCAGCTGGGGCAGCGTCTCGGGCGCGGGATAGATCGGAAAGGCATCGACATCGCCCGCCATCAACGCCGCAAAGGCCGCCGTCGGATCACCGATAAACCGGAAGGTCGCCGATTTCAGCGCCGGCTTGTCGCCCCAGTAATCGGCAAAAGCCTCAAGCCGGATCGAATCGCCCTGCCGCCACCCGCCAAAGCGGAACGGACCCGTGCCGACCGGATTGGCCGCAAGATCATTGGCCGAGGCCGGATCAAGCATGACCGCATCGCCCCAGGCCATCTTGAAGGGGAACATCCCGTCAGGCTCGGCCAGCACGACCCGCACCGTGACCGGATCTATCGCCTCGACGCTCTTGATCCCGGCAAACAGACCCTTTTGGGCATTGACCGAATCCGCGCCCCGCGCACGATCTAGGGTAAAGACCACGTCGTCGGCCGTGAAATCCGCGCCATCGTGAAACTTTACGCCTTCATGCAGGTGAAAGACATAGCTGCGCCCCTCGTCCTCGACATCCCAGCCCGAGGCAAGGGCGGGCAGGATCGCACCATCGGGACCAAAGCGCGTCAGCCCCTCAAAGACATTGGCGTAGACGACCTCATCAATCGCGGCGGCGGCATTGGCCGTCGGGTCAAGGCTGGGTGGCTCCAGCACCATTCCCAGCGTGATCGAATCCTGTGCCGCCAGCACGGGCGAGGCCGCCAGAGCAAAGGCGGCGGCGGTTATCCAGCGTTGGAACATCATTCCTCCCCGAAACAAGGCTGGGCCTCTTATCGGGGCCGGGAACCGGCGGATCAAGCCTTATCCGCAAGCAGCCGGTCCGAGACCTGTTGCAGGGCGCCCGCACTCATCAGCCACAGGCTGGTGATGATCAGCCCCCATTTCGCCGGGCTTTGCGCGTCGAAATCATCCAGAATCGCCCAGATCGCAAAGACCACCCATGCCGCCGCCATCGGCAGCGACACCGCCCGCCAGCGCCGCGTGCGCACCGGATGGATGAATTTGACATGGGTGAACATCGCCACCGTCAGCAGAACCACGACAGCAAGGATCAGCCAGAAATTCGGTTGCAGCGCGAAAAGCACCAGCACGACCATGTTCCAGCAGGCCGGAAAGCCGGCGAATGAATTATCGCGCGTCTTCATCCGCGTATCGGAAAAATAGAGGATCGAGCCATAGGTGATCGCGATGATGGCAAACCAGCCGGTCCAGCCCGGCAGCAGCCCGGATTCAAAAAGCGCAAAGGCCGGAATAAAGACATAGGTCAGAAAGTCGATGATGAGGTCCATCAGAACCCCGTCATAAAGCGGCCAGTTTTCCTTGACCCGGTAACGCCGCGCCAGCGGCCCGTCGATCCCATCCACGACAAGCGCGATGATGAGCCAGAAGAACATCAGCGACCAGTGTTCCTGCACCGCCGCCAGCATCGCCAGCATCGAGAATACCGCACCGGTCGCAGTCAGCAGATGAACGGACAGGGCTTTAAGGCTGTTTCGCATCCGAGACCTTTGGCATCATGAAGGCGCGCGCGCAAGATGGCGTGGGTGGCGGATCAAAAGGCGCCGGAGAACTCGACGCGCTCGGGGTCGGGGCAGATTTCACCGGCAAGAAGGGCGTCGCGCAGCGGGTCCATTTGCTCGGTCAGCGCGATCCCGCGCTCTGCCGCTGCGATCATTACGGCCTGATCCTCGTCAGACATCTGCTCGCCGCGCCGGACCTGCGCGCGCAGGGCGTCCATCTGGCGAACGTTCCTGATAAGGTCATGCGCAAGCGCCACGGCGCCTTGAATGCCGTCCGGCGCAAACAGGACGTCAAGCGCGGGGTCATTGCCGCTGATCCCGCGCATCAGACAGGAGAAATAGCGCCCGGCCGGCACCCCCATCGCCGTCACGAGCCTCAGCGCGGCCTCGGGGCTGCCCTCGGCGGTGCGGTGATAGGTCATCTCTGCGCGCTTGCCGATGAAAAACAGCGGCATCCGCCGCTCGACCCCCATGACCAGCGTATCGCCGTTCAGCGCGAAATCGACCGGCTGATCAAAATGGTTCAGGCGCGCCTGAAGGAACAGATCCTCGCCACGGTTTCCCAGAAATGCGATATCGGTATAGTCCGGCGCGGCGTCCATCAGACCCCGACGATAGCTGTGCCCGTCCTGCGTCTCCAGCGTCCCTTGCGTCACAAGGCCAAGGTATTCGCCATTCTCGTCCCAGATCGGCGCTCGATGGCCAAAGACCGGCTTGAACCAGTATTGCCGGATCGAGATCGCCGCGCCGCCCCCGGGCCGGTGGTCTGCATCGGGCGGGCCGATCACCAGCACCTCGCGGCCGCTGACGGTCAGCCCGGTTGTCTCGGTCAGGATATCATCCGAAACCCATGTGCCATAAAGCTGCGCCGGATCGCTGACCGGCTGCGCGCCGGGAATAGCGCCCAGATTGGCCGTCAGCGCCGCCAGCTGCGCGGCCGAACAGCCATCCGACGGCACCGCCATCGCCGGCGCATAGCGGGTGCCAAAGATGTCCTCCAGCAGCAAGGGGTCAAAGGCAAAGTGCATCAGCGCGTGGCGCAGGATATCGGCGGCGACGGCATCATTCAGCCCTTCGGGCGGCGCGGCGATGCCACTGGCCGCCAGAAAATCGCCGCACGCGGTCACGCCCTGCGCAAATCCGGCAGCGGGCATCAGGGCCAGCGAGGCGACGAATAATGCGACTTTCATCGGATTGCTCCATGCGGGGACAGTGACAGGATAGAGACGCGCCATCTCTGCGGCAAGGTATTCACCCGCGCGGATGGGCGCGGCGGTATACCTCCAGCAGCCGGGCATCATCGACGCCGGTATAGACCTGCGTCGTCGCCAGACTGGCATGGCCGAGCAGTTCCTGAATGGTGCGCAGATCACCGCCGGCAGACAAAAGATGCGTGGCAAAGGAATGGCGCAGCGCGTGCGGCGTGGCGGTCGGCGGCAGGCCAAGCGCCTGACGCATCCGGGCCATCGCGCCCTCCAGCACATTGGCGCGCAGCGGGCCGCCGCGCGCCCCGCGAAACAGCGCGCCGTCACGGTCCAACGGCCATGGTGACAGGTCCAGATAGGCGGCAATCGCCGCGCGCGTGACGGGCAGGACGGGAACCATACGCTCGCGCCCGCCCTTGCCCCGGATCAGCAGCGCATCAGCCATCGGCCAGTCCCGCCCCATCAGCGCCAGCGCCTCGGAGATACGCAGCCCGCTGCCGTAAAGCAGGGTCAGCACCGCAGTATCGCGCGCCGCGATCCACGGCTCGGGGTGGTGTTCCCCGGCATGATCAAGCAGCGCGCGCGCCTGATCGGGCGCCAGCGGGCGCGGCAGGGAGCGGCGATACTTCGGCCCCCGCACCGACAGCGCCGCCGAGAGGTCATAGCCTTCGCGATCAGACATCCAGCGCAGAAAGGCACGCACCGCCGACAACCGCCGCGCCAGCGACCGCGCCGACAGCCCGCGCGCCCTTTCGGCCGCGGCAAAGGCCCTGATGTCGGCCTGCCGCAGCCCGGCCAGCGACGCCGGCGTCACGCCCGCGCCGTGATAACCGCCCAGAAAGGCCAGAAACGCGACATTGTCGTCGCGATAGGCGGTGATCGTATGGGCCGAACGGTCGCGCGCCGCCGCCTCGGCATCCAGAAAACGCGCCAGCGCATCGGCCATCGCAGGCGTCAGCGCCAGCGGCGCGCTCATTCCTCCAGCCAGCGCAGCAGGACCAGCCGGAATGCCTGACCGAAAAAGCGCAGCAGATCGGTGCCCTGCGCGGCGCTGAACCGCCCCGGCTCGGACGCGCCCATCAGCAGCATGGCGGGCATCCGTCCGGCACCCAGATCCAGCGGGATCAGCGCCTCGGATGCCACCGGCGCACCGTGCAGCCCGGCCGTCACACCCGACAACCGGCGCAGGATCACCTCGCCCGACAGCTGCCCGCGCCGGCCGCCGGCGATGGCACCCGCGACCGTGCCCGCCGGCACCATGGTCAGCGGACCGCCCAGTTCGGGCGCGCCTTCCTTGGTCGCGGTTTCCATGACCAGAATCAGCGTGTCAACGCGCAGGATATCGGCCAGATCACCCTGAAGGTTTTCCAGAAAGCCGTCGAAATCCACCGGCGCCAGCAAGGACAGCACGGCGCGGTGGATGGTGTTCATCCCGGATTGGTTTTCATAGGCGGCGGCGATGACGCTTTCATGCGCCGCCTCCAGCCGGTCAAGCCGGGTTTCCAGGGCCGTCATGGCGCGGCCTCGGATGTCGATCACATTCTCGCCCACCCCGGCCTCATGCGCGCCGACGATGGCACGCATGAGATCGCGGTCCTTCAGGATCGCGCCGGGATCCGCCAGCAACGCCTCGCGCTGCTCGGGGCTGAGCGGGGCGCTGCTCATGCGCCGATCTTCTGGCCTGTCGCGGCCCAGTCCTTGTTGAACTGTTCCAGCCCCTTGTCGGTCAGCGGGTGGGTTGCCATCGCCTTGATCACGGCGGGCGGTGCGGTAATGACATCCGCCCCGATACGGCCGGCCTCGATGATATGGTTCACATTGCGGATCGAGGCGGCGAGGATCTGCGTCTCATAGCCGTAATTATCATAGATCGTGCGGATATCGGCGATCAGCTCCATCCCGTCCAGATGGATATCATCCAGCCGGCCGATGAACGGGCTGATAAAGGTCGCCCCCGCCTTGGCCGCCAGAATCGCCTGGGCCGGGCTGAAGCACAGCGTGACATTGACCATATGGCCGGCGTCCGACAGCGCCCGGCAGGCACGCAGCCCGTCCCAGGTCAGCGGCACCTTGACGGCGATATTATCGGCGATGGCGGCCAGATGCCGGCCCTCGCGGATCATGTCCTCGGCCTTTTCGGCCACGACCTCGGCGGATACGGGGCCATCGACGATTCCGCAGATCTCGCGCGTGACCTCTTCGATATCGCGCCCCGATTTGAGGATCAGCGAAGGGTTGGTCGTCACCCCGTCAACCATCCCCAGATCGTTCAGCTCGCGGATGGCATCGACATCGGCGGTATCGACAAAGAATTTCATGGCGCTCTCCTGATTGGCCTCGGGCATGTGATAACGCATCGCGCCCCCTGCCGAAAGCCGGGGTGCTTGTTTTTCGCGCGGCAAATCGCCAGTTTGCACCGACCCCGGACGCGGATGATGACAGACACCGATTTCTTTACACAGGGCGAACGCATCGCCGTGCTGACCGCCGGCCCGGTCGGAATGCTGGATTATCTGGCGCCCGGGGGCGGTGTGGCGGCAGGCCAGATCGTGATCTGTCCGCTTGGCCCGCGCCGGGTTCTGGGCGTCGTCTGGGGTGCGGGCTGTGACGCGCGCATCGACGCCGCGCGCCTGCGCCCGGTGATCCACGCAGCCGAGGCCCCGGCCCTGTCGGCCGAATTGCGCGAGTTTCTGGCGCGGGCGGCCGATTATACGCTGACACCGCTGCCGATGATGCTGCGCATGGCGATGCGCGCCCCCGATCTGGACCGCCCAGCGGCCGCGCGACGCATCATCGTGCCCGCAGGCCCCCCACCCGCCCGCATGACCGGGGCGCGCGCCGCCGTGCTGCGGGTGATCGCGGAACATGGCGGGGCCGGTTTCGCCCTGGCAGAGCTGGCACAGCTGGCCGGGGTCGGGCCGGGGGTCGTCCGCGGACTGGTCACCGCCGGCACATTGGCCGAGATCAGGGCACCGGCAGACCAGCCCTTTGCGTGCCTTGACCCCGATCTGCCCGGCAAGGCACTGGCGCCCGATCAGGCCGCCGCCGCCACCGCGTTGCGCGATGCCATCCGCGCGGCGCAATACGGCACGACCCTGCTGCGCGGCGTCACCGGATCCGGCAAAACCGAGGTCTATCTGGAGGCCGTGGCCGAAACCCTGCGCATGGGCCGGCAGGCCCTTGTCCTGTTGCCCGAAATCGCCCTTTCTGCCGAGTTCCTCGACCGCGTCGAGGCACGTTTCGGCGCCCGCCCCGGTGAATGGCATTCCGGCATCACCCGGACCGAGCGGCGCCGGCTGTGGCACATGGCCGCGCGTGGCGAGGCGGGGCTGGTCGTCGGCGCGCGCTCGGCGCTGTTCCTGCCGTTTCGCGATCTCGGCCTGATCGTCGTCGATGAAGAGCATGACACGTCCTATAAACAAGAGGATGGCGTCTATTATTCCGCCCGCGACATGGCCGTTCTGCGCGGTCACATCGCGCGCGCGCAGGTGATTCTGGCCTCGGCCACGCCCAGTCTTGAAAGCTGGGTCAACGCGGGGGCGGGCAAATACACCCGCCTCGATCTGCGCGCCCGCTACGGCGAGGCCGAACTGCCCGAGATGCGCAGCATTGACCTGCGCGGACAGGACATGCCGGCGGGGCGCTGGATATCGCCCGATCTGGCACAGGCGATCGGGACGCGCATCGCACGCGGCGAACAGGCGATGGTGTTTCTGAACCGGCGCGGCTATGCGCCGGTAACGGTATGCCGGGCCTGCGGCCAGCAGGTCGGTTGCACAGAATGCGACGCGCGCATGGTCGAGCATCGCTTTCACAACCGCCTGATCTGCCACCAATGCGGCGAATCTCATCCGATCCCCACCGCTTGCCCCTCATGCGGGACCGAGGGGCGGCTGGCGCCCATCGGCCCCGGTGTCGAGCGGGTGGCGGAAGAGGTCGCCGCGCGCTTTCCCGAGGCGCGCACAACGGTGCTGTCATCGGATCTGTTCGGCTCGGCCCGCGCCCTGAAAGAGGCGATTGCCGGCATTTCACGGGGCGATTGCGACATCATCATCGGCACCCAGATCGTCGCCAAAGGGCATAATTTCCCGCGCCTGACACTGGTCGGCGTGATCGACGCCGATCTGGGGCTGCAAGGGGCCGATCTGCGTGCTGCCGAGCGCTCGTTCCAGCTGATGCGGCAGGTTGCCGGCCGGGCCGGGCGCCAGCCGGGGGACCGGCCGGGGCTGGCCTTGCTGCAAACTCACCAGCCCGACCATCCGGTGATCCGCGCCATCCTGTCGGGCGACGATGAAGGGTTCTGGAACGCCGAGGCCGCGATGCGCCAAAAGGCCGGGATGCCGCCCTTTGGCCGGCTGGCCGGGATCATCATGTCGCATCCCGATCCCGCGCTTCTGGCCGCATTCGCGCGCGATCTGGCGGCGCGCGCCGCCCCGATCCGCGCCGCCGGGGGCGAGCTGTTCGGCCCCGCGCCCGCCCCCATCGCCCGGATTCGCGGCCGCCACCGCATGCGGATGCTGATCCGTGCCCCACGTCAGGCCCCGATCCAGCAGGCGATCAGCGACTGGCTGGCGGCGCTCCGCCCGCCCGCCAATCTGCGCCTGTCGGTCGATATCGACCCGCAGAGCTTTTTGTGATCTGGCGCCGCTGGGGGCAGCGGAGCGCGGCCCGCCGGCAGGTGCCGCCCTGTGCGCAGATATCCGGGCAGCGAGGTACTGGGCGGTCCGGGGCCGGGCGATCCCGGCACCGCGTCCATTGGCGCCGCTTCGGGCGGGCCGACATGCATGCGGGCGCAGGATCATCGTCATGGCGCATCAAGGGACGGCTGACATGGCCCGGCTGCCTATCGGCCTCGTCCCGGGCGCTGGCGAGGGCAAAAAACCATCATGATCCGGCCGGCAAATGCCGGTCGAACCGGCGCTTTCATTGATAAAGCCCAGTTCGGCCGGCATCCGGCCATAGGCCGGGGCGTGACCACGGCCCAACCCGGCACCTGTCGCAAGCGGAGAGCGGAGAG